>JAIRMH010000087.1 GCA_031258835.1 Tannerella sp.
GAGCCGACAAACTCTATGATATTGGCGTCGCGCAGTAATTTCAGATGTCGGGTCAGGGAAGAACGCCTTTTACCCAACATAATTGCCAGTGTGTTTCCGTTCGCGCCACTGTTATTTAACAGGTAAGATATAATTTTGAAAATGGACTGTTTAACAGGCTCATTGATATTTCCAGTCACATTTTCGTCAATTAACGTGTAAATGGAATTGATTTGAGCGGTCGTCGGAATAAGGTTTACATGCTCATTTTCCAGGTTTACATGCTCATTTTCCGGATTTACATGCTCACTTTTGGCGGTTGCATGCTCACTTTCAAAATTTACATGCTCACTTTCTGGAATTATGTCCACATTTCTGTACGTGATGGAGAAAACAAACTTTCCCTCGTTTGCGATAGAGATTTGGCAGCCGCTAAAATAATACGGCGCATATTTCTTTATGTTTTTCCTTCCCGAACCGAGTTCCTCTACCATTCACGCCGGTGATATCTCCGTTATCGGCGACCCCCAAAATCAGATGTCCGCCTGTACGGTTCAGAAAAGAGCACACCGTTTCAAAAACGGAATGGTTCAATTCAGCCGGACATTTCTTAAACTCGACCGATATGTTTTCACCTCCTCTGATGATGTCTTGAAGTTGTGCAAACGTCATAAATTCAGATATAAATTGTACGACAAAATTACATGAAAATTCTGCGATTTCCAAGCGCGCACGAAATGAAAAAAGTTTTTTACAGAGGAAACGTACATGATCGCTCCCGCTCGCCAAAGAGAATGAACGTCCGATCTTTCACCAAAAGGACGTCAACACGCAAGCCCATCTCTTTACCGGCATCCTTGCATACCAGTTAGTACATGCTATCCGGGAAGAACTGAAAAAGAAAGGCATCCGTTACGACTGGCGACACATCCGCAACATCATGTCTTCGCATACGATAATTACTACCCGCATGAAACTCCGACGCCCGCTATTGTTTCTTTTTCCCGTGCGCAAGGGATAAGATGATGGAGATTGTCAGTAAGGAGACGATAATACCCAATGATACGTAGTTTGAGATATGAAAATCATATCCTAACATAGCTGAAAATTCGTTTATGCACATCTTAAGTCCGATAAAGGACAAGATACCGGCTAATGCATATTTCAGATAATAAAAATATTTCATGATCCCATTCAGGGCGAAATATAACGAACGCAGTCCCAAAATGGCAAAGATGTTGGATGTGAAAACGATGAAAATATCTTTTGACACAGACAATACGGCAGGAATAGAATCGACGGCGAAAACGACGTCCGAGGCTTCTATAAATATGAGTGCGACAAAAAAAGGCGTCGCATGAAGTATTTTGTTTTTACATATAAAAAAACGCGAATCCGAAGTATCATCTATTACGGGCATCATTTTACGAAACCAACGAATGATGAAGTTTTTACCAGGATCAAAATCATCTTCATCCTTTTTGTTTACTATCATATGTATACCCGTGTAAATCAGGAATATACCGAATACGTACATAATCCAGCTGAAATTTTCTATAAGCGCTACACCGGCAAATATAAATATCGCACGCATTATCAACGCTCCAAAAATACCCCAAAATAATACTTTATGCTGATATTTCGGAGCGATATTGAAATATCCGAATATCATGATGAAAACGAACAGATTATCAACACTAAGCGACTTTTCCAGAATATAGGCCGTGAAAAAATCAAGCGCCTGGGCTTTCCCAAACAAATAATAGATCCCCACATTAAAAATGAGCGCTAACGATATCCAGAAAACACTCCAGAGTATTGCTTCTTTTATTTTAACCTCGGTATTTTTCTTGTGAAAAACGCCAAGGTCAAACGCCAGCATAATAATAACAAATACAATAAAACCAATCCAGTAAGTAATATTTATCTCCATCACAACGTAATTTTTATTTTTTCATTTTTTTCTGTACAATAGCGTCAACAACGATCATGGGTTTATTTGACGGCGATAGTCGTTTCCGCAGGTTTTAGCCAGGGGGAGGAAAAGAGTAATTTCACGTCTCCTCCTTTACCGGTAGATTTTATGTATGCGAGTATGCGACCGTTAAATACGCGATGTTTATTGTCGGTATAATCGCTCATATCCCTGTTATTACTTGCCTCCAATCCGAGCAATTCTGCCGGACCAGCTATTCTGCATGTAACTTCATTATCCGACAATATGACCGGAATTTCATTTTCGTCGACAACCTGTATTATAATTTGAGCAAGCCCGTTCTTTTTCATTTCTTTTTCCGCCGACACGATTTTCAGCACATAAGGTCGTCCGGATGATTGTATTGCATACCGTGCCGTTTCCTTATTGTCTTTATCTAAAGCGACAACTTCGAGTTTACCCTTTTCGTAGGGGATATCCCAGAATATAATTCCGGTATTGCTGTCATAATCTTTTGCAGTGCCAATATTTTTCCCGTTAATCGTCAATTGCGCTTTCGCGGCGTTTGTATAGCAGACCACACGTATAGACTGTCCTTCTTCATAATTCCATATCGGCCAGGCATCCATTGAGGGGACTTTTTCTTCATAATCGGCCATTGCGCTTCCCGTGCCAAACTGCGACCATGCATTGTCTACCCGGCTACGACCGGTTCTGCCGGGTGTAGGATATGTTCCCAGATATGCCATTGGCGTATCTGACCACAAAGATTGACGAAAATATCCCCGCGGTTTTATGAATCCTCCGAAATCAAGTAAGCCCGAATAAAAACCCCGCGACGGCCACCGCCCGGATTCTCCAAGGTAGTCTATCCCTGTCCACAGAAACTGTCCGAATATAAATTCTTTATCCTTTACAGCTTTCCATGCAGCCGGATCATGACGGTTCTCGCTTCCGTAAATCACGCGGTCAGGATAGGCAGTATGATCCTCATCATAGCGGTTCTCCGTATAATTATAGCCGACGATATCAAGCGCGCCGGGATACCCTGTCTCATTGGACATGGCAACACCTGCAAGTCCAGCCGTAACAGGGCGTGATTTATCATACTTCTTCACAACAGCAACCAATCGTTCGGCAATATCACCAAGTCTCATAGCGTCGGGAGCGTCTTTCTTATAACCGCCGAAAACAGGTTGCGTAAAACCGCTTTCTCCCCTCTTGCCGTCAAGAACAGGATGCGAATACGGGTCATTCGGATAATCCACTTCATTACCAATACTCCATGCAAAAATCGACACATGATTCCTATCCCGGCATACCATATCTGCCAGATCTTTTTCTCCCCATTCTTCAAAGAAATCATAGGTGCCCTGGAATCCGGGCGTCCCGACATTCCACCCTTCCAGCCATTTACGTTTAGGATATTCCCATTCGTCATATGCTTCATTCAGGACAAGCAGTCCAAGTTCGTCGCATAACTCATATAAATCGGGAGCCTGCGGATTATGACTTGTTCGTACGGCATTACATCCGATACTTTTTAGTGTAAGTAAACGTCGTTTCCATACATCGCGGAGAACGGCCGCACCTAAAACGCCTCCGTCATGATGAATGCAGACGCCCTTTACTTTTATCCATTTCCCATTAATGGCAAATCCTTTATCCGGGTCAAATGTAAAGGTTCGGAATCCGGTTACGGTAACGGCTCCGTCAATTTCTTTCCCGTCTTTTAACAAGGATGTTTTAAGTTTGTATAATACAGGATTATCGACATCCCAGAGAGCAGGCCTGTTAACCGTCAGAGAGGCGATAACTTTATTTGCGTTCCCCGGTACTGCATTTATTTTTTTGCTGTTTTTGGCCACCATTTTCCCGTCTGCAGACAAAAGCTCGTTTACAATCGTAATATCACTTTTTTCACGGTTGTCATTACTTATTTCAACTTCTACGCGTAGCGTACCTTTACCTTTATTCACCTCCGGATATGCGTATACTCCCCATTGGCGAATATGCACGGGGTTGGCATATACAAGCCAGACATTGCGGTATATTCCCGAACCTGTATACCACCGGGAATCGGCAGAAAGACTATGGTCTACTTTCACGTCTATCGTATTTTCTTTACCATATTCTATATGAGGTGTTGCATCATATAGAAATGATACGTATCCGTTCGGACGCCGTCCTAAGGATTTCCCGTTAACAAAAACTTCACTGCGATTGTATACTCCCTCGAAATAAAGGTATACCTTCCGTCCTTTTTCGGATTCCGGAATTTGCAGCGCCTTATGATACCATCCGACGCCTCCGGGGAGATATCCGGTACAACTTGCCAGCGTGGGACTTAACTGTCCCCGGACGCTCCAATCGTGCGGTAAATCAAGTTTTCTCCAGCGGCTGCGGTCTGCGGATCTAAAATCCTCGACATCACCGGATTTAAACAGCCAATCGTCGTTAATCTTCTCCGGTATTCCAAAAGACACCTGTCCCGACAAAGGAAACGTCACAAAACAAAGCAATATAACAGCCAACGCTACGGACATCAGTTTTCCGCCTATTCTTAATAAAATATTTTCCATTGCGCTTATTATTTAATTCAAAAATTATATTGTTAAAATTCCGGTTGCGTCGTTTTTCATCCTCGTACGACACTGCCAGCGCCAGACCAGGGTCATTATCCATGTTTCATGACCTCGTCTACGGCTTCCGATTCAAGATGTTTTCCGACTTTCCCGTCAAATGAGATCTTAAAAGAATAAGCATATTCGCAAGGTCTGTTTTTGGGGAACGAAAGTTTTAATCCTTCGTTTGTTTGTTCCCATTTTATTTCCTCATCAGAGCCTAACATGCTTACTTTTAATATTTTCGTATCAGATACAACTTCCTTATTCAACGATTTTATAAAAGCGCCGGCATCATCCCAATTCAATACAATGGCATATAAATCATTACCCTTCGTCGTAAAACGGATATCGCGTACCGTATAGGCCGTGGCCGTATTATCGGTAAAAGACCCTTGCGTCGGTTCGGCTTCCCCTTCCCCGAACTTTTTCCAGCAACGAGTATCATAAATCGCTTCGCCATTCACTTTTAACCATTTCCCGATAGACAGCAAAACCTCCTTTTGTTCGTCCGTAATTGTACCATCGGCGCGAGGCCCGATATTCAGCAGCAGATTTCCGTTTTTACTTACGATATCAATCAAATCGTGAACGATCTGTTCCGGCGTTTTATTTTCTTCACCATCAACGTACGACCATGATTTTTTACCGACAGAAGTATCTGTTTGCCATGGGAATAACATCATTTTCCCCGATTTGCCGCGTTCTACGTCCCACACCTGTATATTTGTCGGATAACCCTGTTTTGTATTGACAACCACATCCGTTCCCCAGTCAAGCGCATTGTTATAATAATAAGCCATGAACTTATTGAAGTAAGGCATCAGGACAGGATTATTCACCGTCCAGTCAAACCAGATGAGCTTCGGTTCGTACTTGTTTATCAATTCATACGTATGCGCCAACCATTCGCGCGCAAAATCTTCCGTATATTTTTCACCGGCATAACGACGTCCATACAGGGTAATACTCGTATCCTGCACATCCGACGGGAAATCCATACCGCCATTGTAGAACCACGCATTCTCAGCCCTGTGAGTGGACAATCCGAATACCAGCCCCCGCTTTTCAATTGCCGTTTTCAACAGACCTGTAATGTCTTTTTTCGGCCCCATTTTTACGGAGTTCCATTCGTTCAATTCGCTGTCGTACATCGAAAAACCGTCGTGATGCTCCGCTACGGGAACTACATACCGTGCTCCGGACTCCCTGAACAATTCCGCCCATTCATCGGCATTGAATTTTTCCGCTTTAAACACAGGAATAAAATCTTTATAACCAAATTCCGTATGCGCGCCCCATGTTTCAATATGGTGGAGGTATTCCCTGCTATCCTTCTGATACATATTCCGAGGATACCACTCATTCACGAAAGCCGGAACAGCATACACGCCCCAGTGTATAAATATTCCAAACTTGGCGTCGCTAAACCATTTCGGAATCGTATAATTTTCCGCTATATTCCCCCAGTCGGGTTGAAACGTCTTCGTCCCCTTAGGCGATGCCACCGAATCAATATTAACGGATACTTTATTCGTATTCTTACATGACACAGACAGGCTTAAAACCAATAATAATCTCAAAAATGTTTTCATAAATATAAAATTAAAATATATAAATCAAACTTTAGATACTGCATATGCACATGAAAAAAAACACGGATGCGGACGATCTCTCGCGTCGTCACCGACAGCGCCGGCGAGTATTGATCCGTGAATTTAAAGGTTGTTTTGCTTCAGAATCATGCGGATTTCGTCGACGGAGAGCGATGTCAGTTCGGCAATTTCTTCCACCGACATACCTCTTTTAGCACAACTGATAGCCGTTTCCGCTAATCCGATAGCTTCACCTTCCGCTTTCCCTTCTTCGGATGTTCACCGAATATACGCTTGAATATGAAATCGTTTTTCGGGTCTAAATAATGAGCCATACGCTTCTTGTTTTATTCGTTTATAAATCAGATTCTTTGGACCGGATTATTAGGATTATGTACTACATGAACCACAACCGGAATGTAGATAGTACCTGTTGGTATACTCATAGAGTTAAGAATTTGATTTTGCAATTGATTTTCAAAGTCCATAAATCGTTGGTATCGTTCCGGATCTGTTCTTTGCATTTCCATAAAATCCAATTGCGATCCGCAAAATCGTTGTTGTGCATATTGCCCAACCTGTCCAAATACGGTACCTGATAAAGCAATGGTTGTTACTGCTATAATTACGCTTTTCATTTTTTTTGATTTAATTGTTGATTTTGATTGATTTTAATTCCACTAAATGGATGTGGGCCAACCTGAAATACGGTTCGATACATCCTCCGACCTCTGTGCAATTGATTACATTACCGCTGAAATAAACCGGTAAACCTTCTTTCCTGTATTGTTTAGGAATCTCTTCAAGTGGAAATACACTCTGACCAAAAAACTCAGGGTGACTGTTTACCAGTTCTAAGTAAAACGCCTCTTTCCGCCCTGTATGCTCAAAACAATTTTTTCGGATATAGCCGGGTTCGTCTTTCAGCGTTTTAAGGATGATCTTGCCATCGCATCCTCCTCCCCATGGCAGAATTGGTATGACAAATTTCGGTTGTACAGATTCAAAAAGGTTTGTTTCACAAAACAAACCGGACAATTGTATTGCATCAAATCCGGAATTCTTGGAAACAGTCACGTAATGTTGATTGCTAAAGGATTTGGTGTTAATGTTGCAATCATTTTGCGCTGCCAATTGTTGCAGTTGCTCATAAGAGGTCGTCTCCTTCAATTTAACTGCGAACTCATTCGTAAGCCCATGCAATACTCCATTGGACTCTGCTTCAAGCAGGTATGATGCCGAAGCGACAACCGAACTTGCTTTGTAGTATTCAATGGTAGCCGGTGGAATGGGGCTTCCTTTTTTATGTTCAAGAATAATCCAGACACCACCATTTTTATATGGCTGTAAACTGACATCGCTATTGATTAAGGCCTCCCACTGTTCCCTATCGGATTCCCAATTGACCGTACTGGCGCTACTGGTGTATTGAACGAATATTTTATTTTTTATTTGCCTGAAGGAATATTCATCTTCCTCGTAATAGTATTTAATATAAGTCCCATCATATATATTATCGTTCGGATTTCCCTTATCGCATGACAAACAAGCTATAAAAAATATTACGATATTTATTTTACATACGTTCGTAAGTTTTACATTCATAATTTTCGATTATTTAGTTTAATCTAATCTTTCAGCATACATGCTATTGTTACACTGCATTTAATTAGGGTAAAAGCAACGGTTTTGTCGCATAACGTTTATTTTTACCGTACTTCATTTTTTTTGAGCCCGAATCGAAGTTTCCTCTGCTCACCCATCTAAGAACCGTACAACGACAATTTATTGTTTACGGTTTTGAGCCAACCTTTTGTTTTGCAAAAGCATTGTAAATATACCGCCAAAAATTTTTCTTTTGCAATTTATTACATTAAAAACATATAATAATCTATAATTATTTGCAAGCCATCCTATTATAAGTTTTTGACCTAAAATCCGTCGGGTAACCGATCGCGAACGTGACCAGCCGTTCAAACAGTTTTTCGCCAAAAGAACCGTTCGGCAGAAACCATCGAGAGACCTCTAACTCCGGCATCGCACACGATCTGTTCCGGCGACCACTGTTGCCATTCCAGACGGGAGTTATGCCGGATTACAGATTATCTGGACCGGAATATTGCTTTAATATCGTCAATCGCAATAAACTTTAGAATCCCGATTGCGCCGTAAGGCGTCGAGCAGGGTGATCTGTTCCGGCAAGATACGGTCTAAAGATAGAGGTGGCAGATTCTCCAGCGCAAAGAAACCTTTATCAAGGATATCGAACGTCAAGTCGTCATCACCTCCGGTGATCTCACATAGAAAACAAAACTTATAAATATAAAACGGACTTGCAGGATGATTATAGCAACGCTTGTCGAGCACGGCCAGCAAGCGGATCACGCGCACATCAAACCCTGTTTCTTCCTTCGCTTCCTTGACGACGATCTCCGCCGGCGTAAATCCCACATCCGACCATCCGCCCGGCAAAGACCAACGTCCGTCAGCCTTTTCCCTGACCAACAAAATTTCATCCTTATCATTAAAAATAACGGCACGTATGTCCACTTTAGGTGTAACATATTCCTTCACCGGATGATAGTCTGCCCGGATATCTTCTTCTTTAGTACCGCTTACAATAGATATGATGCGGTCGCTTATCGCAATAAGTTCTTTACTGCGGTCTATCTCATATTCATTCGTAGAATACGTAAGCGCCGTCTGCGACATAGCGCGGATACGTTGCGCAATTGTTATAAGTTCGTTACCTTTGCTTTGCATTTTTATAAAAACAGAATTTCAAAAACGATGCGAAAGTATAAAAAATCCCGGATATTATCCTGTTATACCCGATAAAATTTCATTTACCGCAGAAATCAAAGTTACAGCGTTCGACTCGGCGGGCGAACTGTTATCTGTGTCGACGCTTGCGCGGCTGTTTGAATACAGGCCTTACTACACGACAGTTACGTGAATGGCTATGCCGAGTTGGATTAAAATGATTGAACGGATTCATACAACTCCACCGGGCCCAGCAAACCGCTTTCTTTTAACTCGGCGTCTTTCGACGGCCCGTTGATAGTCCATGTCTTGCGTTGCTTTTCGGGTTGATTTGCGTCGTAAACAAGGCGGTTGAACCACGTGCTTGTTACTTCGACCTGCAAGGTGTTTGTTCCCGATTTTACGGCGTCCGTAATGTCGAGACGGTAGGGTGGCGTCCACAATGTGCGCAGTTTTTTTCCGTTTAGCATTACTGCGGCAATCATTTCCACTCGACCGAGGTCGAGCGAATAAGCAGCGTCCTTTTCTCTCTTCTCAATATTAAATGTAGTCGTGTATGTCGCTGTTCCTGAAAAGGATTTGGCTTCGGGAGACAGGTCAAGGTCTTTCCACGCTTTCAGTTCGGCAGTCTCGAACGATGCCGGAGCGCCCCATCCCGATGGAAACACAAGCGTCCACGTTCCCGACAGCGTTTCGACTTTATTTGGCACAGCCGTTTTATCTTGTTTTCTTGCAGGCTTTATTGATTTGCCGAAGACTACAAAACACGAACCTGCCTGTTCCAAATCAAAACGAATAGTCGTGCGTCCGGAGGTGCGTTTAATGACTTCGGCAGGAGAAATTTCGCCGCTCACGGGATCCCATATTTCGACATTATCGGCGTTATTGAAATTCAGTTCGCCTTTAAAGTTGCTTCCCACCGGCGAGCAAACGTAGTACCAGTCGGCGCCTTCCGTCCGGCGGTGCAGCCACATCGCATCTTCGCCCGTCACGTCAGGAGGGATATTCAACGCTTTGACAGCAGCGTCAATCGTCATGCCCGACAATACTCTTCCCTTACCGACAGTACGGATATTTTCACCGCTCGCATCACCCCAAAGTTTCTTCACCGCAGCATCGAAACGTTGTTCCGTTCCGCCTTCCGATACAAGATTTTCAGACTCGTAATTTTTAATTCGTAATTCGCGATTGACGACATTGCTTCCCGATAATGTGGCAATACTTTTGGGCGCATTGCCGACAATCACAGCGCCTTCGTTGACAAGAGCCAACAGTTTCTCCAGCGTCTCAGGCAACATCCGTTTGTTGTCCGGCAGCCACATCACGCGGTAAGAGATTCCTTCCGGAGTAACAATTTTCCCGTCTGCCACGGATAGCCTGTTGAGCAGGACGTCCGGATTGCAGTAATCGTATTTGTATCCTTTGGGGAACGGTGCGTTTTGGTCGGGCTTGTGATTGATCTCGTCGCCGAGATACCAAAGCACATCGGAAACGGGTTTGCCGCGCTCGAACATATAATTGAGTCGCGAAAGATAAGTCGTAAATTCGGGCATATATTTCCACCAAGTCTGTCCGCGCAGAAAAGGCGTACCGATACCCGAACCGAAAGATGTTCCCGGCGGCAACCAGTCGGTATGCGGGTTGTGCGTATAGGTGTGGAATACAAGATGTGTCACGCCCTCGATACAGTTATGGTTTGCGACTTCTTTCAACATGCTCAAATGTTCGTCCCATGTGAGGTTGAAAGATGTGAACGCTTCGGCTGCCACACGGGGTTTACCGTAAAGGCGGGCGGCAGATGCGGCAGGCTTAATCGGTTTGAAATTCAGCGAACCGACAAACGATTCCTGTATCGGATGCCAGAACTCACACATAGGCACATCGGCATGTTTGTAATATTCCATAATATCGGCGGGGAAGATGTCGCCGGCGGCCGTCTCGAAAGTTACCGCCAAGTCGTTATCGTGAGCCAGTTTTGCCATTCGTCCGTAGAATTTATTGGCGAAAAGGTCGCCTAGAGTAGCCCTCCAGTCGTGCAGAAAGCGGGTAGTTGTTTCGTGGTCATCGAGCACATACCCGAACACTGCCGGCAGCCATTTGATGAGTTGATAACCGGCAACACGTTCAAATTCAGCCTCCATTTCGTTCGTCCACGTCTGCGTTTTGCACTCCCAGCTATCCATCAACATTCCGTTCAGTAATCCGCCGGCAAGAGTTCCATTGTCGATACGTCCGATATAGCCCGCAAAATGAGCGTCGGGTCCCGACGCGGATAATTTATTACATTCCCATCCTGTCCCTTCCGGTGGGGCGGGCGCATTACGTTGTCCCGTATTTACATGACCGATACGCAAGATTGTCCATTTTCCCGCAGGCGCATCCCAGGTCAGATGACCCTCTCCGTCCATCATCGATGAGATGTTGCGGATTTGAGCCGTTTGGATAAACGTAGCCGGCGACTGTGCGGGCGAATCGTTGGTGCGTACGATGCTGCGAAGCGTCCAGCCGGCTTCTGATTCCCAGTTGTTCTTCCGGGCGGCGGAGAACAAGCGCAACGAGCCGAGCGACATATTATGCTTATTAGCAATGGTGATACGGTAAGTGGTCACACCCGTCGCATCGGGACAGGCGAACGAAATCGGACGGTCGTCCTGCCAACTGCTTTGCGGCATTTCGACATACAGGATTTCCCGCATTGTCCCGTCGGGCAACACAGCCTGTACGCCAACCGTCACACCCGGCTCGTAACACCAGCCATGATCAAACCCGTTGATACTCGAAAATTCGACGGTGCGAACAGGAACGGCTTCAGGAAATGTGATTTCAATCCAATGCGGGTCGTTTTCCGGCGCGGGAGGCAGGCTGAACGCTTTTCCTTGTTTACCCGACAAAAAGTCTTTCCATGTCAACTCGTCGTTACTTTTTACCGACAAGGGTTTGAGCGGTTCGCCCGTATCGTCCTGCGGAGTAGGAAAGGCAAGCACGACAATATCTATGTAGTTGCGCCAATCCTCTTCGCTTGGCTGCGGAACGGGCAACGCTACGTTTATAGACCTTCCGCCTTCGACGTCAGTACGGCTCCATGCAAGGTGACGCATGGCATTCTCCGGCGTAATCCATGGACCTCCGGACATCGCCCATCCTGGGCAATTCTGCATGGTGAATTTCAGTCCCAGACGACGACACTCTTTCGCCGTATGTTTCAAAGCATCTTCCCATGCCGGACTGAGGCAGGTGATTTGCGGCTCGATGCCAGGCCATGCTCCGCCAAACTGTCCGTGAAAAAACTGTACCCCCGACAGTCCCGCTCCGGCGATGGCCTCCAAATCAGCTGTGACACCTTTGGCGGCGACGTTTCCACCGATGAAATGAAACCACGTTTCCGGATGATATATCAGCGGAGGCGACTGAAAGGCTTTCACATCGGCCTTTCCGAAAGGACGGTCAAGCTCGTCGAACGAAGGAACAAAAGACGTCGCTCCCCGTTGAGTACACGCCTGAATAACGATTAGATATAAACTAATCAAGTAAATGTGTTTTAATTTTTTCATGCTGTTTTTTTTGTGTTATCGATATTTTCCATGTATGTGTATTCCGTTTGCAAAATTAGCATTAATTTTTCAGATTACACATATCCGGCATTGTCGGGATTTACCGGGAATTTTATTAGTCTGTGTGTATGATTGAAAAATTTCATGTACATTTGCACTGTTGAAGTTATACATATTAGGAGGATGATAACCGAAACAGACAGGAATACGAAATTTGGAGATTTTTTTGGATTGTCGGGAGATGTTCGATGTTTGCCGGCAAAACGGAGGATACAAAAAATGAAAGTTTATCACGACAGTGATGTTTATAAATTTAAGACATACATAATTATATATGAATACAGAAAAAATAAAATGCCTTATTATAGGGTCAGGGCCGGCAGGGTATACGGCAGCGATTTATGCATCGCGAGCGAATCTCAATCCCGTTTTATATGAAGGAATTGCGCCCGGCGGACAGCTTACAACGACAACAGATGTTGAGAATTTCCCCGGATACCCGGAGGGCATCGACGGGGTTGCGATGATGGAAGATTTTCGCAAACAAGCCATTCGATTTGGGACGGACATAAGGCGAGGTGTTGCTACGGATGCCGACTTGTCGTCGCAGCCGTTTAAGATAACGATTGACGGCGAAAAGGTGATAGCAGCGGAAACGCTGATTATCGCTACCGGTGCAACGGCAAAATATTTAGGATTGCCGGACGAAAAAAAGTACGCCGGGATGGGCGTTTCGGCATGCGCTACATGTGATGGCTTTTTCTACCGTAAGAAGGTCGTCGCCGTTGTGGGCGGCGGTGATACGGCGTGCGAGGAGGCCGTTTATTTATCTACACTTGCCAAACAAGTATATATGATTGTCAGAAAACCATATTTCAGGGCGTCTAAAATCATGCAGGAAAAAGTTTTTAAAACACTTAATATTAAAGTTTTATTTGAGCATAACACGATCGGTCTTTTCGGCGAAAATGGCATCGAAGGCGTTCATCTTGTAAGGCGTACGGGCGAACCGGACGAAGAAAGATATGACCTTGCGATCGACGGATTTTTCTTAGCCATAGGCCATACGCCCAACACCGATGTATTTAAGAAATGGATAACCGTTGATGAACGCGGATACGTAATTACCCGGAACGGCAAACCGATGACAAATATTGAGGGCGTATTTGCCGCCGGAGATGTAGCGGATCCGGATTATCGTCAGGCGATTACAGCTGCCGCAAGCGGATGCAAAGCCGCTATAGAAGCGGAGAGGTTTTTATCTTGCAAATTCATTTCCCAAATTATCTCACATCATTGATAATCCAAGCTTTAAATTCCGCAGCTTTGTTTTTACTGATGTAAATGCGTTCGGGAACTTCGGTATCAAGTGTCACGAGTAATCTGTTATCGAACCATATCGTGATATTTGTTACGCTGTTGCGGGCGATGATAAATTGTTTATTGGCACGGATAAAGTCAGAAGGGTCAAGTGTTGTTATAATCTGCTCCAACGTTTTGGAATATGTATAATTCTCTCCGTTTTTCAGGTATATACAAGTATTTTTATTCGTCGTATAAAAGCAGGAAATATCTTTCATATTAACCGGCAACAATTTGTCTCTATATGGCACTAACATCTTATCTTTATAGCGGTTTGGCATATTTAAGCGGCTCATTTGCGTCAGATATTGTATTACCTCGGCGTGCGTCAGTTTACTGAATTTCACGAACGCTTTCTTCAATTCTTCTATCTTAATCGGTTTAAGAAGATAATCAATACTGTTCACTTTAAAAGCTTCGATGGCATATTCGTCATAAGCTGTCGTAAAGATGATCGGGATTTCTACCGTTATATCCTTGAAAATAGTGAAGGCGGAACCATCCGACAAATGAATATCCATCAGGATAATATCGGGCGCCGAATTATTTTGCAGCCAGTTTATAGTTTGGCTGATACTCTCCGTATTTCCTACGATCTCAATGGATGGATTAATTTCGGCGATGATATCCACCAGGTTTTCGTAAGCTACCGTTTCGTCTTCAACTATTAACACTCTCATTTTTTTTATTTTAAGGGTAAAAACACAGTAAAGGTGGTCCCATCATTTTCAATCCTTATCTGTTTATCCATCAACAGACTGAAACGGTTTTCAAGGTTTTTGACGCCCGTTCCGTTCGTGACAGAAGGTGATAATTTAGGGTATACCGGATTTGATACGACAAGTTCCGTCTGTTCGTTAATATATATCTTAACTTCCATTTTATGCTGACTGTCAATCATGTTATGGACGACTACATTGTCTATAAGAGGAAGTATGGAAAGAACCGGTATTTTCAAGTTCAAATATTC
Organism: Tannerella sp.; assembly: GCA_031258835.1. Lineage (GTDB taxonomy): Bacteria > Bacteroidota > Bacteroidia > Bacteroidales > Tannerellaceae > Tannerella. The sequence goes on from JAIRMH010000087.1 coordinate 14,781, forward strand.
CTTCCCCACATCTATGTTAAATATCAATTTGTTTGCAAAACGCACCTCCATCATATAACGGAAAGCATGTACAAACTCAAGTTCATCTTCCAATCTTACCAGCCCTTTTTTATCGCTTTGCAGGATATAACGGAACACATCCGATAACTTATTCACGTATACAAGCGTTTTTTCATCATCTTTCTTCCTGATAAGAGCTGTAAGTCCGTTCAATGAATTGAAGAAAAAATGCGGATTAATCTGATTTGCTAAGGCATCACATCGACTTTGCAGATTTTCAATCTTCAACAGTTCTATCTCCTGCTCTTTTTTTCGTTGCTCGGAATACAGATAAGAGACATGCCCAAAGAAAGTACAGATTACCCAGACTACCGAAAATTGAAATAGTAGCGTACCGCCAAAACAATCGGCTTTTGTACAGCATGATACGGACACGCCAACATACAAAGCGTATGCGAGCGCAGTAACCAGAAAATTGTATATAAACCGCTTCTTCAATAAAAAATTATTCATCTTCCACAGATTCATCTTAATCAACACCAAAATAAGAACTGTAAAAAACAAATATCTGAATATGAAAAACCAAATATGAGAAGTCCGCGCCGCCCCGTCAAGAAAACTGAGATCCCATGCAAAGCATGCGATGTTGGGGTATACAATAAACACTGCACTAACCAAACTGATTAGCGTTAGTTTTAAGGCGCTGTATCTATCTAATAATTTCATTTATAGGTCTTTTATTTTATGGGAGTTTCTTTTATGGCGCAAATTTACAAATTATTCGTCTTTTCAAAACCTATTATCGACAAAAACGAAAAAAGGATTTATTAAGACGAAATTAAATCATGAATCTGTATATTTCCCGAAGGCAACCGGCAGTGCTGTGATAACGCAATAATCGTTTTTCGCTTTTATTCTCCAATTTTTCTTTTTGATGAAAGATATCGTAAAAATAAAAACGAATATCTACATCTTTGTATGGTTGGTGATCTCAATATTTTTGCTGGTTATAACCGAACAAATGGCATCGCTTAGCAAAGGCGTCGCTTAGTAAATGCAAATACGGAATCGCTTAATACATACGGCTTTATATATCAATAAATGTAGTCGCTATGTAATAAACATCTCATAAAAAAGTCTCCGTTAAGAAAAACGTATTGGGAATGAATTAATATATCAAACATAGATTAATATGAAAACAAAAATTATGAAAACGAAGAAATTAATTTTACTAATGATGTTATTATCTTTTGCTTCTCATATTCCGGCACAGGAAGGAACAGAGCCGATAACTTTCGGAGTGGGTGCATTTAGTGTCACGACGATGCCGGAAGTTCAGCAACAGGGGAAAACGGATATACTGATTGGAGCGACGGACGATATATTGAATAAATATACCATCGAAAGAACATATCGTACAGCTATCAATGCGTTTCTGATTGAAACGGACGGTCAAACTATATTGGTAGATGCAGGGTTGGGACGAAACTTAATAAATAACCTGGAGAAATGCAAAAAAAAGGAAGAAGATATAAAAATCGTCCTGCTCACACATTTGCACGGCGACCATATCGGAGGTTTGCTAAAGGAAGGGAAGAAGACTTTTCCTTACGCTACACTTTATATTTCCCAGGCAGAATATGACTACTGGACGAATGACGACATTATGCAAAGTCTTCCTGAAAACAGGAGAAACGGTTTTATCAATGTCAGGAAAATGCTGAATATTTATAAAGATCATCTGCGTCTGTTCGTCCCCGGCGAACATGAAGATACGACAAATGAATTATTGCCGGGAATACGCGCTATTGCCGCTTACGGACATACTCCCGGTCACACGACATACCTGTTTACTTCGGATGGATATCAATTATTGATTTGGGGAGATGTGACGCATGCGACATCCGTTCAGATACCTTGTCCTCAGGTGGCGGTAACCTATGATACGGACTCTTCTAAAGCCGTCGATGCGCGCCGACGCATAATGAAATATGTCTCGGAAAAAGGAATCCGGGTAGCCGGCATGCATATAGAATATCCGGGCCTGATTGATATTAAGGGCGACGAATCCAAAGGATACACCTGTAAATTGCTGTGCGTGTGCGAAGGTGTGTATCGTTGAAAAACACAAGATCTGCGAAACGATATATAATAATGAAACAACTGATATACACAGGATTGATAATTCTGTTAACGGCTTGCGGCAGCGATTCTGATTCATCCGACGGCCAGGATTCCGGCTATATGGACTGGCGACTGTTTAGAGGTGATGCGGCGTTTAGCGGATACACAGATACACGTTTACCTGAAAACCCCATATTGTTATGGGTTTACAGAGGCGATTTTCGTACGGCGTCTTCTCCGATAATAGATAATGGTACCACTTATTGGTGCGATAAAAAGGGCTTTATTCGCGGAGTAAATATAAATGGGACATTAATTTTTGAATATGACTTACAGACAGCCGTAGAGGCAACCCCCATGATTTATGATTCGGTATTATATATCGGACGTATCGACGGAAAAATGACCGCGATCTCCCTCTCCGAAAAAGATACGATATGGAACTACGAGACGATGGGACAGATAGCCGCGTCACCGAACAGTGTGAATTTTAAAGAGCGACAAGCCATCCTGTTCGGTAGCTATGATAATTTCCTTTATTGTGTGGATTATAAAGACGGTACGGAGATTAACCGCTTTGAGTCGGGATATTACTTGAACGGAGCGGTCGCCGTCCGGAAGAAATTTGCATTATTCGGAGGTTGCGATTCGTGGTTGCGAATAATCGACTGTCAGACCGGCGTTCAGACAGACTCCTTATTATTGGAAGCGTATATTCCGGCGTCTCCCGCTATAATGGGCAATTATTGCTATATAGGCGATTATTCCGGCAACATCTACGAACTTCAATTAAAAGATGGACAAATCGTTCGTCATAAAAAAATAATGAGTTCGACGAATAAACAGGGAGCTTTTGTTTCCGTCCCGGCTATTACGGGCGAAACGCTTTATTTTCTGGCCGACGACCGTCATTTGTACGCTGTAGACCGCAAGGACGGTACGGTAAACTGGAAATATATGCTCAAAGGGAATGTGGGTGAAAGTTCACCCGTAATATGCCGTGACAAAGTTCTCATATGCACAAAGACCGGCGTCATTTCAATTCTTGATGCGGATAACGGCGAACCGGAATGGGAATATGACGCCGGGGAACAAATCGTCGGCTCGCCGGCTGTTATAAAAAATCACTTTTTTGTGTTAACAGCCAAAGGAACACTGTTATGCTTCGGAAACAGGACAGAATAAAATGATTCCCCTGATTTTGCGGCAACAAAGTCATTCTCAATATTCAATCTTTACCTGCACTCCATCCGGATCATTTTCAAATTTAATCAAGCATGTGTGCGATGTTTCGTCCCAAGTATAATTGCCTGCCACTCCATTCACCGTCACCTTCCGGGGTTTTACCGGTAAGTAGATGCGTGTGACGTTATTGGTCTCTGCCGGACTTTTGGCGACAAACGAGTATAGACCTTTTGCTTGCATCTCGTCATAGATTCTGGAAGCGCCGCACAGTACGGACGGATTATTTTTATCCTCTATCTTTCTTACGTCATACAGACAGGCTTGCTCGCCGGGATAGATGAACTTTTCCTGCAATACGGGCAGTTCGGGATCAAACAGGTCAATAAACAGGCCTTTCAGTGTAAATGGTTCTATCGAGACACCTTCGTCTACGACGGCAACAATAACATAGTTGCCGCGCTCCAGGTAAAAGTTGTTTTTCGTCTCCAGCCTGTTCGTATTTGGCGCTGTTTCAAATGCTTTCCGGATAACTGTAAAATATGCCTCATCGCCATTCGGATGCAATACAAAATGCTTCGGCTCGTCACGAATTACATAAATTTTACCTTTTCCGCAAGAATATTCGCCGGTTTGCGGCGTCCGGGAAAGTCCCATCAGTTCGAACAGGTGCATGGAAGGAGCGCGATAATTGTTTTCATCGGTATTCCACCATTCCATCGTTGACTGGTAAGGGTCGACGTCCTGCCCGCAATACACCAGCGCGCCACCGTCCTTTACCCACTGTGCGATATGATTATGATATTCCGGTTTCATCGGTTTCATATTGGAGTAAGACATGACCAGTACGTGCAGATCTTTCCATGTATCCGGATAAGCTGTGTTTTCAATATGTACGAGACTAACCGGAATCCCCCGTTTCAGTAGAGGCAAAGTTTGCCCATAGAAGTTAGAGAATTGCGGATCGTCATATCCTGCATGAACAGGAAAACGTTGAAACATCAAAGAGTTGGACATTAACACGCCTATTCCGTGCGATCCGCCGACCTTGTTGTCCGATAGCGGCATATCGTTCAACATATTGATCATCACCTGCATCTGGGTAGAATAGAAACGCGGGATTTTCTCTTTCGTCTCACATGTGGCGCATGTCTTGTACAATCCTTCGTAAATTCTGTCGGGCCAGGGCATTACTTCATAGTCGGCAATCATGGGATACAACAGTTGAGCGACGAAGGTTGCCTGATAGTTTTTTTTGTAGTCGACCCAGTCGCGCGGCCAGTCTTCAATAGGATCGGTCAGGAAAAACATCTTTCGTCCGGTGGGGCGTGTCATGGATTCCATTGATCCGTATTCAAGGAAAGCGTTTTCAAATACGCGTTCTTTCTCCACTCCGTTGAAAAATGTCGGTTCACGCGATGTCCCCGTCCATACCTGCGCAATGTATCCATCCACGCATGGCAGCGAGGCCAGGCCGGCTTCGGGACTGACGATCTGCCACGAGGAATAGTTAACCAGTGAATGAGTAGGCACGTAGCAACGGACATTCATACCTTTGCTTCTTCCATATTCCCTGGCATAAGTAAAAACTTCCTCCAATGCCCTATAATACAAATAGTATTTCAATTTATTGGAGAGATACGTATTCTCTGGCGATTCGTGTTGCGGTCGCCATGGGAAACGGTAATACGCCTCCCATTCGCGTTTGAAGGCTTCGCTGTAACCGCCGCGCATCCAGAACTCAGGTTCTTCCATATATATGGCGTCGATGCCGGCATCAATCACACGTTTGACATGTCGCTCCTTCATGTACCGAAGGAATTTTTCCGTAGGCACGATGTAAGGTGTCATCCTTCCGTGCCAGATCGTATCGCCGCTGACGGTCACCTGTCCTTCGTCCAGATGCCACTGTCCGTCCCATCTTCCTGTAAAATAGTCCTGATATTGTCCCCATGCAATACCCGTCATGAAATGCGTGACATAACCCCGGTCGCGCCATGATTGTACCCGATCTTCAAACGTCATGTTGCGCCGGTCGTCCGCGCCATATACAATCGCCACATCAGATCGCACGTCTGTCACCGGCTTCCACTGTCCGGAAGTCTGAAACGCCGTTTTCTCCCTGT
>JAIRMH010000172.1 GCA_031258835.1 Tannerella sp.
ATCATAAACAATACAAACTCAAATGAAACAAATAATTTTTTTTTCAATTCTTCTATTTCTGTTTATGCCATCTTGTGTCCATCAGGAATTGTCTAACGATGTTTTTAAAGACGTTCCCATCGTTATTGATATGGATTCGGTCAAGTCGGATTCACTAAGACTTAGCCATATCCGGTATGTCCCATTGGAAACATCCGAAGAGTGTCTTATAGGGCATGCCTATAAAACGTTGATTAGGAACGATAAGATTTACATTGCCGATTTTCATACGGCTATGGCGCTGTTTGTTTTTGATATGGACGGAAAATTTCTTTTCAAGATTTCCAGAAGAGGACAGGGGCCGGGCGAATACGTCAGTTTTTTTGATTTTGATATTCAAACGAATGGCGATATATATATTTTTGACCAGCACAGAAAAAAAATCCTGATATACAGTCCGGCAGGAGAATACTTGCGAGAAATATATTCGGACTTCTATTTTTCAGATTTTTGTCTGGTTAATAACAAAATGTACTGGTCCAAACTTATAGAACGCGGAAAGATGTTTGCGAATCTGGCTGTTTACGACATGGAGAATAAAAAAACGAACTTTATACTGAAAGACAAAAAATTCTTGTATGATTCGGATATATCGGATTTTAATATATACGATTTTTATTTCTCTCCAGACAGTATAATTTATTATTCACCCAAATTTTCAGAAATTATTTATTCAATAGGAGAAAATGGCGTTCGTCCTGCCATAGGCGTCAAAAATTTGAAAATACCCTCCGAAGATATTATTAATGCATGGTTGCAGGTAGAAGATCTATCCGAACGTTCCAGAATGATTGGAAATTCTCGATATTTTATAGAAAACGCATATATATACGAAACAGGCAAATATATTACATTTGGATGTATGAGAAATCCTGTTCAGGACATTCTATTATACAATAAGCATACAAAATTAGCCTGTACAGTCCTGCAATACAATTGTTTTTCGATTATTGGAATAGACAGAGTGAAAGGCAGTACCGGAAAAGAATTTTTCGGGGTGATTGATTTTATTCCTAATAATGGACACCACAAAAGAATCCTTGCATCGCGTGAAGAACTGAAACACTGGAAGGAAGACGACAATCCGGTCATTGTTTTCTTTAATCCTGATATGTAATGCCATGAATAAAAAAACATGCTTAAGAACATAAAAAAAATATATTGCAGTTTATTTGCTTTATAATATCTTTGCAATCAAAATTACAATCAATAATGAAACAAATATTTCTTTCTTTTCTTCTATTTCTGGTGATGCAATCCTGCGTCAATAGGGAACTGTCAAATGATGTTTTTAAAAATGTTCCTATTGTTATTGATATGGATTCGGTCAAGTCGGATTCCTTAAAACTTAGCCATATCCGGTATGTCCCTCTGGAAACATCTGAAGAATGTCTTATAGGGCATGCCTATAAAACGTTGATTAGGAACGATAAGATTTACATTGCCGATTTTTATACGGCTATGGCGCTGTTTGTTTTTGATATGGACGGAAAATTTCTTTTCAAGATTTCTAAAAGAGGACAGGGACCGGGTGAATACGCCAGTTTTCGTGATTTTGATATTCAAACTAACGGTGATATATACATGTTTGATCAGCACAGGAAAAAATTCCTGATATACAACTCGGCAGGAGAATACTTGCAGGAAATTAAATCGGATTTTTACCTTTCATGTTTTTGTCTGGTTAACAACAAAATGTACTGGTCTGAACTTACAGAACGTGGAAAGATGTTTGCGAATCTGGCTGTTTACGACATGGAGAATAAAAAAACGGACTTTATGCTGAAAGAGAAAAAAAATCTGCATAATGTAAACGCTAATTTTAATAATTTCAACTTTTACTACTCTCCCGGAAGCGGCATTTATTATTCGCCGAAATTTTCTGAGATCATTTATTCAATATCTGAAAAAGGTGTCCATCCTGCCATTGGCATAAAAAACCTGAAAATACCTTCCGAAGATATCATTAATGGATGGTTGCAGGTAGAAGATATAATTGAACGTTCCAGAATGATTGAAAATTCCCGGTATTTTGTAGAAAACGCACATATTTACGAAACAGACAAGTATATTACGTTTGGATGTATGAGTAATCCTGTTCAGGACATTTTGTTGTACAATAAGCATGTGAAATCAGCCTGTACTGTCCGGTTTTTCGATTGTTATTCGATTATTGGAATAGACAGAATAAAAGGCAGTACCGGAAAAGAATTTTTCGGCGTAATTGCTTTTCTTCCAGACAATGTACACCACAAAAGAATCCTTGCATCGCGTGAAGAACTGAAACACTGGAAGGAAGACGACAATCCGGTCATGGTTTTCTTTAATCCCGACATGTAATGGCATGAATAAAAAAACATGCTCAAGAACATAAGAAAACATATTGCAGTGTATTTGCGTTATAATATCTTTGCAATCGGAAATGTTGGCTGCGGAGTCAGGTTTCGGACACTTTTTTTAATGTTAAAAACTTTCAAAACGATGAAGCGTATCTATTTATTTTTCCTGTTTTCCATATTGTGTATACAATGCTGCTCCGGTCAGGAGTTGCCTGACTATTCCTTGGAAGATGTACCCATTGTAATCAATATTGATTCCGTCCGGCGTATCAGACCGGAGTTGTCGAATTTTAGTAATGTTCGGTATCTCCCGCTGGAAACAGACTCCAATTGTCTGATAGGTCACATTGGCAAGATGCTTGTCCGAGACGGGCGGATTTATGTAGCCGATTTTCACAAGACAAATTCTTTGTTTGTTTTTGACATGAATGGCAGGTTTCTTTTCAAGATTGCCCGGATGGGAAATGGCCCCGGCGAGTATCTCGGTTTTGAAGATTTCGATATTCAAAGCAATGGCGACATCTATATGTTTGATCATTTCGGGCGGAAATTCCTGGTATTTGATTCGGAGGGAAAATACCTGCGGTATATCCATGCGGATTTTATAGTTTCCTATTTTTGTCTGGCGAACGATAAGATGTACTGGTCAAAAATTAGAGATCCAGGAGACGCAAGAAGAATAGCCGATCTTGCCGTGTATGACATGACAAATGAAAATATAGAGTTTCTGCTGAAAGATAAAAAATTCCTCATGAACAACTTTTATTTTGGCTATGTTTCGTATGCTTTTTTTTCTTCTCCGTCCGGCGTTACTTACTATTCTCCCAGATTTTCCGAGATCATCTATGCCATTGATGAAAAAGGTGTTCGACCTGCTATCGGCATCAGGAATCTGCGTAAACCGCCTGAACATGTTATCAGGGAATGGGAAGAGGATGGGAGAAATCTTAAATTGAGGAGCATGGATGAAGATAAACTGTATTTCAAGGAAAACACGCACATATATGAAACGGACAAACATATTGTTTTCAGGTGCATTAATGGATCGTCGATACCTTACAATTATTTAATATACGACAAACAGTCCGGTACGTGTTCAAGTGTCTCGGCTATATTTTTCACCCTGCATCTTGGCATTAATGGCCCCGTAGGAATCGCCGGTAAGGATTTTTTCGACATAATGTATCCGAATCCGGCGGGTAGGGAACACCGCCAACTTCTCGAATCGCGTGAAGAACTGAAAAACTGGAAGGAAGACGACAATCCGGTCATTGTGTTTTTTAATCTTGATATATAATTTTATGAACAGAAAAACAATACTTTTTGTCACTTTGAGCGTCCTGATACTTTTAATCGGGACGCCACTTGTGCTCAAACAGAACTGGAAACAGTTTTTGGGTACGAAAAAGTCGTGGCAGTCGCTGTCAGGCGAGATAAACAATGTAAAAGCATTTAATGAACACGAAGAAATAACCTTACAACAGGCAATTGCTGATACTGCCCGCATTATTTTCCGGTTTACACCACATACGTGTTCCTGCCTTGAGCCTGATTTTTCGGATGCGGTGAAGCGGGTGAAAAAAGAGATCGGAGAAAACAAGGTGATTGTAGTCATTGCGGCAGAAGATTCCAAAGAAATCTTCTTTTTTCGCGAGCGGACGAAATTATCCGGTCCCGTATACAGCGCTACCGATACGATATTCGCATTGTTTGATACAAGTCAAACACCTTATGCCTGCGTTGTTTATCCGGACATGACTGCGCAAAACATTGTATCCATCAATGCCGATAACATCAACGAACTGATATCCCATGCAAAAAAAATTATTCGTTAGTACATTGCCGTACCTGTTGATATTTCTTGCCTGTCTGCTCGTATATATTCCCGTTGTAACGTTTGATTTTCAACGTGGCTGGGACGACGGGTGGATGGTCAAGAATCATTACACCATACTGGGTTTTACACCGGAAAACTTGAAAGCCGTTTTCACAGAATTTCATGTAGCGCAGTATGGCCCCGTCAATGAAATTATTTACATGGCGATTTTTTCCATTTTCGGATACGATCCTGTGGCTTATCACCTTTACCCGTTGTTGCTGCATATTCTTAACAGTTGCATGGTATTGCTGCTCATCCGGAAAGTTATCGACGGACGTACGGACGCTACCACCGCACACAATGTGGCGTTTCTGACTGCGGCGCTTTTTGCCGTACATCCGCTTCAGGTGGAAAGTATAGCATGGATTAGCGCCTCGAAAATACCGCTTTATACATTCTTTGTATTGTTGGCTATGCTGGCTTATATCCGCTATATCCGCACGGGAAAAATATTTTTTTACGTTATTGCGTTCCTCTTGTTCGTCTGCGCTTTCGGCAGCAAGGAACAATGTATTGTCTTGCCCGCCACACTGTTCCTTCTTGACTGGGCGCTCGGACGCACGTCCTTTGCTTGCGGAGAAAAGCCGGAAGACAGTTCCGTTGCAAAGGAATCATGGAGTTATCTGGTGCTCGAAAAACTGCCGTTTATCCTCTTTGCGCTTTTTGGCGGTCTTGTTACCTACGCTAACCAGAGTGCAGGCGTCATAGAGCGATGGGCGGGCTATTCGTTCGGGCAGCGGATGGTATTTGCATGCTATTCCATAGTGGAATATTTCGGGAAAATGGCTTTACCTGTAAACCTACTTCACCTCTATCCCTTTCCGATAGCGCCGGGGAAAGCACTTCCCGTTCATTTCTTTGTTTATCCGTTCATTATAGCGGCGACTGTAATATTTCTTGTCAAGATCATCAAACGCAGACATTGGCCTGTTGTCTTTGGTCTGTTGTTTTTCCTTATCAATATGGCGTTGATGCTGCATGTTATATCCATGTCGCGTTTTTCCGTCATAGCCGACCGTTACGTATATCTGGGCTGTACGGGAATATTCTTTGTCGTTACATGGTATGGAGTGTTATGGCTACGGAAAAAGACGGACGCTACAAGGAAGTGGACGATAGTCGCCGCAGTATGTTATTTGTTCTATCTGGGCATTTATGCACATTTTCGCACTTATGTATGGAAAGACAGTGGAACGCTGAAAAAAGAATTCAGGGAACTGATTGACGAAGATTTACTGAAACAAAACCGGATCCAAAACCATGAAGACCAATGAAAACAACATTATTAAGCATACTTATTCCAGTCTATAATGAGCGTGAGTGTCTGCCGCTGCTCTACGAAAAACTGTGTGAAGTAACGGCGTCATTGCCCTGCAATACGGAAATACTTTTCGTAAACGACGGAAGCAGCGACGATACGTCGACATGTATAAAAACTTTGCAGCAAAGTGATCATCGAATTGTTTATGTTGATTTGTCGCGCAACTACGGCAAGGAAATAGCCGTAAGCGCAGGCATTGATCACATTCGCGGCGATGCGCTGGTAATACTCGATGCCGATTTGCAGGATCCGCCCGAACTAATTCCGGAAATGCTGGCCGGCATTGAGGAAGGTTATGACGACGTGTACGGTATGCGCATAGCCCGACGTCACGAGCATTGGTTCAAACGATGGACATCGCGACAATACTACCGGTTGCAACAGGCAATTTCTAATATTGAGATACAGGAAAATACGGGTGATTTTCGCATGTTCGGCGCCAAAGCCATCGCAGCGCTCCGTCAAATCAAAGAAAGTGAGCGCAACATGAAAGGATTGTTCTCCTATATCGGATTCCGTAAAAAATGTATTCCCTATGAACAACCTCCCCGAGCGGCAGGCAGCACAAAATGGAATTACCTTAAACTGCTCGACCTGGCAATAAAAGGATGGACGTCTTTTTCGGTACTCCCGCTACGTATTATCTCGTTCACCGGCATTACGGTATCGATAGCAGCCTTGACATATTTGTTGATAGTACTTTTTAAAGCATTGATTTTCGGCGATCCGGTGGGTGGTTATCCTTCCTTGATGTGTGTCATACTTTTTCTGGGCGGTTTTGTGCTGCTGGCTTTAGGCATCATAGGCGAATATCTCGGCATCATTTACCGGGAAACAAAAAAGCGTCCATACTATTTTGTCAATGAAGTATTAAGAGTAGAACCTTGAAACTAAAAAAAAACATACAAAATATAATAAGAACGCTGCTGTGGATAGCCATACTGATTCTCGCAGTACAAACTGTACAGCAACACATAGCCGATGTATGTCTCGTCCCTACCAACAGCATGGAGAATACCATACTGGCAGGCGACCGGATTCTGGTCGGCAAAACCGGGTGCTTCGCTATTAACCGCAACGATATGATTGTATTTAATCATCCCGAAGGAAATGGAACCCAGTTGATAAAACGGTGTGTCGGCTTTCCGGGAGATACGGTTGCCCTCCGCGATGGCGTGGTGTATGTCAACGGTAAGGTCATTCCCGCTCCCGCCACGGCAAAAATATCATCGGAGGATCATCCGTTGGACTTCCCGCTCCGGAGTCTCGGATGGACAATAAACAATTTCGGCCCGGTAACGACGCCAGTAAAAGGATTATCCGTCCCACTGGATTCTGTAAATGTGAACTTGTACCGGCATGTCATCCGAATGGAAAATGCAGAAAAGATTCAACCTTCCGATACATCAAATACATCCGTCGAAAATCATACGTTTAAAACAGACTGTTATTTTGTGCTGGGCGACTATCGCAATAATTCGCTTGACAGCCGGTATTGGGGATTTGTACCCGAAGAGGTAATCGTAGGAAAGGCTATCCTGGTATATTTTTCGAAAGACGCACAACAGCAACGAATCAGATGGGACCGCATCGGAAAGATTTTGAAATGATACTGTCTGGGCGGGATTCGAATACGGCGAATTTGAATTTTATTCAGAAACATGAAAAGTTCCTTAGGCTTTATAAAAAGCGCCGTATTTTTACCGGTCATGTCTCTTTCTTTTTCTTCCCCGAAAATCTTGTTTTCGTCTGTTTATCAGCTGATTCAGCGATGATCGTTCGACACTCCTCGAATGTCAGCGACATAGGGTTGGCGCTTTTGGGTATGCGGTAATTATTACCTTTATAGGTGATGTAAGGCCCATATTTGCCATTCAGGATTTCTAATTCGGTATCTTCTTTGAATGTCTTAATATGGCGTTCCTGTTCTTTTTTCCGTTTGTCCTCGATAAGTTCAATGGCTTCGTCCAAAGTTATGTTTAAAGGAGTCGTCGTTTTCGGTATGGAGATAAACATATTGTTATACCGGATAAACGGACCGAAACGGCCGATGGCTGCAATGATCTCATTTCCTTCATACTCGCCTATCGTGCGCGGAAGTTCGAAAAGTCTCAACGCTTCGTCGAGCGTGATTGTTTCGATAGACTGGTTTTTCATTAACGAGGCGAACTGCGGTTTATTTTTTATATCGTCGGGATTCGCTTGTCCGATTTGTACGACAGGGCCATAACGTCCTATTTTGACAAAGACGGGTTTCCCGCTTTTGGGGTCGATGCCTAATTCGCGCTCGCCAACCTTATGTTCTGTTTTTACCGCCGCTGCCGCTTCGCCGATCGGATGAAATATTGTATAAAAGTTATTCATCGCATTTGTCCATTCCAAATGCCCCTCAGCTATGGTGTCGAACTCTTTCTCTACGTTAGCGGTAAAATTATAATCCAGAATATTCGGGAAGTATTCCATCAGGAAATCATTTACTACCGTACCGATGTCCGTCGGTATCAGTTTATTGCGGTCGGTGCCCGTTACTTCTTTTTTGTCAGTATCGGATATTTTTCCGTTTTTAAGCGTCAGGATGTTATAATTGCGTTCTTCACCCTCTTTGTCTCCCTTGACTACATATTCACGGTTTTGAACGGTCTGTATTATCGGGGCGTATGTAGATGGGCGTCCTATTCCTAATTCTTCGAGACGGTGAACGAGGCTTGCTTCCGTATATCTCGGCGGACGCTGTGTGAACCGCTCCATCGCGATAATATCTTTCAACGAAAGCGTTTCGTTTATTTTCACCGGTGGCAGAAGGCTGTTTTCCTGTTCGTTTTCGCTGTCTTCGTCGATACTTTCCATGTAGACATGCAAGAACCCGTCGAATGTTACGATTTCGCCCGCAGCGACAAATTTATCCTCCTGTTTGTCGCTTATATTGATGGTGATGGTGGTGCGTTCAAGTTCGGCATCGGCCATCTGGCACGCGATTGTACGTTTGAAAATGAGGTCGTATAACCTTTTTTCCTGTGCATTTCCGCTTATCTCCGGCGCGCTCATGTATGTCGGACGGATCGCTTCATGCGCTTCCTGCGCGCCTTTGCTCTTTGTCTGGTATTTGCGGAATTTGTAATAATGCTCGCCGTATGATCCGATAATCGCATCTTTGCTGGTGTTAAGCGCCAAATCGCTAAGGTTCACCGAGTCGGTACGCATATAAGTGATGTATCCCGATTCGTACAGGCGTTGTGCGACCATCATCGTCTGCGATACGGAAAAACCCAGTTTGCGGGCTGCTTCCTGTTGCAACGTCGACGTAGTGAACGGAGGCGCCGGAGATTTTTTTACCGGTTTTTTTACGATATCTTCAATGAAGAAGTCGGAATCCTTGCATGACTTCAGAAATGCTAACGCCTCCTTTTTGTCTTTGAACCTTTTATTTAATTTTGCATAGAGCAACGTTGTTCCATCCGGCAGGATGAATGTAGCGGTTACACGGTATGAGGCTTCGATCACGAAATTGTTTATTTCACGTTCGCGTTCGACAATCAGGCGCACCGCTACGGATTGTACACGTCCGGCAGATAGCGCCGGTTTAACCTTTCGCCATAGTATGGGAGATAATTCGAAACCGACAATACGGTCGAGTACGCGACGCGCCTGTTGCGCATTTACGAGATTCAAATCGATGTCCCTCGGATTTTTCAACGCATTTAATATGGCCGTTTTGGTAATCTCATGAAAAACAATGCGTTTTGTGTTCTCCGGGTTCAGTTCAAGCGCCTCCGAAAGATGCCATGCAATGGCCTCTCCTTCACGGTCCTCATCGGAAGCAAGCAGGATTTCGTTTGCCGATGAAGATTCTTTTTTCAGATCCGAGACTAATTTTTTCTTATCGGACGGTATTACATATTCGGGAGCATAGTTATGCTCTATGTCGACACTAAATTCTTTCGGCTTCAAATCACGGATGTGACCGTAGCTTGACATTACTTTATAGTCTTTCCCCAAAAACTTTTCGATGGTCTTTGCTTTTGCGGGCGACTCGACGATGACAAGATTTTTTTGCATATTTACATTTATTAAAATCGCCGCAAAGATACAAAAAATCTTCATTCTCAATTATATTTATTATTTTTGCACCGTGAATTTATTAAATTGGTTACAAATAATATATGGAATTAGCGACAAAATATGACCCGACGGAGGTTGAAGGAAAATGGTATCAATATTGGCTGGAACACGGATTATTCAGATCAAAACCCGACGGGCGCGAGCCGTATACGATTGTTATACCTCCTCCTAATGTGACGGGAGTATTGCATCTGGGGCATATGTTGAATAATACGATACAGGATATTCTTGTCCGTCGTGCACGGATGATGGGGAAAAATGCCTGTTGGGTGCCGGGGACAGACCATGCGTCGATTGCAACGGAAGCCAAGGTAGTGGCTAAACTGGCTGCTGAAAATATTCACAAGTCGGATATTACGCGCGACGAATTTCTTGAACATGCGTGGGACTGGACGCATAAACATGGCGGTATTATTCTTGAACAACTAAAGAAATTAGGCGCTTCGTGCGATTGGGACAGGACTTGCTTTACGATGGACGAGAAACGTTCCGGAAGCGTTATCAAAGTTTTTGTCGACCTGTTTAATAAAGGGAAGATTTATCGCGGCGTTCGTATGGTGAACTGGGATCCTGAAGCGCTCACCGCACTCTCGGACGAAGAAGTGATATACAAAGAACAACAGGGGAAATTATATTATCTAAGATATAAGATTGAAGGAGACGACGGATATGCGGTTGTCGCCACGACGCGCCCGGAAACGATTATGGGCGATACGGCGATGTGTATCAATCCAAATGACCCAAAAAACAGGCATCTGCACGGGAAAAAAGTGATTGTGCCGCTTGTCGGACGCGTAGTGCCGGTCATTGATGACGATTATGTGGATGCGGAATTTGGCACCGGCTGCCTTAAAGTGACGCCTGCACACGATGTGAACGACTATATGCTGGGCGAAAAATATAATCTTCCATCGATAGATATATTTAATGATGACGGAACCATTAGCGAAGCCGGGGGGATTTATGTCGGGATGGATCGTTTCGACGTCCGGACGCAGATAGTGAAAGACCTTGCGGCGGCAGGGTTGCTTGAAAAGGAGGAGGATTATACAAACAAAGTAGGATTCTCCGAAAGAACGGATGTGCCTGTCGAACCTAAACTGTCGATGCAGTGGTTCCTGAAGATGGAAGAACTTGCCGCACCTGCCCTGGTGGCTGTGATGGATGATACCATTAAGTTTTATCCCGCAAAATTTAAAAATACTTACCGTCATTGGATGGAGAATGTTAAAGACTGGTGTATCTCCCGTCAATTATGGTGGGGACATCGCATTCCGGCTTATTATCTGCCCGGAGGAGGATATGTCATCGCCGAAACAAAGGATGCGGCATTGCTACTGGCACGCGAGAAATCGGGCGACGACAGTTTGACGCTTGCAGATTTGCGCCAGGACGAAGATTGCCTTGACACATGGTTTTCTTCGTGGTTATGGCCTGTGTCCGTGTTTGACGGGATAAATAACCCGGATAACGAAGATATAAATTATTATTACCCGACGAATGATTTGGTGACGGGGCCGGATATCATATTTTTCTGGGTGGCACGTATGATTATGTCGGGATTTGAATATCGTAATAAACCCTGTTTCTATAATGTGTATTTTACGGGTATTGTTCGCGACAAATTGGGATATAAGATGTCAAAATCGCGCGGCAATTCTCCCGACCCTGTCGGATTGATGGACAAATATGGCGCCGATGGCGTTCGTATGGGGATGTTGCTTTCGTCGCCTGCCGGCAATGACTTGCCGTTTGACGAAACGCTTTGCGAGCAGGGCCGTAATTTTAATAATAAAATATGGAACGCCCTCCGTCTGGTAAAAGGGTGGGAGGTGGCTGATCTTATGCCGCAATCCAATGCGGCATACGTGGCTGTTACCTGGTTTGATGCACGCTTGGCCGCCGCGATAAGACAGCTTGGCGATGAATTGGGAAAATACCGTATATCGGAAGCCTTGATGACGGTCTATAAGTTGTTCTGGGACGAGTTCTCTTCGTGGTATCTCGAAATGGTTAAGCCGGCCTATCAACAGCCGATAGATGGAGTGACGTACAAAGCTACGCTTGCATTTTTTGAAAAACTGATGTTAATGCTTCATCCTTTTATGCCGTTTATTACGGAAGAAGTATGGCAGTCCATATCGGAACGTAAACCAGGCGAAAGTATCATGACGGCTCCGACGCCTTGCGCCGAAAATGAAGACGAGCAATTAGTCGTAGATTTTGAAGTGGTAAAACAGATCGTGGCCGGCGTTCGTTCCGTGCGCCTCGAACGGAATATTCCGAATAAGGAAACGCTTGTACTGCATGTCGTTTCGGGAGAACATCATCATAAATACGACGCTGTGATAACGAAGATGTGTAATCTTGAAAGCGACGTGCGCACAGGCAAAGACGCATCGGCGGCATCGTTTATGGTAGGAACGACGGAATATGCCGTTCCGCTCGGAAGCGCAATAAACGTCGAAGAAGAAATAAAAAAAATGGAGCAGGAAATAATATATCTGGAAGGATTCCTGCAGTCGGTAATGAAGAAGCTCGGCAATGAGAAATTTGTAGCGAATGCGAAACCCGAAATTGTCGCTAACGAACGGAAAAAACAGGCCGATGCGGAAAGTAAAATCAATACATTGCGCGAAAGTGTCGCTAAATTAAAAGAGTGTGTTTAAATAATTCATATCAACTAAACAATTAAGTATCATGTCAGACAGAAGAAGTTTTTTGAAGAAAAGTATTGCCGGAGTCGCCATGTTGGGCGCGTCTCCATTAGTGTCCGAACCGCTGCTTGCGAGCATAAACGATGTGTCGGTGGCGAACGATAACGTAATTAAACCTAAAGCGCCTAAAGCGTCGAATCCCTTTCAATTGGGGATGGCTGGTTTTACGTTTGTGAATTTTGATCTGGAAACAACGTTGAAGACGCTGAAAAAACTTGATGTTCACTATCTTTGTATCAAGGATTTTCATCTTCCGTTCAAATCTACCGACGAAGAAATAAAAGCTTTTCATGAGAAATGCGCCTCTTATGGCGTCACCGGATATGCCGTCGGGCCTATCTATATGAAGTCGGAAGAAGAAATTAATAACGGTTTCGAATATGCTAAACGTGTAGGTGTAAAATTGATTGTCGGCGTACCGAACTATGAGTTGCTGCCCTACGTCGATAAGAAGGTAAAAGAGTATGATTTTCATTATGCCATCCACCTTCACGGACCGGATATCAAAATTTATCCCGATGCCAAAGACGCGTGGGAAAACACGAAGAACCTTGATGCGCGTATCGGAATGTGTCTTGATATAGGTCATGATCTTCGTAACGGATGCGATCCTGTGGCTGATTTAAAGAAATATCATACCCGCGTTTTCGATATGCACATTAAAGATGTTACGGATTCGACGAAAGCCGGGCATGCTATCGAACTCGGACGTGGTAAAATAGATTTCCCGGCGCTCGTGAAAATGATGCGTAAGGTGAACTATACGGGCAAATGCAGTCTGGAATATGAAAAAGATATGAAAGACCCATTCCTTGGAATAGCCGAATCAATCGGATATTTCAAGGCGGTGAGCGATTATTCTTAAGATTCCCGCTTCGCCGGGATGTTGCGCCGGATTGTCGGATTATAAAAACGAAAATATAATGAAACAAATAAGCATTTTGACAGTTGTATTTTTTTTGATGTCTTTATTATTCTCGTGCTCTTCTTATCGAACGATAGGAATTGAGACATATAATTCTGCATTGATCACATTTCCTGCGGAAATAAAGACGGTTATGATTGTCAACAATTCGGCACAACAGCCTGATGGCGCGGGTCATCGATATATACGGAACGGAAAAGATGATTCGACGGTGTATGTGTCGGCGGATAGCACCGCCTACGATTTTTGTTTGCAGTTAGGTAAACATATTGCCGCATCCCCCGTTTTTTATGATGTGCGACTTTGTGGAGATACTTTGCGCAGGGATTCGGTGTTTTACGAAAGAAAATCGTTTTCTGCAAATGAAGTGCAGACGCTTTGCGATGATTATGGAGTAGACGCTCTTATCTCATTGGAAAACTTTGTTTTTTTTACGGAGATACGTGAAGACCGGACAAGTAATTATTCTTTTGAATCGTCTATCCGGGTAAACTTGTCCGGCGAGTTGAGGGCTGTGTGGCCGGGACAAAAAGAAACGTATGTATTCCCTTTTTCCGATTCTTTAAAGTTGTTCTATCCGGTAGATTTTTATTCCGACCCGTTAGTGGAGACGATTCCCGTTTCCGAACTTAAATATGCGATGCATCATCTATCAGAGGTTATCGCCGAAAAAATGTATATTAATTTTGTCCCTCACTGGTCTTATGATAACCGATGGTATTATACCTCAATATCTTCCGAATGGAAACGGGGTACAGTTCTTGTCGCTTCCGGCAAATGGGACGAGGCCGCAGATATTTGGGAGGCATTACTCTCCAAAGTAAAAAAATGGAACCCCAAAGCTCGTTTGTTATCCAATATGGCCTTATGTAATGAAATTACCGGCGACTTCGAGAAAGCGATAGATTACGCAGGAAAATCATATCAGCTTTTTAAAGAATATGCCGGTGAAAATGACGCATATACGAAATTGCAAAAAAGGTATCTGGAAATTCTTAATGAGCGCGCCGAAAACGACAAAACCTTATCCGAACAGCTTCGAGAGAAAATTAGTAATTGAGTGTTTCAGGAGAAATTATATGGAAATGAAGAAGGATATTTTGTATTTATGTATTTGTACGGTTGTATGTTTGCTTCAATCGTCTTGTATATCGCAACCTGTTGATAGCGTGGAAATGTTTGTCACAACGGCAGACCGCACAAAGGATTTCGCTTACGCAATAATCCCTTTTTCGGATGTGGCGTCGGTCGAAGACAACGTACCTGTTGTAGTTATTGATTCGGCTGTTCGTTATCAGCAGATAGATGGTTTTGGAGCGGCGATAACCGGTTCTGCCGCCTATAACCTGATGCGTATGACCCCTGATGAACGTTCGGCATTTCTTTATGAGACATTCTCGTCGAACATGAAAATGGGATACAGCTATGTACGTATTTCTATCGGATGTTCCGATTTTTCCCTAAGCGAATATACATGTTGCGATGAGGAAGGTATCGAAAATTTTGCATTGACGGACGAGGAGACGGAATATGTAATTCCTGTCATGAGAGAGATTCTGAGCATAAATCCTTCGGTTAAAATCATGGGGTCGCCGTGGACTTGCCCCCGTTGGATGAAAATTGAAAACCTCGAAAACAAAAAACACTTTAACTCATGGACGGGCGGCCATCTTAATCCTTTATATTATAACGATTATGCCGCTTATTTTGTGAAGTGGATAAAAGCCTTCGAAGAAGCCGGAATACCGATATATGCTATTACACCGCAAAACGAACCGCTTAATCGCGGCAATTCGGCTTCGCTGTTTATGGGCTGGAAAGAACAGTCCGATTTTGTAGGAAAAGCGCTTGGCCCGGCAATAAAAGCCGCCGGTATGCGTACGAAAATTTACATCTTCGACCATAACTACGATTACGATAAGATAGAAGATCAAAAGAGTTATCCGGTTCGTATATATGAAAATGAAAACGCGTCGTCCTATGTTGCGGGTGCAGCCTATCATAATTATTCCGGCGACAGGGAAGAACTGAACAGGATTCATGACGCATATCCCGATAAAGAACTTGTTTTTACGGAAACATCCATCGGGACATGGAACGATGGACGAAATCTGGAAAAACGCCTGATGAGGGATATGCGGGAAATAGGGTTGGGAACGGTTAATAACTGGTGCAGGGGCGTTATAGTATGGAACCTTATGCTCGATAACGAACGCGGCCCTAATCGTGAAGGCGGTTGCCGTACCTGTTACGGCGCCGTCGACATTGATAAATCCGATTACAGTACCATTATCCGTAATTCACACTATTATGTAATCGGACACCTTTCTTCTGTGGTGAAACCGGGAGCTTACCGCATTGCAAGCGGCGGGCATAAGGCGGATGGGTTGGTTTACGGCGCATTTGTTAATCCTGATAAGTCATATGCTTTTGTTGCGCTTAACGATGCGGCGGAAGAACGTTCGTTTTTCGTATCCGACGGCGAGTGTATTTTCCAATGTGTACTGCCGCCCCGTTCAGTCGCATCCTGCCGCTGGAACAGGAAAAATATATAAGGTGGCCGAGAGTGTGGAAAATTCCATACGCACAACATACAAAGTATTATGTCTACGGCAATTATATTATAACGTTTATTATTAATTCTTTGGGCTTTCGCCGTGTGTTTTGACGGTGATCTTGTTGAGGTTTTTCTTCATAAAATAAAGTTCTTCTATTATTCTTAGCAATATTTCTATTGCGCTTTTTTGCAAGAGTTTTTTTTTCTTAAACGCTCTATTTTTCTGTGTCTAAGTTTAATACGTTGAAGAGATATCTTTGTTCTTCTTTTCATCAACTTATTATCTTTTATCGCCTTCCGCAACTCTTCTCAACACAAGAAAGGCTTCTTTCAAAGGTTGAGAAACTGCGCTTGCAGGTTCTGACAAAACCATTGATTGATAGATATTCAAAAAATCCTTTCTTTGTCTGTGAAAGAAATGCAGAAAATGACGCACAAAACCGATGCAATCCAATACGGCAAATTCAATTCCCATTTTCTCGTACAAACTTTTTGCGTATTCGACAACTTCTATTTCAATAACATCGGTTGTAATGAAAATGTAATTGTCAATTTTGTTTGCCGAATTTATCAGTTTTGTGAGTGCGACATCAATGTC
>JAIRMH010000276.1 GCA_031258835.1 Tannerella sp.
CAAATTATCGACCATAAAAAAACTTAAATTTTTCATGCTCCCGCTTTGTTGTATCTGTCGTATGAATAAGTGTCTTCCAATCATTTTTCTCTATTTTTCTGTTTTTTTCCGAAAAATTTTGCAACAAAAATAGATATAATAAAAAACAATCGCAAGCAAAACACGAAAAAAATTTCTATAATTTTTTTTTCATGTTTTTTGGTTCCCCAAAAAATGTGCGTTGCTAATCAAAGATTTAGGAGGTGTAAAAAAACGAACCGAGCCTGATTTTTTTTTAACCAAGAAGTGTAAGTTTTTAATTGGAATAATATTTACATTTCTATTATAAATTCCACCGGATATTTTCGTCGGACTGTGTGGAATTGAAAAATTTCTTGTACATTTGTAGTTTGTAATAACATAACGAAGATAAAGAAAGATGGAAACAAAAGATACAAGTAAAAAATCAGTAAAACGATTTATCATTGCGAATCCGATATACGATACGGTGTTTAAACGTTTGATGGAAAATCAAAGGATAGCGAAATTTTTTATCAGCGCCATACTCGAACAGCCCGTAGAGGACTTACAGGTACTGCCGCAAGAGTTCTCATATAAACTTGATGAGACGAAAGTGGCGGACAGGGACAAGGACAAAGGAAAAGAGACAGATAAAGTCGAGGAGGAAGAAAACGCTCAGTATTTTTATGCTTTCTTCCGGTTAGATTTCATGGCCACCATTCGCGACAGCAAAGGCAACCTTCGCAAGATATTGATAGAACTCCAGAAGTCATGGGAAACGTTAGATGTGATACGTTTCCGGAAATATCTCGGAGAACAGTATAAAAGAGTGGACATCATAGACGGAAAGGAGACAGTCCTGCCGATAACAACTATCTATATACTGGGTAATAATCTCGCCGAGATAGACTGTCCTTGCATTAAAGTTGGCCGTACATATACCGACATGCTCAATAAGAGACCTATAAATGCAAAGTCGAAATTTATAGAAAACCTTACCCACAACAGTTATGTCATTCAGGCAGGCAGAATCACGGATGTGCGTTACACTACAAACCTCGATAAATTACTCAGCATCTTTGAACAGCGGTATTTTGTCAAAGAAGATTCGGTGGCAAGAAAAGAATACCCCTATCAACCGGACGATGAAGATATGACGCTTATCACCGATCTGCTGTACGAAATTGGAGCAGACCCCAAAGAACAAAAACAGATAGAAGACGAAGAAGAGGCTTTGCGCATTATTAACAACGTGAAAGATCCTCTTAAAAGATCTCTCGAAGAAAAAGAGAAAACAATCGAAGAAAAAGAGAAAACAATCGAAGAACAAGCCAAATCACTCGAAGAACAGGCCAAATCACTCGAAGAACAGGCCAAATCGCTCGAAGAAAAAGATAAAACTATCGAAGAGAGTAAGAAAAAACTCGAAGAACAGGCGAAAAAAATTGCGGAGATGGAACGTCTTTTTCAGGATAAACAAATTGAATAAGTTTATCGTGAACTGCATGTTATGTAAACATTTACTTATTGTGTCATATACCCTTATTTATGGACGTACGAAACATGTCTTTCCCCTATAAATTTCACCGGACATTTTTATTTGTCTGTGTGTGATTGAAAAATTTCATGTATATTTGCGCTTATGCAAATGACGGATAGTTTACGTAAATTTATACGCGATCATGCTGCTGATGATGTGTCAACCCTTGTCCTAAAGGCATCACGCTATAAAAGCATAGACCTGCCGTTTGCCGTCAAACAGATTGCGGCACGGCGGCGGGTAAAAGACAAATTGCCTTTATGGGCTGTCAACGACCGCTTGATTTTCCCATCGGTACTGGCAGCCGAACAATGTTCGTCCGAGCAGACGGCATTATATAAACAACGTCTTGTCGACAGCGAAGATGTGATCTTCGATCTGACCGGAGGACTTGGCGTCGATTCTTATTTTTTATCGAGGAAAGCGCGGACAGTCGTTTATGTGGAGCGTGATGCAGAGTATTGCGAGACGGCGGTTTATAATATGAAGCAGCTTGAAGCGCACAACGTTCACGTACTTAATAGCGATGCGGTAGATTTATTTGTCGGGAATACGGCATTAACAGCGAAGGAAAAACCAACACTCGCAGATGTGGAACAGGCAAATGTATTTTATATAGATCCTGCGCGTAGAGGCGCAGGCGACAGGCGATTGTTCGCCATGAAAGATTGCGAGCCGGATCTGACAAAAATATGGCCTCTGCTTCGTGAAAAACATGCCAAAATAATCGTTAAGCTGTCGCCGATGCTTGACATAAGCCGGGTTTTGTTGCAATTGCCGGAGGTGACGGCGGTGCATATTGTCTCGGTAAAAAATGATTGTAAGGAACTTCTCGCGGTAGCCGGTGACCGCGATTCTTCAAACGAGATGAAATTGCATGACGCTTTGATTTTACCCGCTACTTTATCGGAGGGAAATGATGATACAGGCAAGTCTGACGTAAAAATCTATTGTGTGAATTTTACGTCATCCGGTGAAGAGCAGTCTTTTGACTTTGGTTACGACGAGGAGAAAACGGCGGTTGTTTCGTATGCGGAAGCGACAGGTCGGTATCTTTACGAGCCGAACGCTTCCATTTTGAAAGCCGGTGCATATAAAACGATTTCATCGCGCTATGGATTGAAAAAACTGCATGTAAACAGTCATCTTTACACCTCTGATACCTGTACGCCCTTTTTTGCAGGCAGGATCTTTGAAGTGAAAAATGTATATAAATTTGATAACCGTTTGTGCCGGGAATTATCTGCACGGATCCCCCAGGCGAATCTGTCTGTCCGTAATTTTCCGCTTTCCGTCGATGAATTGCGCAAAAGAACCCGTATAACCGATGGGGGAGATGTGTATTTGTTTGCTACGACTTTGGCCGATCGTAATAAAGTGTTGATTGATTGTCGTAAAATGGACGCTATGATGTAATTCGTCATTTGCGAAAACATGATAAAATTTGCACATACAGGCTTTCGTTGAAAGATGCTGTTTTTCTCCTGGAAATATTTTTTTTCATGTGGAAATATTTTTATATGATTTTTTTTATTATCTTTACGGCGTTTAAATTTAATTTAATGGACATGACGACACGAAAAACGTTCACCGGACAAACGTTGACGGGCAGCGCAAGATTGCCGGTTACACCGTCATATCGCCATGAAGTTCCATCGCCACCTTTCGTGAGACTGTGCTCTCGAACGATTCAAAATGGACAACGAGGCCAACGCCATGATTACGCGTCCGGCATCGGTTGTCGTATCAGTTCCGAACCTGTAAATTACGAAGTGAGGCCTCTCTTGATAATCAACATATCCTGTCCGCCAAGCTACCAACACTTGTATCCCCGTAGCGCTTCCGAAACGCGCCCGTTTTTTTTAACAAATATTAACGGGGGGGGGGGGTAATTGCATAATATTTATTGATGCACACACTGTAAAACCCGGTGATTTTGTGCGACACACCCCCGTTCCGACGTTATTTGCGCCGGAACGGGGGTGTATTTATGATTTTGCAGCGCATGTCGCCAAACATCCGGAATCATTAATTTACGAACTTATTATATTAATTATCTCATTAATTTTTAAAACATTCTTATTATGAAAAAAATGCTTTTGTTGCAATCGTTTCGCTCGTTTAGCGTGGCAGAAATTCGCACGGCGGTGGCGATTGTATTGATAGGGTGGCTGTCGTGCGTTGCGACGCAGGATGTGTTTGCCCAAGACGGTACGGTAGTAACCGGTACTGTCGTTGACGTATCCGGCGAACCGCTTGTCGGAGTGAATATCATCTGTCGGGACACCGACGGCAACAGAACGGTGACGGACATGGACGGGAAGTATTCCATCCACACGCCGCGCCGTAACGTCACGCTTATGTTTTCGTATATTGGCTTCGTCACGCAGGAGATCGTCGTGACGGGCAATGTCGTGGACGTGGTGATGACAGAGGACTTGCAGAATCTGGAGGAAGTTGTCGTCATCGGCTACGGCACAGCCAGGAAACGCGATCTGACGGGCGCCATCTCGACCATTCGCACGGAACGTTACGAGGCCGATGCGCCCCGTACGGTGCAGGATCTGCTACGCGCCAATACGGCAGGGTTGAATATTACGATGTCAACCCAAGCCAACGCTGCCGGAGACTTGCAGGTGCGCGGCAAAAACACTCTCACGGCCGGTTCTTCGCCGCTACTCGTACTCGACGGAGTGATTTATCAGGGCTCTTTGCAGGATATTAATCCGCTGGATATTCAAAGCGTGGACGTGCTAAAAGATGCCAGCGCCGCCGCCGTTTATGGAGCGAAAGCTGCCAACGGCGTCGTTGCTATCACGACGAAAAAAGGAAAGACGGGTAAACCGGTAGTCACGTTCAATACCAATGTGGGCATTGTGGAAACGGCCTATCTGCCCCGTACGCTCGACGGGCCAGGGTTCCTGCAGTTCCGTTACGACTATGAAACGGGCAAGACGACTGCAGCAGATCTGGAGAAATATCCTGAAAAATTCGCCGACCCGCGCAAACTGAGCGGAAATGTAAGCCAGTTAGACTGGTATAATTATACGCAATCGAAGCCGGTTGAAGAACTGCCGTCGGAAGAACAATTAGTGAGGACGTGGTTGACGAGGTTGGAACTCAAAGCGCCGGAAATAGAAAACTATTTAGCCAACAGGTTGACGAATTGGGACGACATCGTTTTCCAGACCGGCCTGCAGCAGGATTACACCGTAGCGCTTTCGAACCGTACGGACAATATGTCTTATTACTGGTCGGTGGGCTATGCCGACCGTGAAGGCGTGCGGGCGAATGAGAAATATACCAACTTCCGTACACGTCTGAATCTGGAATCGAAAGTCACCAGTTTTTTAACCGTCGGAATGAACGCGTCGTACAACACGCGCGACGAGCTTTATCTCCCAACAGACGACCAGCGCATGATTGCCGACGTAGGGCAACGGGAGAACCTCTCACCTTATGCAGCCAATGAGATCGACGACCCCGACAGCCCCTACCGCATGTATCCGAACGGAGACAACAACAGCAAAAATCCGTTTTTCGATCCGCTATACAGAGACAAAAAGAACTTGCGGCACATATTTACCGCCAATGTTTATGCCAATATATATCTTCCCTTCGGGATAGAGTATCAGTTTAATTTTACGCCTCACTACAATTTCCGCGAATATTTCTATCATGAATCGGCAGAGCACCCCGAATGGACGGCCAGCGGTGGACGCTCCAGCCGGCGAACATATAAGGATTTTAACTGGATCATGGATAACATCCTGAGGTGGAAAAAATCCTTCGCTCGCATCCATAACGTAGAGGTCACCCTGCTCGCCAATGCCGAAAAAGCGCAATACTGGGAAACACAGGCTAACAACACGAATTATTCACCGAGTGACATACTGGGCTATCATCGTTTGCAGGCCGGAACCGTCCCAACGGTGTCGAGCAATGATACTTACCGTACCGGCGACGCTCTGATGGCACGGTTATACTATTCGTTCCACGACCGCTACATGCTCACCGCCTCGGTGCGCCGCGACGGTTATTCGGCCTTCGGACAGATGAATCCGCGGGCAACATTCCCCTCTCTGGCGCTTGGCTGGGTCTTTACGTCCGAAAAATTTATGAAGGATACGGACAATATATTGAACTATGGCAAACTGCGTCTTTCGTGGGGTGAAAACGGGAATCGTGACATTGGGCAGTATGAAGCCTTGTCCGACCTGACAGCCGGCCCTCATCCCTATATCAATCAGAATGGCGCGCTTTACATCTATTCGCAGTTGTGGGTAAATCGCATGGCCAACAAGACGCTGAAGTGGGAACGCACTTCCGCCTGGAACCTTGGTTTGGACTTCGCACTGTTCAACGAACGGCTCAGAGGGTCAGCCGAGGCTTATCTGTCGCATACATCCGACCTGCTGGTTAAACGCTCCCTGCCTACTATCCTGGGGTTCGATAACGTCATGGCCAATCTCGGAAAAATAGAAAACAAAGGCATTGAACTGACAATAGACGCCAATATTGTCCAACAACAGGATGTGGCATGGAACTCCTCTCTTACCTTCTCCGCAAACCGGCGTAAGATTATAACGCTCTACGGCGACATGATAGACGTGCTTGATGAAAACGGGAACGTAATCGGACAAAAAGAAGCTGATGACACGCATCCTGACAATTTATGGTTCATAGGACAGGATCCCGACCGGATATGGCACTACGAGAGGGATGGCGTCTGGCAGCTGGGCGAAGAGGAAGAAGCCGCCAAATATGGATTGCAGCCGGGTGATTTCAAATACGTAGATCAAAATGGAGACGATGTGCTCAACAACGACGACAAGATTTTTCAGGGCTATAAAACGCCCCGTTACCGTCTGTCGTGGCGCAACGATTTCATCTTCCGTAAACATTGGACGCTCTCATTCATGGCTTATTCTCACATAGGACAATACGGTACCTACAACCGGGCGGCCAATGCCGTATCGCTCGCCGACCGACGCACATGGTTCGACCAGCCTCGCTGGACGCCGGAAAATCCCGAAAATGACTTCGCCCGTATCGGATCGAAGAATCTTGGTGATAATTATGTGCTAAAATCTTTCGTCCGCCTCGAAAATGTAACGCTCTCCTATCAGGTGCCCCACAACTTTCTGAAGAAATTCTCCGTGCAAAACATGCGCCTCTCGCTGAGTGTCCGCAACGCAGGTTTCCTGTCGCCCACATGGCGCTTCGGAGACCCGGAAGGCGGAGATATTACGCCCAGAACGTATAACTTGAGTTTAAACTTCACATTATAATACCCCTTCATTCGTATGAAACAGTATATATTAAAAAACAGTATGGCTGCCGCCGTGTGCATGATATTGATGGCCGGCTGCAGCGAAAGTTGGCTCGACCCGAAGCCATTGTCTTTCTATACGCCGGAGAATGCGTATGTAGACGCCAAAGGCATGTATTCAGCACTCACGGCCTGCGAACGAAATATGCGGCATGAGTTTTTCGGCGACGGCGCGCCGGTTATTACCGAACTTATTACGACGGACATAGCCGTCGAAGGGACTACCGACAAGGCCGGTCCCGCCATGAACTTAGACGTCAGCTTCCTGCCTGATGCCAACCTTAACAGTACCGACCGCAACAAGATAGGCTGGTACTGGAGCGAAGGATTCAAAGGAATAAAGTACGCCAATGTGGTTGTTTCGCGTATCGACAACGCGACCTATAAGGATGAGGCCGAACGCAACGCTGTGCTGGGCGCCGCCTATTTCCAGCGAAGTTACCGGTATTACAAACTTACGCACCAATTCGGCGACATCCCCTATCAGGACTGGGAAATCAATTATCCCAAATTAGACTTCTATACGTACGACCGGTGGTCGATCCTGGAAAAGATGAAAGAAGAGCTGGAGTTCGCCTATCAGTGGGTGCCGGAAACGGTAGACCGGGGAAAAACCTCCAAAGCGGCATGCGGCGTATTGCTGATGAAGTATTGCATGGCTACCTGCGACTTTGACCGGGCTATTCAAATAGGGAGGGAAATTACAAACAAATACCCGCTGATGAAACAACGCTTTACGACGAACCGGAACAAACCGAATACGAACTTGATGCATGATTTGCACAGTGTAGAAGCGAAATTAGACATGTCGAACACGGAAGGCCTGATGTACGTCGTATCCTACCCTGAAATAGAAGGCTCAGACCGTATCACGCTGATGCGTAATGCCGTGCCCTACTGGGCGGCAGGCTACATCATCACCCCCGACGGCAAAACGGGAACGACTATTTATGTAAGCGACGACCTTGTCGGTACCTACTTAGATAACAATACATTATATGGCCGCGGAATCGGACGCCTGCGCTCGACTAACTACCTGCAATACACGATCTGGACGGACAGGGAAAAGAACGACTTGCGCGGACGCTTCAACAGAGACAGCTGGCGGTCGCCGGAAGATTTATATTACAATCATCCGAATCTGAAATCGTCCGGAAACGAATGGTACGGGAAAAACCTGGTGAAACCGGCAAACATGTCCGTTTCGGACTCTATCCGCGGGTGGTTCTCATGGCCGCACTACAAAGTGTTCGTTCCGGATCCCCTGAACACAGAAAAACAAGGAGGTCAAACACCATGGTACATCTATCGCTCGGCGGAAGTCTGGCTGATGCTGGCCGAATGTTACTATTGGAAAGGGCAACTGTCCGAAGCTGCCACTGCACTTAATGAGGTCAGGACGCGTGCCGGAGCTGAATCGCTGACGGCAGCCGATGTCACCATCGGCGAGATTCTGGATGAGCGCGCCCGCGAACTCTACTACGAAGAAAATCGTCACGTGGAGCTGGTGCGCATTTCCTACACCTATGCTAAGACAGGAAAAGCTTGCGAAGTGTTCGGTGGACGCACGTATCGGTTAGATAATTTCTCCGGCCCTGGCGGAACCGGTTCGAACGTGAAAGAAGAAGGGTACAATTTTTACTACGACTGGGTGGTTGCGAAGAATAATTTCTACAACAAAGGCATCGTAACCGCCTATGCCGAGTATAAACTTAGCGTGCACCATGTTCTTTGGCCGATACCTGCAAACGCCATCACATCCAATACGAAAGGGGTAATCAATCAAAACATCGGCTATCCCGGCGCTGAAAACAATATACCTCCGCTGACAGTCCCCAAAGAAGGTACCGTCAATGGTCCGGAATAAATAGATTCAACTGTCACGTCAGCCAAATACTGTCGTATTTTGTCCTTGCGAGGAGCAAAGCGACGAAGCAATTCGGAATGTTTGTAAATCACCGAATTGCTTCGTTGTTCCTCCGCGCATGTGACGTAAAAACCGGCACAAGCGAGTGTCGGATATGGAAAATGCTATTTTAATTCTGCAAAAATTAATTGAAAATGCTGTTTTATATCAGCAATTGTGTATCTTTGGCCTCAAAACAAATGAACATGGACAAATTAACAGCATTGTACAGGCGATTGTTGTCGCTGACAGATACCGGGTTCGTGCGCTACCTGCACGACAAAGTGGACTGGAACGCACGCCTGACAGGTATTGTGGGTGCACGCGGAGTGGGAAAAACTACTCTCCTGCTGCAACATATCAAACTACATCTCAATACGGAAAAAACGATCTATATAAATGCCGATGATGCTTATTTTTCCGAAAACCGTCTGTTCGATTTTGCGGAAACGTTCTACAAGCATGGAGGCAAACATCTGTTTATCGACGAGATACACAAATATCCCGACTGGTCGAAAGAACTGAAAATGTGCTACGATTATTTCCCCGACATGCAGGTCGTATTTACAGGCTCGTCGATCCTCGACATTTACAGGGGAAGCGACGATTTAAGCCGCCGGGCGTTATCGTATCATATGGCAGGCATGTCGTTCAGGGAATATCTCAACTTGTCGCACAACCTGCAAATCCCCGCCTTAACACTGGACGATATTCTGACAAACAGAGTCGTCCTGCCGGTAGAGCATCCTTTGCCGCTTTACAAGCAATACTTGCAGAACGGATACTATCCTTTTTATAGCGAGCCGGAATTTGAGCAACGTCTTCAAAATACATTGATTCAAACGCTAGAAAACGATATTCCGCTGTTTGTACGGATGAACGTCGCCACGTCGCGAAAACTGAAACAGTTACTTTACATCATTGCTCAAAGCGTCCCGTTCAAGCCGAATATCAACAAGATAGCCGAGATGACCGGCATACACCGCAATCAGGTAAAGGATTATTTCCATTACATGGAACAGGCGGGACTCATCATGCAACTGCAAAGTAATACGGATGGCGTCAGGAGATTGGGAAAAGTTGAAAAGATTTACCTCAACAATCCGAATATGATTTACAGTCTGGCAAACGACACCGCCGATACAGGAAACCTGCGGGAAACGTTTTTCCTGAATCAAATGTCAGTCAATCACACGGTCGTTTCTTCGGATAAAGCCGATTTCGTTATCGGGAAATATACATTTGAAGTCGGAGGTAAGAATAAAGGACAAAAACAAATTGCGGGATTGGATAATGCATTTATTGTCAAGGATGATATAGAATTTGGCTACCGGAATATTTTGCCGCTATGGACGTTTGGACTGAATTATTGATTTTTTTATTCAACGGTTGCAAAAATCCTGCTGTTCAAAACGCGACGGCTGCAAACAGGGCAATATTGACGATAAAATCTCCCGATGAGACATTCTGTCTACAAATATTTTGACATCCATAAGGCTAAAAAACAAAGGTGGACTAAAACGACTATATATCAGTGTATTATGATGAAAACAAATTCTTATGTTGATTTGAAAGATTTTTGTGCCGAGACATAACTCACAGGTGATGCCAAAGGAAAAAATCGGCGAAATACTGCCGTGGATACATATTGCTATCAGCAATGCTAAAAGGCAAATCATCAATACTTTTCACGATGTCAAACCGGAGTTTCTGCAGAAGTATCTTGACGAGTTCTGCTACAAATTTAACAGACGATACTTTGGCGAAGCGCTTTTCAACAGGTTGCTAGTGCCCTGCGTGAGTTACAAAAATGAATTTAGGTATATGTGCGGATAATCATATTATTTATTATCAATTAGATGCAAATGAAATTATAAATTTAGTACATCACTAATATTGCGATATAATGTATTGGGGTGACATTCATTTGCCTATACCCATCGAAGCGTTTTCATATATAAATATTCATAAAAAACAATAAATTATTTGTTTGTACGAATCTTATTCGTACACTTGTACCTATATTTTAACTAATTAAATTTTACAGATATGAAAAAAATTGTATTTACTTTATTAAGTATGATGGTTACATCCATCATGTATGGCCAACTGAAAGTAGATGCCAATGGGCATTTAGGAACCACGAGTAATGTTCCCCTGATTTTCGATGTGAACAACGTTAGAGCAGGGAGTACAGGAAGCTTCTCAATTGCTAACGCATCTTTCGGATACGCGGCGCTAAGCGCTATTACATCCGGCACTTATAACACGGCATTCGGTCACAGTGCGCTTAGAAACACTACCACAGCCCATTACAATACAGCATTTGGCGCTAATGCACTTATCGCCAATCTTACCGGTAACGGTAATACCGCAATAGGACAAGACGCGCTTCTAAACAACGTGGAAGGCGGAGAAAATACTGCTATTGGCGCTGGTGCGCTTCGACATAACATTGGCGACAATAACTATGGCCGCGTTAATACCGCGGTCGGCGTTGCTTCGCTTGAGAGCAATACGACAGGCGGCGGCAATACCGCCGGTGGCATTGGCGCACTTTCCGCCAATACCACCGGCAGCCTTAATACTGCTATTGGTTACTGGACTGGGGGGCGATGTCAACAATCTATCCAATACTACAGCCATTGGCAATGAAGCGATGGCTACAGCGTATCCATTCTCCAGAACGCGTATCTGCTCCGAAGACAAATGTATTGCTTTTATCTTTCCCATACTTATCATTGATGTTAGTATTGGAACAACGCATATGGTGGCTGAATATTATCATTTAATCTAATTTTGTTGAACTACTTACATTAATAATTTTATCAAATATGTTTAAAACAATGACACAATTACGATTTATTTTTGCAATACTGTGCGCTTTCACGTTTTCGTGCGCACAAATGGACGACATAGATCGTCTTACAAGTAAGAAGACGGGATTCGTCCATACCGTACGGAAAGACGGCATAGAGTTCCGCTTCAGCCTGCTGAACGAACAGGGAGAACCAGCCGTCACTTTCAGGGAAGGCGAAAATCTCGCTCTACACTTTGAGATGGAAAACCTTCGTGAAGGCGACAAACGGGAGTATTTCGTACAGTTATTTGGGTACATGCATACAGAAGGCAGTTTAGGCAATGTGTATTCTTCAAATGGCGAGTTGGTTGCAAGTTTCTTTTCCGATGGAGGAGGATGTGATAAGGTCTTAGCGTCTTATCCTTTTGACAAAAACAATCTACTTGCTGTAACATTTCCATGGAAAGACAACCAAAGAGATGAATGGACCAGATATCTCTCCTGCTATTTTAAGGGGAATCCTTCATATATCTTGCCGAAAGGCGCCTATTCGACCGGATTTACCTATACGTTTGAATACCGTATTTCACCGAAGACCTGGGTCGAAGTCGGCCCGGTGACCATGAAAATTGATTTTACGATTGAATGAAAAAGATTATAACACTCAAAAACATTAATGCAATGAAAAAAATAGTATTTACATTGAGTACTATGCTTGCCTGCATGACAGGCGTGAACGCGCAAGTTTCTTCTACGCTTTTCCATCAGAAAGACGCCTTTGAAACGTATCCTGCGCTGAAGACAATATCTGCGGATGTTCCGGTCAAACAAATGCCGGAAGTAAATGTAGAAGAATTGCTTGCCGAAGACGAGGAACTGGCAGGACTGGATGTGCCGTTCCGCTTCGGATACGGGTTCGACGTGAGCTACACGCTGGATGATGGACACTGGACACTGTCGGATGATGTGAATGTCTGGGACCTGAAAGTCGCATCCTCCGGCGCATATTCGCTGAATTTTATATTTGACCGGCTTTCGCTGGCCGGCGGTGCGGAGTTGTATATCTACAGCACCGACGGTTCTATGGTCTATGGTCCGGTTACTTCGGCGGATAACCTGCCCGGAGAAAATACGCCGTCAGCGAGTGACTTCTCCTCCCTGCAACAGCAGGAAGAATCGGGACGGCTGTTTCTGACGGATCTGGTGGCCGGCGACGAGGTCATCATCCGGCTTGTTGAGCCGGCGAATGTGCCGGGAAGTTCTTACTTGCGCATTTCCAAGGTGGTGCATGGTTATGTCAATACGTTCCCCTCCTTAAACGAAAATGAATTAAGTGCAGCTACGCTGAGTTGTCATAATGACGTAGCCTGCTATTCAAACTGGACAGACGAATCGGATGCCGTTGCGCTGGTATTGTTAGCATCCGGCGATGCAT
>JAIRMH010000313.1 GCA_031258835.1 Tannerella sp.
GTATCATCCATTGTGGGGGGGGGCAAAGCGCTTATAATTAGGCTGTTAGAGGACTTGCAGGCGCTGGAGGAAGTGGTCGTCGTCGGCTACGGCGTGCAGAAGAAGGTGAACCTCACCGGTGCGGTAGGAACCGTCAAATCCGGCGCGCTGGAAGGACAGTCAGTCACCAACATTCAGGAACTGCTGCAGGGCAAGTCGCCCGGGCTGAACGTCACCAAGTCGAGCGGGCAGCCAGGCAGCGGCGCATCGATGGATGTGCGCGGCACGTCCACGATTGGCGGCAGTTCAGGTGTACTCGTCGTTATCGACGGCGTACCGGGCAATATCAACACGCTCAACTCGAATGACATCGAAAGCATCTCGATCCTCAAGGACGCCGCCTCTGCCGCCATCTACGGTTCGCGCGCCGCCAACGGCGTCATCCTGGTTTCCACCAAAGGCGGAACGGACAGGAAAGAACTGCAGGTAACGGTCAATACGAGCGTCGGCGTACAGAACCCGCTGCATTTTATCGATTATGTGGGCGCCGAAGATTTTATGACGCTTTACAACCTGGCGCGCGCCAACGAAGGCAACGCTCCGCTGTACGGTCAGCAGGACTTTGACGACTTCCGCACGGGGAAACGCCGGGAGTATATATGGTACAAAGAGATTTTTGAACGCAACCAGCTAATCAACAACAACCATGCATCGTTTGCCGGAAAAACGAAGATGTTGAAATACAATATTTCGGGCGCGTATGATTATCAGTCGGGCAGTGTGAAGCAAAACAACTACAACCGGTACATCGTCAAGCCCGACCTGACGTTTATCCCGACCCGATGGCTGTCTTTCCGGGCAAACATACAGTATACGGAAACGCATCTGAAAGAGCCGCAGGGAGGCGCAGAGGGCGCGCTGGTCGCAGCCACCCGTAAAGAACCTACCATACCGGCATATAATTCACAGGGGCAGTATCTGGTAGGAGTCAACCTGGGCGGAAATCCTGTGGCTGGGTTGATAGAGGGTGGCGCCAGCATCAATAAATACAAGGAGATGCTGTCCATTTTCACGGCCGATATTACACCGCTTGCCAACTGGCATATTCGCCCGATGTTTTCGCTGCGGACAACGGACAGGAGGCAGCATGAATATACACGTCCCATCACCTATTACAATGAAGACGGGAGTGTCAATACGCCGGGACTGCTTGCCACGCAAACCCTGTACGAAGCGACCATTGCCGATCTGAACCGCATCCTGCAGGTGACCAGCGACTATTCCTTCTCGCCGGCAGATAAGCACAACGTCTCCCTGATGGCCGGATATTCGCAGGAATACAGCTACGACGAATCGTACAGCGCCTCGCGTCTGAACGCGGCGTTCAGCGACATTTACGTGCTCGACGTTTATCAGGAGAGCAAGAACAACGCCGGAACGGCCGGCCACTCGTCGATGCTGTCCGGCTTCGGGCGCGTCGCCTACGATTACGACGGCAAATACCTGTTCGAAGCCAACGTGCGTATCGACGGCGCTTCACGCTTTACGGCCGGCCATCGCACGGGCGTCTTCCCCT
This sequence comes from Tannerella sp., assembly GCA_031258835.1. GTDB lineage: Bacteria > Bacteroidota > Bacteroidia > Bacteroidales > Tannerellaceae > Tannerella. The sequence continues at coordinate 1,556 of JAIRMH010000313.1, forward strand.
CCTTCTCGGGCGGATGGAACGTGCACAGGGAGAGTTTCCTGGCCGACAATCCTTATCTGTCGCGGCTCAAACTGCGCGGCTCGTGGGGTATTCTGGGCGACGCGCTGAAAATCGGTCGCTACGAGACGCGCGATTTGCTGAGCTTCAACTACCGGGGCTATGCCTACAACGGCAGCATCGCCGCCTCTGCCTGGAGTTCGGCTTCGTACGACCCGAACATCTCGTGGGAAAAAGCCGAAATGACCAATCTCGGCCTCGAACTCGGCATCCTGAACAACCGCATCTTCCTGGAATTTGATTACTTCAACAACATCCGCAAGGACATTCTCTACCAGGCCCCCGTACCGATGGAATACGGACTGAGCGCCCCCTACATCAACGCGCTCAAGATGCGCAACCGGGGGATGGAGTTGTCGGTCGGATACAACGACCGCTTCGGTGGCTGGACGGTCGGCGCCGACTTCAACATGAACTTTTCGAAAAACAAAGTACTGGATCTGTACGGCACAGGCCCCTGGATCAGCGGCAACACGTTCACCGACGTGGGCACGCAACTGCAAATGCCCTACGGCTACGAAGCCATCGGGCTGTTTCAGGACCCGAACGACCCCGACCTGGCCAAGCAGACCAACGTGACGGCCGGCAACATTAAATTCAAAGACCAGCTGACGGTCGATACGAACGGCGACGGCATCCCCGACCAGAGCAACGGAGTGATCGACGGCGACGACCGCGTCATCGTCGCCGACAACGTGCCCGTGCGCTTCGGCGCCAATCTGAGCGCCGGATACGGGGATTTCGACCTCTCGGTCTCATTCTACGGAAAGTTCAACAACATGCGTTACATCAGCGGATACGAAGGATGGGCGTTTTACCTGACCACGAATGCCCGCCCGATGCACCTGAACTCGTGGACGGCCGACAACCCCGATGCCTCCTATCCACGCATCACCACGAACATGACGGGCAACGATACCAGCTACTCATCCTACTGGATGCGCAAGGCCAATTATCTGAAAATACAGAACTTGCAGATCGGATACACCCTGCCCGCAGCATGGCGGAAAGCGATTGACGTGGACTATCTGCGCGTCTACCTCTCCGGCCAGAATCTGGGGATCCTTTCCGACTACGTCGGGTTCGACCCCGAAGGCGGATATTATCCTCTGATGCGAACATTTTCATTCGGTATACAACTTCAATTTTAATTCACAACGACTATGAAAAAAATATTTTTAATTCCGGCGACCATCGCTCTTCTCATGTGTGCCTCCTGTTCGGACGTACTCGACCAGGCGCCGTTGCATACGCCGGACGTGACTACGTTCTGGCAGTCCGAAGCCGACGCGCAGATGGCGCTGAACGCTCTCTACGGCTACCTGCCCAACCAGTACCGCTACTGGACGGAATGCCTTAGCGACAACGCCATCATGACCAATGCCTGGGGCGAAAGCGGCCTGGGCGAAATCAAGCAGGGCAACCTCCACGCGGCGGTGGGCAACCTCACGCACGGCAATTTCACCTTCTGGAAATACGACCAGATACGCAACATACTCTACTTTCTGGAGAATCTGCAGAACGTCCCCTTTGCAGACGAAAACGCGCGCAAACGAATGGAAGGCGAAGCACGCTTCGTGCTGGCCATAAAATACTTCTATCTCGCCCGCGCCTTCGGTGACGTGCCGCTGATAAAGGAAACGCCCGTCACGCTCGAAGAATCCCGCAACATCGGCAAAAGTTCCCGCAGGGAAGTCTTCGACTACGTGATGGAAAACCTCGACAAGGCCATCGCCAGCCTGCCGGACGCGAAGGACAAGACCGGCAAAATCACCCGACACGCCGCCCTGTGCCTGAAAACGGACGTGCTCATGTGGATGGCCAGCCTCGACCGCTTCCACGGACAGAAGATGAGCGACCGGAGCAGCGAACAGCTCTGGCGTGAAGCGGCAAGCACGATTCAGGGCGTCATCCGCTCCGGCGAATACGTGCTGGAAGAAGACTTCATCAAACTCTTCGAAAGCTCGACCAACAATCTGGACGACGAAACGATTCTGGCATACCAGTACGTCGAAAACGAAATCACCAACGTGACGAACATGCTCGGCGTCCCCGGCGGCGTAAGCCTGCGTGGCAGCGGATGGGCCAGTTTCAGCGCGCCGCGCGGCTTGGTGGACGACTACGAATGTACGGACGGCATGACGATCTACGAATCGCCGACCTACGACAAGGCGCACCCGTGGGAAAACCGTGACGCACGACTCAAAAAGTGGTACCTCCTGCCCGGCGAACCCGTCCTGCGGGCCGACGGCACGTACACCCCCTTCCAGTCGCATCCCGACTATAAAGCGACCAACGCCGAATCCATCGGCGGCGAAGGCGGCGGCGGACGCAGCGGATACTGGTGCATCAAGGGCGTGGAAATGGAATCGCTCTTCCAGAGCGGTTTCCAGAACTGGATCATCTACCGCTATGCCGAAGCGCTCCTCTTCCTGGCCGAAAGCCTGAACGAGTGCGACCCCTCGAATGATTCCATCCGCTGGGCGATGGACGAGATTCGCGTCAAACGGGGCGGACTGCCCTCCGTCGCACCGCTGCTTGGCAACCAGGCCGAAATGCGGGCAAAGATTCTCCACGAACGCCGCGTCGAACTCGTCAACGAAGACAAACGCTACTGGGACCTGCTGCGCACCAAACAGGCCGAAGTCTTCATGAACCCGCCGGACAACGTGCTCTACGGCGTCAACCTCACCCTCGAAGACTATCAGGAGAGAGGCGGCGACTGGACATGCGAGAAAATCGTCGCCGAGCCGATTCGCTTCGACCCCACCAGAGGATACATCTGGCCGATACCGCAGGCGGTGATGGACCGGAACGCGAGCATTACCCAGGCAGACGTCTGGAAATAAGGCGCGCCATAGTTACAGGGGGCTGTATCAAAAAGGCGATTTTAAACAACTTACCCCCCCCTACAATATATCGTAGAGGAGGATAAAGTTGTAAATTTCGGGTTTTTGAAACAGCCCCCTGTTATATGACATTCCAGACTTAAAATGAAAAAAAACGGTTTTCCGTTTGCCCAGCAGTCACCTGATGAGATGGAAAGGTACGATGGATCGTTTCGGCTCTTGTCATGGTTTCCATTTTGGCAGGTAAAGTGGAAAACAGCGTCGATTATCCGCAGCTACGACCGCTACGACGCCGACATTGCTTCGTTCAGAGCCAAACGTGTACAGTTGCTGGAATGGCTGAGCGAATGAACAGGTAACATTCAGAAATTTAAAAATATGTTTTACGCAAGAATCAACAAAATCAAGGTGTTCAATAACCGGAAAGGCTTTCCGGGACGGTTCTGTCATGCCGGATTATGGTTGTATGATTGAAATTACAAAGTTAATCGAATCAGATTAAGGTCTTTGATTTTTCGAAAATCGGTATCGGCAGTGACAAGCGGCAACCCGAAATGTATAGCTGTTGCAGCAACAATAGCATCCGGGATTTTAAGGATATATGTTTGTTTCAGCGAAATGGCAATATCCTTTATTTCAGACATGAAAGGAATAACTATGCAATCTTTCAGCAAACTGTGGATAACGGTTACTTCATGCGGCATAATCCCCTTTTTGCCTAACAGTTCTATTTCGGAAATAACGGATACCGCAACAGAACATTGTGCAATACCCAAAACAGCAGGATGTCCTTCCAGAGCGTATATCAAAACATTCGTATCCGCAAGAAAATCAGCGCCATTCATTGCGTATGGATTTTTGATAGGTCACTCCGTCTATGCCGCGTTTCAGTTTGCCAAAATGCTTGGCTATTGTTTTTTTAGGGGACTTGCCGATTTTGCCGAGCAGTTCATTCACGTTTTCGGGCGTGATTTTTTTTATCTCTATAATCATAGTGTTACATTTTTACGCAAAGGTAACGAATTATTTCTATATACATTAGAGATTATATCGAATTAAATTTGCATAACACATGCATAAGCGCGACCTTTGCGTTATGAAATATCAGGAATGGCAAAAAAAGGCAACCCGTTTTGTGGCGATGACGGGCGGCACAGCGCATCATTGGCTTCAAGGCAAATTTACAGCAGGTCGCTTTGCGAATAATCATTTTATTTATTAAAAACAAACGTTATGAACAAACAAAGATTTATCAGCATGGTGGGTAGCCTGATTCTTTTTTCAGGCTTTACGGCAGAATCGCAGCGTCTTACCGATTATGTAGATCCGTATATCGGGTCGGGTGGACACGGACACGTTTTCGTCGGCGCTAATGTGCCGTTTGGGGCAGTACAGGCAGGCCCTTCCAATTTTTATAAAGGTTGGGACTGGTGTTCCGGCTATAATTATCAAGACAGTGTGATCATCGGATTCCCTCAATTGCATTTGAGCGGTACCGGGATTGGTGATCTGGGCGACATCCTGGTGATGCCTTATATGGGCGAGATAAAGTTGGATAAGGGAGTGGAAACGCATCGGTACAGCGGCTATTCTTCGCTTTATTCACATAAAAACGAAAAAGTAAGGCCGGGATATTATGCCGTAAAATTAGATGATTATGGCGTAGAAGTGGAACTTACTGCGTCCGAACGGGTCGGATTCCACAGGTATACATTTCCCCAAGGAGAAAATGCACGCATCATTATTGATTTGAAAGAGGGAATAAACGATAAATCGACGGAAACTTATATTGAATTAACCGACCGGTATACCATCAAAGGTTATCGCTCCTCGTCCGGTTGGGCGAAAAAACAACAGGTGTTTTTCGCCATACGGACTTCCATACCGGTTAAAAATTTTCTGGTATACGATAACGACAAAAAAATCAATGAAAAAAAAGGAAAGGGAGAATCCATTAAAGGTTTGATAACTTTCCCGCAAGCGCCCCGGACGGTTTTGCTGAAAGTCGGGATCTCGCCTGTCAGCGCCGACAATGCTTTGGCAAATATCAAGGCTGAAATTCCGGATTGGGATTTTGAGGAGATCAGCAATCGGGCATTAGACAAATGGGAAAAGGAGCTGGCTAAAGTCCGTATTGAGACAAAAAACGAAGCGGATAAACGGATTTTTTATACCTCCATGTATCATGCCATGATGCACCCGTCGCTATTCAATGACCATAATGGCGATTATATGGGGTCGGATGGGAACGTGTATAAAAAAGCGTCCCATAATAATTATACCATCTTTTCACTTTGGGATACCTATCGGGCGGCTCATCCGCTTTTTACAATTACGAACGCAACGAAAGTCGGCGATTTCGTCAATAGCATGCTGGCGGTTTTCGATCAGACAGGAGCGCTTCCCATCTGGCATCTGCGGGGCTATGAGACCGGAACGATGGTCGGCATCAACAGCTTCCAGGTGATTGCCGAAGCATACCTGAAAGGATGCAAAGGTTTTGATGCGGAAAGGGCGTACCATGCTTTGAAAACGACGGCGCTGAGCGATCTGCGGGGACTGAATTTCGTGAGAGATCTGAAACCTATCCCTTCGGACGTCATGAGAAACCGCCCGGTGGCGACCGCGCTCGAATACGCCATCGGCGATGCAAGTATCGCCCTCATGGCTAAAAAAATGGGGAAGGCCGAGGACTGCGATTATTTCAAAAAAAGGGCTGGAAACTATAAGTTATATTACGACAAGGAAGCCGGATTTTTCAGGGGAATCATGGCTGACGGTTCATGGAATCCCGTTTTTGACCCGCTCAAATCCAAACGTCCTTACGCAACGGATTATGCCGAAGGAAATGCCTGGCAATATTTATGGCTGACGCCTCAGGATGTTTACGGATTCATTGAACTTCTGGGCGGGGAAGATGCATTCATTGACCGTCTGGATATGTTTTTCTCGCTCCGTTCGGATCCGTCCGACCCCGACGTCCTGATTGATTTAACCGGCGGGATCGGCCAGTATGCGCATGGTAACGAGCCGAGCCATCATATTGCTTACCTGTACGCATATGCCGGCCAACAATGGAAAACGGCGCGTTTTGCCCGGTATATCATGAAAGAATTTTACACCGACAAACCTGACGGAATTATAGGAAACGAAGACTGTGGACAAATGTCGGCCTGGTACGTCCTGTCGTCTCTGGGTATTTATCCCGTGTTTACGGCTTCCGGTGAATATGTGATTGGAAGTCCGGTTTTCGATAAGGCGACTATCCATCCGGAAAACGGAAAGCCGTTTTCCATCGAAGCCGTCAATAATTCCCCGGAAAACATCTACATCCAATCGGTAGAACTCAACGGAAAGGATTATCCATACGCTTACATCTCTCATCAGGACATTATCGACGGAGGAATCCTGAAAATCATAATGGGCAACAAACCCAATTACAATTACGGCAAAAATCCGATTCGCAGACCGCAAACCGGAAGAATTGGAAAAAAACGCTTCATTGATTAACTCAACTTGACACGGTCATTTGCGTAATTATCTTGTAATAAGGAGTATGCGTTGGCGACATCTTATCGATAGGGGACTATGGATTTTTTCTCATATTGAGGTTCGACTGTTTAAATTGAAGTGCGTTATAATTATTGAGGTGGCGTGTTTATTGGCGCGCTAAGGTTGGCGGATGATCAGACTTTAACGATCATCTTACTATAAACGTTTGTTCATTAGAATATAATTCTAACGAATCAGGACACTACCGGAAGAAGGTAGCGCTCATCAAATTGTAATCTAATTTTTAAAAAGCTGTTTGTACTTTAAAAATGGGGGTTTTGTACAATAATAAGATATTTTTGTCAGTCATATCGAAAATTTTCAAAAAAAGGTAATGCGACATCTTGTAATTTTGCTACACTTGTCGCCCGGGAAGAGGTAAAATACTTTTTGAAAAAGATAAGACTTGTCATCTTGTTGAAATAAAAAAATCTTTTTGCCGATTTCGCAGGTTAAATATTGACCGATTAATAACTAAAAAACAAAAGAATGACATCGTAAAGGCGCATAATTATTCAAATCTCTCAAAAGACGAACAGGTAAATTCATCTTTTTTAGAGTGTATCGGCAGAGTGACAGCGGTTCTATGATTAATATATAGAACTTTAAAATTCAAATTATTAATGAATGTATTAATGGTATAACATACTCCTTGTCAAAGGGAGTGAAATTGCAATTTACGTATGAAAAAATTAAGCAGGCTCAAATTGAACAAAGAAAGTATTGCATTGTTGGACAAAGAAAATCAAAAGTTTGTAGCAGGCGGAGTCAGCGCCTCAATAACAATGGAATGTTGTGTAGCATCAGCGGCATGTCTCACCTATATTACTCAGGGAGACTGTGATATCCAGACTATCGGTCATGATGATGGACCATACTGTTTGAGTAAAACCGATTGGGGTTGGTGTTGGTGTTATGGTATCTGAATTTAACAAAATGCAAGATGTAATTCAATGAGGCTGTTATGAACAGACGGCCTTATTGAGTTACATTCATGATAATTCATTCGTATTATGAAAAATTTTAAATTCAGGAAACGATATATATTTTATATTATCCTCGCAGGAGTTATATGTATTTTATATGTTCCCGTAAGAAACACGATAAAAATGTACGGGACTTATTACAAGTTTGGTTCTGCTAT
>JAIRMH010000335.1 GCA_031258835.1 Tannerella sp.
ATAACATTGGCTATCCATATTATTTCGTATTGGACAGTGCAATGAGAGTTACGAACGTGTTTATACCCGACAAAAGTTGCTTGAGTTACAAAAATGAATTTAGGTATATGTGCGGATAATAGAATAAATTTTTTTATCAAATTTATTGCATTTATTCAAAAAATACGTATCTTTACAGCGTCAAATTTTAATTATCGTATGACGAAAAGAGCCATTATTTTATCATTGTCTAATTTGTTGTTGTTTTTACAGTCAACTTTTACGCAACCAATAGCAACCTATTATAATGATAAAAATTATTTTTATTGTCTTAAGGACAATTACGCTTTCGACCCCGGGATCCCGCAGCCGAAAGATGTTCTTGGCTTCGACATAGGGCAACAACACGTTGATTGGAGCAATGTGTTAATGTATATGAAAGCCCTTGACGACGCTTCGCCGCGCGTTTCCATCAAACAGTTCGGGCGGACAAATCAGTTCAGACAATTTATTCAGGTTACTTTTACTTCGGAAAAAAATCAGCAAAACCTTGAAAACATTCGTCAACAGCATCTGAAACTGACAGATCCGGAGGTTTCAAAAGATTTGGATATTGATAAGATGCCCGTAATAACGAATTTAATGTATTCCATTCATGGTAACGAGCCTTCGGGTGTTAACTCTTCACTCCTGATGGCTTATTATTTGGCGGCGCTGCAGGGCGAAGAAATAGAACGACTGCTTGATAATATGGTCATTGTGATAACTCCCGGACTAAATCCGGACGGGATCAACCGTTTTGCTTCATGGGTAAATTCTTCGCGCAGTTTCCCGGATGTTGCCGACCTTAATTCCCGCGAGTTTTCAGAAACATGGCCGAGCAGTCGCACAAATCATTATTGGGCGGATTGCAATCGCGATTGGCTGATGGCGCAACAAAAAGAAGGCCAAAATGCGCTGGAGATGTATTTTGAATGGATTCCGAACGTAGTATGCGATTTCCACGAACAGGGTGGCGACCGCACATACTATTTCAGTCCCGGCGATCCGAAGCGCACTCATCCGTTAACCCCGCAGGAAAATCAGGAATTGACAGCCAAACTCACGTCTTTTAGCGCCCGCGAACTCGATAAAATCGGCACATTATACTATTCCAAAGAACGTTATGACGATTTTTACTATGGCAAAGGCGCTGCATACGGAGATATACACGGCTCTGTTTCTATTCTTTACGAACAGCTTGCCGCACGCGGGCATCTGCGTCCGACGCGAAATTTCGGATTGATGTCGTTCCCATCTACTATTCGTAATCAGGTATTTTCAGCGATAGGTGTTCTGAATGGCGCTCTCGCCATGAAAAACGAATTGCTTGCGTATCTACGCGATTATTACGTCAACACAAGCAAACAAGCCAAAACAGACCCTGTTCAGGGATATGTTTTTAATACCCGCGGCTCAAAAGGAATAAATTTTCATTTCCTTGAAAATCTGCATAGACATCGGATTGAGGTATATCATTTATCTAAAAATCAAATAATAAACGGAACGGAATATCTGTCGGAAGATTCCTATGTCATTCCTGTTAATCAAAAATATTACGGCATGGTCAGAACCCTGATGGAAAACGTTACGGAATTTAAGGACAGCGTATTCTACGATATTTCCACATGGACATTTCCTCATGCTTATAATCTTCAATATGACGAACTGAAATCAACAGCCGGACTTTTAGGTGAAAAGGTTAATAATAACGTATTTCCGAAAGGAAACATGATTGGCGGCAAAAGCGAAATTGCCTATTTATTTGACAATTCGCAATATTATTCGCACCGGTTGGTTGCGGAATTGCTTCGTAACGGCCTGATAGTCAAAGTAAGCAGTAAACCGTTTCATTACAGAACAGACGGAAAAGAGATTGCTTTCGGTTACGGCGCTTTCGCTGTACCCACCCAGAATCAGCCTCTTGATAAGGAAAAACTTTATAAACTAATTGACAGTATAGCTGTTGTGTGTGGAATAGATGTTTATTCGGCGAAACAAGGGTTAATGATTGATTTTGATTTGGGAACGCCTTATTTCACTCCGCTCGAACTCCCCAGAGTCGCCGTGATAACAGGTTCGGGAATGGGCATTCCAGAATCGGGAGAAGTATGGATGTTATTAAGTGAACGATTTGATTTAAAGCCGGTTATAATTGATTATTCCAAATTGACGACCGCCAATCTGGATAAATATAACGTAATCGTCATGGCTGACGGTTCTCCTGTCAGATCGCTTTCGGAAACGGTCGTTAATCGGATAAAATCGTGGGTTGCCAATGGCGGAACGCTCATCGCCACAGGTCAGGCATATCAGTGGACAAACAAAACCAAATTGACGGACATTAAAACCATTCCAACGATAAAAGCGAAGAGAGCAAATGAATATAAAGACTATGCAACCCGGTCGGAAGACAGTTACGGCACGTCGGTCGAAGGTGTAATACTTAACTGCCGATTGGACAGAACGCACCCGCTCGGTTGGGGATATAATCAGGAATATATTGCTGTAATGAAAGTAGGCGCAACGGCTTTTGAAAAGTCGGACAACAGATATGCCTCGCCTCTTTTTTATGCGGAGAAACCATATCTTTCGGGTTGTATCTCAAAAGAAAACCTGAAAAGGTTTGCCTCAAATCCCGCAGTGATTATTCAAACTCACGGGAGCGGTCGAAACATCTGCTTTGCCGATGATATCAATTTTCGCATGTATTGGTACGGCGCCTCAAAAATATTCCTGAACGCCGTGTTTTTCGGGCAATTGTTATGATAATTATGTACATTTATTAACAGTTTAATTATAATAACGTATGGATAAATTGAAAATCTTATTATTCATGAATCTCTGTTTCCTGTTTGCCGCAACCTCCTTTGCTCAGACGCGGACAGTCACAGGGAATGTAACGGACGCTCTTAGTAACGAACCCATTGTCGGCGCTTCGATTTTTGTAAAAGGCACGAGCGCAGGAACTACTACAGACATTGACGGGAATTTTTCTCTTAACATTCCTGAAAATACTAAAACGCTGACGATTTCGTACATCGGAATGCAAACGCAAGAAATTGAAATCTCAGGGAAACAGTCGATAAACATTCGTCTTTCGGAAGCTACAACAGATCTGGACGAAGTTATCGTCGTAGCATACGGTTCGACTACGCGCGCATCTTATACCGGTTCTGCGGTTAAAATAAGCGGCAAGGAAATGGAACTGCGCCCTATTTCTAACATTACTCAGGCATTCAGCGGAGCGGTTGCCGGCGTTCAGGTAGGCAACAATAGCGGGTCGCCCGGTACGGCTCCATCATTGCGTATACGAGGGATAAGTTCTATCAACGGTTCTAATGATCCGCTCTATGTCGTGGACGGCGTACCTTACGAAAATGCGCTCAGCAGTATCAACCCGGAAGATGTGGAGTCATTTACCATCCTCAAAGATGCCTCATCATCTGCATTATATGGATCGCGTGCTGCAGCCGGCGTAGTGATGATTACAACGAAAAAAGGAGCAAAAGGAAAACCACGTGTCAGTATAAAGGTAAACCAATCCTTCGCGAAAGTAGGAATGGATTTCTACGATACTGTAAGCCCTGAAGAATTTTATGTCCTGAATTGGGAAAAATTGCGGAACCAATATGGAATGTCTCAAACTAGTCCCGCACCCGTACCCATGAATATTGCCGCGCAACTGGCTTCGGGTATCATTGATTCCTATACCGTCGACGGAAAAACAACTTCTTATAAATCGGTTTACGATGAATTGACATACAATCCTTTCAACGTGTCAAATGAAGAAATCGTACTTACCGACGGCACGATCAATCCCAATGCCAAACTCAAGTGGGCGGATGATTTGGACTGGATGAACGGCGTACGGCAATTAGGCGTGCGTAGCGAATATACAATCAACTATTCGGGAGCCAATGATAAGACGGATTATTATGTTTCAGCAGCCTATCTGAATGACCAGGGATATATGAAATCATCGTATTTCAACCGTTCATCCGTAAGAACCAATGTAAATAGCCAGCTTACCTCCTGGTTTAAGACCGGACTTAATATTAACGGAAACATAAGCGAAGGTCTCTCTCCTTCAGGAAATAGTCCGTACTACTATCCGCTGTATATAGGGCCTATATATCCGATACACCTGCATGACGCCGTAACAGGAGAATACATCCTCGATATCGGAGGGAATAAGATATACGACTTCGGAGGCGGAGGCGATTACGGTTTAATGAAACGTCCTATTGACGCCTCGCACAATACGATCGCCGAATTGCTCGCTTCACAGGATTCATATCGCCGGTCGTTGCTCAGCGCCAAAACTTATGCTGAATTTAAATTCTTAACCGATTTTACTTTTACGATAAATTATAAAGTAGACCTGAACACTTACTACGGGACGGATTATACTCCGGTACTGGAAGGTACGGCCACCCCCGGTGCTCTCGCCAAATCGACATCCCAACGTCTAACGTGGAATTTCAACCAGTTACTGGAATACAGGAAAAAAATTGCCGAACATCATAATATTGATATTATGGGCGGACATGAAGCCTTCAGCACAACCATCTTTGAGATGGCCGGAGATAAAAGAGTCCAGGTTATGGAAGGAATACCGGAATTGTCGAACTATGCGGAACTTACAGGATTGTCATCCTATACAAGCCCTTATAATACGGAAAGTTATATTGGTAGAGTCAACTATAATTTTGATGAAAAATATCTCGCGTCATTTTCATATAGAGCCGACGGCTCCTCAAAATTTTATAAAGATTCCCGCTGGGGAGCATTCTGGTCTGCCGGCCTTGCATGGCAAGTGCAAAAAGAAAGTTTTATGAAAAACATTGAGTTTATAGATATGCTCAAATTGCGCTCCTCATACGGACAAATCGGCAACGATGGCGGTATTGGTTATTTTGCATGGCAATCGCTCTATTCGATGTATCCAAACGCAGGCGCTCCGGGTTATGCAGCGACCAGTCTTGGGAATCGTAATTTGCAGTGGGAAACAAATATCAACGCAGACGTGGCGCTCGAATTTGGCGTCTTCAACCGCATCACCGGAACCGTAGAATTTTTCCAGAAACAGTCCGACAATATGCTGTATCCAATGCCTCTTCAACCATCCAGCGGTTTCACGGAAAGAGATGAAAACGCCTTTTCAATGAGAAACAGAGGCGTTGAAGTTGATCTTACGGCGGATATTCTGAAAAATAAAGACGGATTTAGCTGGAAAATACGTGCGAACGCGACTCATTACAAGAATAAAGTAATAGATATGCCTGTTGAACCATATCGGAATGGTACCAAAAGAATCGAAAAAGGATATTCCATTTATGACTATTATCTTCGTCATTTTATAGGCGTTGATCCTAAAACCGGCTTGACAATGTACACCCCCGATCCTACATTGGATATAGCCATCCTGGAAGCGCTTCCGAAATTGGATGACGACACAAGATACACGACAGATGATGCGCAGGCCGGATATTTCTGGGTGGGTAAAAATGCCGCCCCCAAAGTCTTTGGCGGTATTTCTACGGATATGACATACAAAGATTTAACGCTATCAATACGGATGAGTTATCAATTCGGTGGCTGGACGTACGACAGCAATTACAAAACATTGATGACATGGTCGTCTTCATACGGTCGCACCTTCCACAAAGATATACTCGGACGTTGGCAAAAAGAAGGCGATATAACAAACATTCCGCGATTAGACGGAACGGATGCCGTCGCCACAGATCAGGCCGCCGACAATACGGACAGATGGTTGGTTAGCAATGACTATTTTGAACTGACGGCAATAAGCCTGAATTATAATTTACCGAAAAACATTACAAACTTTTTGAACATTCAAAAAGCTTCGATTTATGGTAATGGAGAATTACTTTATCGCTACACGAAACGTAAAGGTTTGAATGTCCGTTATGCCTATAACGGAACGGTAGATGACGGTTATCTGCCGGCCACTATTTACACCATCGGCGTTAATGTCTTATTTTAATAAATCAATCAAATAATTAGCAAAGAGTATGAAACCTTTTTATTATATAATTATTATTTTGCTGTGTATAACCTCATGCAGCTCCGAATTTTTGGAAACCCACTCTACCTCGCGTGTGGATGAAAGTACGGTGTTTTTGAACACTAAAAATGCTCAAATGGCTCTCGATGGCGTATTTAAACGCATGTATTATAACGGCGACCAGTCACAGAACTATATGGGATACGAAACGATGCTCGTAATGAGCGACCTGATGGGAGAAGACATCCTTTTTGGCGCACGTACTACATTATTTTTGCAATCATACAATTGGAGCGTTCACAGAACCGTCACAAGCGCAATGATGAACTATTGCTATCGTTATCATTACAACATCATAGCAAACGTAAACCTGATAATAGAAAATATCGACAATGCCGACGGAGAGCAAATCGAGAGAGACCATATCAAAGGGAAAGCGCTTGTAGTGCGCGCCGCCCATTATTTTAACCTCGTCAGGATGTGGGCTAAACGATACAATTACGAATCCGGTCAAGAAAATTCACATCTCGGAGTACCCCTGATTCTCACTTCGGAAGCGGGTACGGATCCACAGCCTCAAGCTACGGTAAAAGAAATATATGAAGCTATCAACAACGATTTGGATGCAGCCATCGAACTGCTTGATGGAATGCCGACGCGTACCAATAAAATCAACCCGAACCAAAGCGTGGCAAACGGCCTGAAATCGAGAGTGTTGCTAACGATGGGATTATGGGAAGAAGCGGCTAACTATGCAAAGGTTGCGCGTACAAGCGAATATAGCTTGTCCCAAACAATTTTTACCGAAACCCCAAGTCGTTTTTGCAGCCAAAGCAATTCGGAATGGATGTGGGGCACTCTGCGTATCAAATCGGAAGATGAAGGATTTTCGTCTCTTCAGGTGTTTTTCGGAAATACCGATGCGATCACTACCCGCGAAGGTCCAAAATGTATATACAACAACCTATATCACAGGATGAGCGATACCGATAAACGTAAAGCTTGCTTTGCCCCTACCAAAGCAATAGCTAACAGCGACGCGTTTTCTCGTCCCCGTGCGTCGACCGAGGTGCCCGCTTATTTTAACAACAAGTATATGGTGCCCGATCATAGCGACCCCCAGGTAGACTGTCCGTACATGCGTGTCGCGGAGATGTATCTTAACGAAGCGGAGGCGCTGGCGCGTCTCGGCAGGAACTCCGAAGCGCAACAAGTATTGTACGACCTGATTATTACGCGTGATCCCGCTTACAATAAATCGACCCAAACCAGTACGGCGCTTATTGAAGAGATCTTATTGCATCGTCGCTTTGAATTATGGGGAGAAGGATTCCGTTATTTCGACCTCAAACGCATGAATATGCCATTAGACAGAAGCCTGCCGGCAGTCTTTCCTGACGGAACTCTGGAAGTTACAAATCACAATGCTTCATGGGCGCAATATCTTGAGATACCTGCCGGAGATAAGAAATGGGAATTTCTATATTCCGACAATGAGATGGAAAATAATCCATATATCGTTCAAAACGAGTTATAACAAAAAAAAGGAAGAGGCGACGCCTCTTCCTTTTTTTATCACGAACCGTTGTGTTACGCTGTTTCAAGAGGATTATGCTTCAATCAGAATTTAATGGATAAGCCTCCTCTGAAATTGTTGTATCCGGTGCTTATCTCTGCAAAGACGCCGAGCCAGTTTGTCAGGTAATATCGTCCTCCTATGTGGATGTAACAGGCAAAACCGGCTTCGTCTTTCTGGATTTTATACGTTTTTATGTTGAAATTAGGATCAAGACCGGCATACGTGTCAAGTCTGTCAACGAATTGATAATGAACGTTGACCCTTACACCGGTGATATAGATTTTTTCAACCTCGCCTTTTAATTTGTCTCTGTAATAGCCGCCAAAAACGCCGGCGCCGAGTGTACATTCATCAACGAATAAATTAAACAGGCTGTATTCGTAAAAAGCCGACACGGCAATTTTGTTGTCTGCACCGAATTTTACGCCTGCATCCATGCCGATGAGGCTTTTCCCTTTTTCAAAAGTATATAAATCATCATACTGCGCATTTGCAGTAAAAACGGTGACTACCGTAAATATAAAAGTTAATGTTAAATTTTTCATAATCGTATAATTTAAATAAGTTGAATTAATTAGTTGTTTGTGTTGCATTAAAGCGTATATGTAAAACAACAATTTCGGAATGTGTGCCAATCCGGTAAGGAGGTCCCGCAATCCCGACACCCGACGAGATAAAAAATTGCGTATCTCCTTTGCGATAATATCCGTAAGGGCACTCATAAACAAGGTGCAGGAAAAGTGAATACGGCCACACTTGACCATTATGCGTATGTCCGTGTAATCCCAGATCAGCCTTGTTCATTACTATTTCGTTCAATCGATTCGGCTGGTGGTCTAATACGATGACGGGCTTCAAAGTATCCACCTGTTGCATCAGTGTCTTTAGCGACGCCCTGTTTCTGTGATTTATATAATCGTCGCGTCCGACAAGATAAAAAGATGAGTCGGGAGGTGCTATCACCGAATCGACAAGCAGCATAATCCCTGTTTTTTCTATCCATCGTAATTTTGCAAACCGGTTTGCCCTGTATTCATGATTACCCAATGTCATAAATACGCCAAGAGGCGCTTTCAGTTGCTGCAGATCTTCTTCGATGTGTTCCTTCTCTGCAAAACGTGTTTCGTAATCTATTATATCGCCGACAATGAGTATGATATCCGGATTTTGTTCATTGCAAAGTTGTACGATATGTTGCACTTGTTTCTTCCGGATCATTTCTCCGATGTGCCAGTCGCTTGTCATGACGATATTAAGACTGTCGCGTCCCTCCGCCGTTTTGGGGATTGTGAGGTAAACATGCTGGACGGAAGGATAGCGGACATTGCGGTATCCGAATATCATCAGGCCGGTAATGCCTATTGCTATGACAAAAAATAATATGATTTTGGTTTTGTCCCAATACAGATGGATAAATACCGGATACCATGCCCAGCGTTTGTTTATGAGGCGGAACAGCTCCAGTGTCAGCAATGCGATTGTGATATATAGCGATGCTATATACCATGTGTTGCAGATCAGCATTAAAGGTATAAAAATGCTGTCGGGCAGGTAGTCGTAAAATAAATAGCCGGTGAAAAATATAAGAATCTCAAGGATAAGAGCAAGAACAAACGGAATCTGACAACTTTTCTTTTTCGGAAGCGCCTGACGCCCCCGCCAAAGAATATATGAACTGAATAATATCTGTCCGAATATAGATTGCAAAAATACTTTCATGTTCTTTTAAGTTTTGCTGCAAACATACTTGAAAATTTTTAGTTTTACAAATCCTGTAAAATAAAAAATATTTCGCAACACAATTTAAACCATTATCCCCCTTTGTTGAATTTACCGGTTACTTACCCTGTCCTTTATTCTGCAAATGAACATTCGAAGACTACCATTTCGCTGCATGTGCCTATCCGAAAAGGTGGCCCCCAGAGTGCGAAACCGGATGATACATAGAAATTTGTGTGGCCGCGTTTTTCATAACCGTAACTTATGTCAAATAAATAACCGGTCAGTAAAGATAACGGGAAGATTTGTCCGTGGTGCGTATGGCCGCTGAACTGGATATCTACCGCTTCGGTCGCTTCAACCTCATTCAGCCCATAGGGTTGATGATCAATTAAAATAACGGGCTGTGATTTATCGATTAATTTGGTTATTTCGTTTATTGTCAGTCTGTTTCTGTTGCTTCTGTCGTCGCGACCGATGATTTGAAGCCCGCAGGGAAGCGTCATAATCGAATCTTTCAGCAGTGTTATCGGCGTTTTATTTATAAAACCGGCACATTCTTCCATTCCGCTTATGTATTCGTGATTGCCCGGCGCCATGTATATACCCATCGTCGCATGCAGGCGATTCAGTTCCTTATCCATTCCCTGACCAACGACAGGAATGATACTATTGTCAATCAGGTCGCCTCCGATAATGATAAGATCCGGTTTTTCGGCATTGATGAGGTCAACATCTCTTTTCAGTCTCTTTATGTCGGTTCCTAATCCGAGATGCCAGTCGCTGATGGCTACGATTTTTAGCCTGTCTCTGTTTATTAGCGGTTTGTTGATATGTATGTTGAAAACTTGTTTGTCGGGATGTTGATAACAAATGTATCCGTAGATCAACAGGCTTAAGGTCAGCAGTAAAGATATTAGGAATCCATATTGAAACGAATTGTTGAATACTTTTATCAGGTCTGTTACGGCTAAAAAGATGACCATGTAAAGAGTAAAAACAAGCCAGCCGGAGCCTGTATGAAACAATATCTGTCCAAGCGAAAAAGGGATGTGCCGGGAACTGCGTAAGGCGAATACGGCAAAAAGCATCAGTGCGCCCGTCCAATAAGATATGCCGTATATCCACTTA
Source organism: Tannerella sp. (assembly GCA_031258835.1). Taxonomy (GTDB): domain Bacteria; phylum Bacteroidota; class Bacteroidia; order Bacteroidales; family Tannerellaceae; genus Tannerella. The sequence continues at coordinate 10,482 of JAIRMH010000335.1, forward strand.
AAAGTAAGAGAAATTTGTCCGAGGAATACGCTTCCCCGGACAAATATGTAGATATTACCAAGCAGGTAGCCCCCAAGTAACAGAAAAAATAAAATCGGCATTTTAAATGATTTATTTTTCAAGTGTTGTGGTTCAACCAGCCTGCTTCTCAGCGGGTGGTAGTTGATTTTTTGGGATATCCTACCGGATTATTCAGCGTTAGAAGTTGTGTGTCGGATAATTTAAGAGTTTTTTTAAGTTCATCTTTATCCATTGTCGCACGCGGTACGGTCGACAAATTTGCTGCCGAACAGAAGATATTTATATTCTGGCATACGATGCCGGCATCCATTGCCGCTATCAGACGCGTATTTTCTTCAGACGCCTTGCCGAGTTTTTCGAGGTTGGCGACAAGAACAATACTCACCGGCGCCGACGCTGCAAAATCCTGACCACCGGCGACAGCATTCCTGTAATCGCCTTTGGCGACAGGTTTTAGGGTGTGACTGCCGGCATCATACAGGTATGCCCCGTCTTTGCGTATGACATACACGTCAATTTCCTGCCTATTCATAGCCGAAGGCGCAGTCCGTCTTCCGTCGTTACGGTTTACGCCGTTCGCCGCCCATAATAAATCCGATAGATCCTGTAAAGAAATATCTTTCGTGTCAAATTCACGGTCCGAATGTCTGTCGGACAACGC
>JAIRMH010000339.1 GCA_031258835.1 Tannerella sp.
TATAAAAAAGTCGAAAAATATGACGTCTATATTCATCAAGATGACTTGTTGGCCATTATGGTAAATAGTCAGGCGACCGAAGCCGCTACGCCGTTTAATCTTCCTATAGTGAGTTATTACGTGGGAGGAGAGATGTACGGTCAACAACGGGTTTTAGGATATCTCGTCGATAAAGAGGGATGTATTGATTTTCCCGTAATTGGAAAACTTCAAGTGGAAGGGCTTTCCAGAAACGAATTGCGCGACCTGATAAAGTTTGAACTAAAGTCAAATGGATTGTTGAAAGACCCTATTGTTACTGTGAATTTTCTTAATTTCAAAATATCCGTACAGGGAGAAGTTAGCCGTCCCGGAAGTTTTAATATTACAGGCGAGCGTATTACCATACTTGAAGCGTTAAGTATGGCCGGCGATTTGACAATTTACGGTCGTCGTGACCGCATCGCTGTTATCCGTGAGACGAAAGGACAACGTATGATCTTGTATCATAACCTTTCAAATACGAATATTTTCAACTCACCTTGTTATTATCTTCAGCAAAACGATATCGTTTATGTCGAACCCAACAAACGCAGGATACAACAAAGTAATATCAATCAAAACAATAATATAAGCGTATGGTTGTCGGTAGTTTCAGTACTTTTGACGGCTACAAGCGTGATTGTGAGTGTAAGTAATAAGTAAAAAAATGAACGAACAATATATAAATGGAGGAAATCCTCCGATAACAGAAGACGAATCGTCTATAAATTTGACAGACATATTCCGTATTGTACTCAACAAATGGTACTGGTTTATAATTTCCGTCATTCTATGCTTTGCGGTTGCAGTCGTATACCTGATGTGGACGCCGGTAATATATGAACGTAATGCAACGGTTCTTATCAAAGACGATAAAACGAACAGTATGGAAACGGCTATGTTTCAGGATCTTTCTATTTTCGAAAGCAAGAGTAACGTATATAACGAAATTATTGTCTTTAAAAGTTATAGCCTGATGGAAGAAGCCGTACGACGCCTGAAATTAGATGTTAATTATACAATACAGGAAGGATTACGGATGCAGGAACTTTATACTAATTCGCCGATAGTTTTCACATTTAAAGATGTTGAAGATAATCAATGGATGACGTTCAAAGCGAGGTTGCTTCGGAATAATGAGGTTGCTCTCTGGGATTTTAAAACCAACGGTATGGAGAATGAACAGATGATCGTTGTTAACCTTAACGATACCGTTAATACGTCTATCGGTAAAATGGTCGCTACCCCTACATTGTGGTATAATGATACATGGTTCGAAAAACCGATTACCGTTACAAAATCAAATATTAAAACCGTTACAAACGACTATCGTAATGCAATGACGGTTAATCTCGCGGATAAACAAACGTCCGTCGTAAACCTCTCTATAAAAGATGTCTCTGTTCAACGTGCCGAAGACTTGCTGAATACCGTTATTGCAATCTATAACGAAGACGCTATAAACGATAAAAACCTGATGGCGGTCAGTACGGAAAACTTTATCAACGAACGTCTGATCATTATCGAACAGGAACTCGGAAATGTTGACCAACAGATACAATCATATAAGATCGCGCATCAACTGACGGATATCCAGAGCGATGCACAGCTCGCCATACAGGAAAGCAGCGAATCGGACAGGGAGATCATAAAAATACAGAATCAACATTCGATGGCGACCTATATTCGCCAACATCTCTTTGATCCGTCTAACAGTACCGACTTGATACCATCGAACACGGGAGTGGATGATATCAATGTCGAAGGACAAATTTCAATGTATAATGAGACGTTTCTGAAAAGAAACCGTCTTATCGAAAATAGTAGCGAACGAAACCCTGTCGTTCAGGATCTTAATAATACCTTGAATGCCATGCGGCAAAATATAATACGTGCGGTTGATAATCTTATCGTTAATCTGGATATACAGTTGCGCAGCGTAAGAGCGCGAACGGAAAGAACAAAAGCGCGTATTTCCGCCGTTCCGCAACAACAGACGGAAGTGACGAGTATAAGCCGCCAACAACAGATTAAAGAACAACTATATCTGTATTTGCTCAATAAACGGGAAGAAAATGCAATTAATAAGGCAATAACGGAAAGTACAGCCCGTATAATCGATGTGGCGACCGGTTCCATGATCCCTGTGGCGCCACGTAGAATAATTGTTTTAATTGCTGCTTTACTGATAGGACTGGCCATTCCTTCCGGCGTACTTTATATCTTGATGATATCCGACATCTCGGTTCGTGGACGAAAAGACTTACAGAGATTTCTCTCAATACCGTTCCTTGGCGAAGTGCCCCTGAAAAAAATAAAAGCTATTAAAGAACGCGAAACAAACATTGTTGTGAAAGAAAGCGGACGCGATCCCATATCGGAAGCCTTCCGTATTATACGTACGAATATGGATTTTATGCGTGTTAAACAAGATGACATAAAAGTTATTATGACTACGTCGACAAATGTGGGATCCGGCAAAACATTTGTTGCCTCCAATCTGGCGATAAGTATCGCAATGACAGGGAAAAAGGTCGTACTTGTCGACATGGATATCCGTAAAGGTACGCTCGGAAAAGGAGTGAACGTCCGCAAAAATATTGAAGGACATGATATCGGCCTGACAAGCTATTTGTCGAAATTTGTTTCGAATGTGGAGACGTTGATTATACAGGATGATGATTATCCGAAAATTGACATCATACGTTCCGGGCCTGAACCTCCTAACCCGGCGGAATTGCTTTTAAGTCCGCGCCTTGATGAACTTATAAACATACTGCGTGATATGTATGATTGTATTGTGATAGATAATGTGCCGGCGGGAATGGTTGCCGATGCCATGATCTCGAATCGTATTGCAGATCTTACATTGTATATTATACGTGCAGGGAAAATGGATCGTCGTATGTTGCCTGACATAGAACATTTATATCATGAAGAAAAACTGAAAAATATGGCGGTTATTCTTAATGGCGTTGGCTCCGGTATAGGCTATGGCTACAGCTATGGCTATGGTTACGGTTATGGCTATGGCTACGGTAATAGAGAGGAATAAAAATGTATGCCTGTTTTAACTTTATAAGACCTCGTAAATCATTTGTAGAATCCGGCTTATTGCATGATATAACGGATATTCACAGTCATATACTTCCGAATGTCGACGATGGAATAAATTCTTATGAAGAGGCCGTGAAAGTTTTGCGCTGGCTAAAGGGTAAAGGAGTATGCCGTATGTATCTGACACCTCATGTGATGTCGGACATTGTACAAAACAACAGGACTTATCTTGTCCGAGCATTTGAAACGTTTATCAATCGTCTTGAAAATGATGGGATAAATGATACTCCTGCATTAAAACTTGGAGCGGAATATATGCTTGATGCGGCATTTGAACAACATAAAGAGGATGGACTTATTACGTATGCCGGTCGACATGTACTGGTCGAAACCTCCTATATGTTGCCACCGGTAAATTTTGTCAAATTGTTGGAGCAATCGGCAGTCGACGGATATTCTCTCGTGCTTGCTCATCCCGAACGTTATATTTATATGGAAGAATTTGATTATAAATATCTTAAGCGACAAGGCATATCCTTTCAACTGAATTTTCTTTCGATGACAGGCGCATACGGGAATAACGCTCAAAAGAAGGCGGACAAACTCCTGAAAAACGGATATTATGACTACGCCGGTTCCGATTTCCATCGACTGAAACGCCATGAAGACGGTTTTTTTGCCGCAACGCTCACAAAAAAACAAATAGCTGCAATAAGAGAACTTTTTAACAATAACGATCGGTTATGGTAAAAACGAGACTTCTTATTTTGTATTGCTTCCGGCATGCATTATCTTTGCAGCGTAAAAAATAAAAAATATGTCGACAGCAGTAAAAGATGACAATCGAAAAGTGACTACTCATCGTCTTATTGAGATGAAACAGCGCGGAGAGAAAATCTCAATGTTAACGGCCTACGAATATTCTATGGCTAAAATTATTGATCAGGCAGGTATGGATGTTATCTTAGTGGGAGATTCCGCTTCGAATGTGGTTGCGGGGAATATTACCACATTGCCGATAACTCTTGACCAGATGATTTATCATGGCAAGTCGGTGATGAAAGCTGTAAAACGTGCGCTTGTCGTGGTAGACCTTCCTTTCGGCACATATCAGGGAAATTCGAAAGAAGCGCTGGCCTCGGCGATCCGGGTAATGAAAGAGACACATGCCGATTGCATCAAGATAGAAGGCGGGGCGGAAATAAAAGAATCCGTACAGCGTATTTTGTGCGCCGGTATTCCGTTGATGGGACATCTCGGCCTGACGCCGCAATCTATTAATAAGTTTGGTACTTATGCGGTGCGCGCCCGTGAAGAGGCTGAAGCGCAAAAGTTGATGGATGACGCTTGTCTTTTGGAAGAATTGGGATGTTTTGCCGTGGTTCTTGAGAAGATCCCGGCGGAATTGGCAGCGAAGGTTGCAGCAAAGTTGAGAATACCTGCTATCGGTATAGGAGCAGGGGGCGACGTTGACGGCCAAGTGCTGGTGATGCATGATATGCTTGGTATAAACAGGGAATTTTCTCCACGTTTCTTGCGCCGTTATGCTAATCTTTATGAGATTATTACAGCGTCGGTACAGGCGTATATTAAAGATATAAAAAACGGGGATTTCCCGAACGAAAAAGAACAATATTAATAGCAATGAAGTGTTTCGAATATGCTTCAACCGGACAGGAACGGGAAGATGCAATTTGGTAATATAACTTAGATTTTATGGCAAAAGAATTAAAAGAACTTACTTCACGAAGTGAAAATTATTCGCAATGGTATCAGGATTTGGTGATAAAAGCCGATATGGCTGAAAATTCTGCCGTACGTGGTTGTATGGTTATAAAACCTTACGGATACGCTATTTGGGAAAAAATGCAGCGGATATTGGATGATATGTTTAAAGAAACAGGACATCAGAATGCATATTTCCCATTGTTGATACCAAAGTCATTTATGAGTCGTGAAGCCGATCACGTTGAAGGTTTTGCCAAGGAATGTGCCGTTGTTACCCATTACCGGCTGAAAAATGACCCCGACGGAAACGGCATAATAGTCGACCCGGCGGCAAAACTCGAAGAGGAACTTATTATCCGCCCCACGTCGGAAACCATTATATGGAATACTTATAAAAATTGGATTCACTCATACCGCGACCTTCCAATCCTGGTTAACCAATGGGCAAACGTTATGCGTTGGGAGATGCGTACGCGTCTGTTTCTCCGGACGGCCGAGTTTCTGTGGCAAGAAGGACATACCGCGCATGCGACACGCGAAGAGGCGGAAGAAGAAGCATTAAAAATACTGGATGTATATACCGACTTTGTGGAAAATTTCATGGCTATTCCCGTCGTTAAGGGCGTGAAATCGGCGAATGAACGTTTTGCCGGCGCATTAGAGACATACTGTATCGAAGCGTTGATGCAGGACGGAAAAGCATTGCAGGCCGGTACCACTCATTTTCTGGGTCAGAATTTTGCGAAAGCTTTTGATGTGAAATTCATCAATAAAGAAAATAAGGAAGAATACGTATGGGCTACTTCCTGGGGCGT
>JAIRMH010000041.1 GCA_031258835.1 Tannerella sp.
TTAATGAAAGGGCGAAACATTTTTCGCCCGTACACGATATATTAAAGTCTTCTAAGTTTAAATAGCACTGTTATTAAAAAGGGGCAGCCGTGAGGTTTCCCCTTTTTTCGTGGTATCCAAATGTACCTGTGCGCCTTGATGATTTACATCCAAATCCAATACCTTTCTCAGAAAGTCTTTAGCTTTGGCGGTTTGTCCTAACCCTAAATAACCCAGTCCCATGACATAATAGCAATGGATGCGGTTGCGGGCGTTTAGGTCATCTTCCCATATTGCCAGGTCAGGGAGGGATACGGCAAAATAGTCGATTCGGCAATCTTCGAAAAGATGTTTTTCTCCGTGGTTAATCAGTTTGTAATAACGACTTTTTGCCTTGTCCGTGTCACCGAGCGCTTCCCATGCCAGACCTTGGTAATAGATTTTGTCGGGTTGCTGGTCGTTGTAGAAAAACGCCTGTTGCGGTTCGGACGAGCCGACAGTTGCTTTTGCGAAAAAGGACAAGGCTTTTTCTTCGTTGCCTGTTCCTCTGTATGCCACGCCCTTATAGTAGTCAATATCATTTTCTTCGGTATTGATAAGTTTGCCTTCGCCGAGGTTATTCGGATAAACGTCTGTTTCGTGCAACCATTTCAGAGCTTCGTCGAATTTTTTTTCGGCGATCGCTTTTTTTGCCAGTGCGATACGGCAAAAAACATATTGTTTGGTAATTTTACCTTCGCCGCCTTCCCATGGGTGGAACTTGCGCGAGTTAATGAGTTTCAGCGCTTTTTTGTATTCGCCGATCTGATTGTACAGGGTGATTCTTTCGATGCACAAGTCATCACGCTGTTCAACAAGCGGAAGAAATTCCTCAAGTTGTTCCAGGCGAAAGGAAGGGGCTATTCCCATTTTTTTGTATAGTTGGTCAAGTTCCATCAACATACGGGCGTTTGTGTTGTCCAGACGGAATGCTTCTTTCAGGATTTCGCATGCTTCCTGTTTACGGTTATGTTTGTTGTAATATGCAAGCGCCAGATTTCTCAAGGCGGGAGGAAATTTATCGTTTATTCGTATGGCCTTTTCCCAGCAAACTGTGGCATCGTCGTATTGACGTGCGGCATACCGGAGATTGCCGAGGTAATAATATGCATGAGCGTCTTGTGGATTCGAGCGAATGGCATCCAGCAGGATGTTTACTTCTTCCATGCGGTTAGGGAAGCATTTATCGGGAGACATTCCGGAAGCTTTTATATAGTACTTAAGCGCATCTTCACGGTATCCTGCAAGAGAAGCGAAATATCCCAATGCATAATAAACCATAGGATAAACGTTTTTATCGTCGGCGATACAATAAGATAAAAGTTGCGAAGCCTCTCCGTACAGGCCTGCCGCCGCATAATCAAGGGCATATTCGATGTACGTATGCACGGATCCCCGCATGAGTGACGTAAATTTGCATAGATCATATTCGTTTTTCGTTAGAAGGTACGTTTCAAAACGGCATCCCATATTGAACGGGTCTATAGCCAGCGAATCGTTAATAAATGACAATGCTTCTTCCGTTTTCTCAAGGTGTCGAAGAATAGCGGTTTTCAGATGCCGCGCTTTATGGTTATGCACGTTTCTTATCAGGCATCGTTCCGTTTTGTCGAGCGCATTTTCCCAGTCTTTGTGCAAAACGTCTATTTGTCCCAATGCAAAATATCCGGCATCCTGCCATGCAGCGTTCCATACCGATTTAAAGAACGCATCGTAAGCCTCCTCATCTTTTCCTTGCATCCGCAGGCTCCAGCCCAGATTATAATAAGGTTCTCCGTCATAGGGATTAGGGTTACGTTGCGTCAGTGTTTTTACGGCGCGGCGGAAGTACGGTTCAGCTTCAGAAAACAGGCCTTTGTACATGCATAAAAGTCCCATTGCGTTATTGCACCTGCTATCTTCCGGTTCGCGGCGAAGCGCTTCCAGATAATACTCTGCAGGGTCGTATGTTGCATGTCGGTATTGTTCAAGGTGCAAGCCGGTGAGATATAATTGTTCTACGGAGGCTATATCTTTTGGCATATCTGCCGCTTGCGCCGGTGACGGCGCGGGTTTTATTTCGGGTTTGTCCGCCTGATAGCCAAGCATTTTATGGCCATTAGAAGCATGGAGCGTAAAAATCAAATCTTCAGCGGAAGCGCCATCTGTGGCGATGTCTTTTTTGAGGTATATATTGCCGGGTGAAACATCCGCACGATCATCCAGGTAGATTTTTCCTTCGTTATTTTTTAAAACGATGCGTAAGTCTTTAAATTCGGATGTCGTATAAAGAATAATTGTCGCACAGCCGTTTTGTACTTCCACATTTACGATGGCGTCTTTCGTTGCATTTTTTACGTAACCGACTTCCGCATAAGGCATGAAATATTGTACCCATGATTTCTCTTCGCCTGGTTGCAGCCATGAAAAATCAGGTTGGTTATCAGTATAAACGCCCGTCATAAGTTCAATGTACGGGCCATCTTCGTCTGTGAGGTTCCTGCCCCATGCCCGACCGAAATCTCCGTTGCCCCATGTCCATTGCTTTTTGCCCGGCGATATGTGGTGGTCGGCAATATGCAATAATCCGGCATTTATATCTTCTTCGTAGCCGCCGACGAAGTTGAATTTTGATTTGACGGCCATATAAGACGTTGGTACGGGAATATTTTTGTATTTTGAAATATCTACCCCGGCAGAATAATCCTGTTTATAATAAGTGCCGGTGGCTATGGGGAAATTCGATACGTCCCGTTTTCCATGGTCGAATACGGCATGTACATCAGGCGGAAAGACCGAATGATAGCGGTCATTGACAGTCACGGCGGGGTTTGCCCACCACAGGAATGAGCGTGGGAAATTAGTACGGTTGTATACTTTTACTTTTATTTCAATATATGCTTTTCCCGGATAGAGGGTGAAGCCGTGCATTCCTTTGGTTCGTGACATGCGTTCCACCTCGTTGCACCATACGGTGATGCTGCCGTCGGCGTATTCTTCTATCAGGTGGTCGGTCGGCAGGAAAGTGCCCGGACGGTGATGTTGCGGCCAGTTAAATTCTATGCCGCCGGAGATCCATGGTCCGGTAAGTCCTACCAGCGCAGGTTTTATCACCTGGTTATAGTAAACGAAATGCCGTCCTTTCACCTTGTCATACGCCATTTGTATACGTCCGCCGAGTTCGGGAAGTATCATTACTTTTATATATTCGTTTTCCAGAAACAGAGCGTTATATGGTTTGTATTTCTTTTCGTCATAGATTTTTTCCACGACGGGATAAGGGTATACAACGCCCGAGCTTCCCTGATAAACACGTTTTTCCATGAATACCGGATTTTTTTCTTCCTCACCTGTTTCGTAAGTCGGAAGCATTATAGTTTCTTCCCATGCGCGTATACCGCCTTTTTCTTTTACTGTCGGCTTAATAAGGTAAGCAGTCGTCTTTTCCATTTTTTGTTTTTTAAAATATTACTTGATCAGTTCTTTTTCTATTTCTTCTAAGGATTTCCCTTTTGTTTCTGTCAGTCGTCGGCGTATAAACAGGAATCCGGCGATACAAATACCTCCATATACCCAGAATGTACCTGACGCTTTCAGATGTTCGTTCAGGATCGGGAATGTACAGGTAAGGATGAAACATGCCGTCCAAAGGGAAAATGTTGAAACAGCCATGGCTGCGCCCCGGATTTTGGCGGGAAATATTTCTGCCAGCACTACCCATACAACGGGAGCGAGCGACATCGCATAACAGGCTATCGCCAAGACAACTAATAACAACATAGGCCAACCGCTTACCTGCAAATAATAACAACTCCCCATTATCGTATATATAATAGCCAAACCTGCCGACCCGACATACATGAGGGCTTTGCGTCCCCAACGGTCGACGGTGAAAATGGCGACAAAGGTGAAAATGACGTTTGTTATTCCGGTTACTACAATATTCATCAATACATCGGAGACAGTGTATCCTGCGGCGGAGAATATTTCATGCGCATAATTGAATATAATGTTTATTCCGCACCATTGTTGGAAAACAGCCAGTACGATTCCTATGATAAGAACGTTACGGATTTTCGGATTTAACAGTGCTTTCCGGTCGTTTTTCCCCGGTTTTACATGCCCCTTTCCCGTGTCAGCCGGTTTTTCCTGCATTACATTAAAATTTTCGATTTCGGCCAATTCGGTTTCGGCATACGCATCTCCGCCGATGCGTGCGAATATCTTCCGTGCATTTTCCTTCTTTTTATTGATTGCCAGCCATCTGGGACTTTCCGGAATGACAAACGATAAAATAAAAAATAATCCGGCGGGAACAAGTTCCGCCCAGAACATCCACCGCCATGCCCATTCGATCCCATCGGTGGAAAGGACATCATTGTCCGTCATAAAATATTCGCCAATTCGCCAGTTAACTAATTGTGCGGATAATATACCCAATACGATAGTCAACTGGTTCAGCGAGACAAAACGTCCCCTGACAGATGCCGGCGCAACTTCCGCTATATATATTGGAGAGATATTAGAGGCGAATCCTATGCCGAAACCTCCGATGATACGATAGATAATGAACCATGTAAAGTTATCCGTGATTCCGGTTCCATAAGCGGAAACGGTAAACAGTGCAGATGCGATGAGTAACATTTTTTTTCTTCCGTAGCGGTCGCTCCATACTCCTGCCCATAACGCTCCGGCAAGGCATCCGGCGAGGGCGCTGCTCATCGCCCATCCCCGTAAAGCCGCCGAATCTTCGATGCTGAAAAACGGCTCGTAAAATATTTTGGCGCCTCCGATTACAACCCAGTCATAACCGAAAAGAAGTCCTCCCATAGCCGACACAAAAGTGATAAGAAATAAGTAAGTTTTTTTGTATGAACTCATAATTTTCATAGATAATTTTTTTATTGTGATTGACGGTGCAAAAATATAGTATCCGGCGGATAGAAAAAATGTAAGATGTTTTGCAAAATATGTAAAATATTACTATATTTGCCGACCAAATAATCCTCTTATTAATTCATGTATGATAGCAAATGCGTTAGCGGAAGGTTTCAAGGGAGAGAGAGCAATCATTACTCCTTATAATATAAGGACTTATCAGGCAAAGAATGAGATAACGAAACAATTGTACATAACCCATATCGGTTATTATCCTGATGCGAAGTATCATTATCGCGAACGGAACGAAGGTTGTGATGAAAATATATTCATTTATTGCGAAAAGGGTAAAGGATGGATTGATTGTGAGGGCGACAGGCATATCCTTAAAGAAAACAGTTTTTTTATAATCCCCGAAAAGAAAGGGCATGTTTATGGCGCCGACGGTAAGAATCCCTGGAGTATATACTGGTTTCATTTCAAGGGAGACAACGTTGGAATGTTTGAACCGGTGATTGGCGAACTCATTAATCTGGATGTTTCCGATACAAGCAGGCAACAAGACCGTTTCCAGCTTTTTAACGAGATATACCAAAACCTTGAGATGGGTTACCGTCCCGAGAACCTTGAATATATCAGTTTTTGTCTGATGTATTTTCTTGCATCGCTGAAATATGTTGCACAATACCGTGAGGTCAGAAAAGTAAAAGAAAATGATATAATACAGAAGGCGATATTATATATGAAAGAAAATCTTGAGGACAAGATCTGCTTGTCGGATATATCAAAAGCCGTCGGGTATTCGGTGTCGCATCTGAACGCATTATTTATACAACGCACATCCTTCTCGCCTGTTGAATATTACAATCAGCTCAAGATTCAGCGTGCATGTAATTATTTACAGTTCTCCGATTTGAAAATAAAAGAGGTGGCTTTTCGTCTGAAATATTACGATCCGTTCCATTTCTCAAAATCTTTTCGAAAGGAAATGGGGATTACTCCAAAAGAATACAAAATCAGGTATAGGGATAAATAGCGAGAATTAAATTTATATGGAATATAGGGAAATCGGAAAAACCGGCATGAAAGTGTCTCATATCAGCTTCGGGGCGTCTTCTTTAGGCGGAGTATTTCATTCGCTGAAAGAAGAAATGGGGATAGAGGCCGTCTATACGGCAGTTGATAACGGAATTAATTTTATAGATGTGTCGCCTTATTATGGGCATCTGAAAGCCGAAACGGTACTCGGAAAAGCATTGAAAAATATTGACAGACGCTTGTATTATCTCTCAACAAAAGTAGGGCGTTACGGTAAAGACGGGATGAATTGCTGGGATTATTCCGCTCAAAAAGCCAAAGAGAGCGTGTATGAAAGTCTCGAAAGGTTGAATCTGGATTATATTGATTTGATTAATGTTCATGATATTGAATTTTCCGATTTGGAACAGGTGTGCAACGAAACGCTTCCTGCGCTTGTCGAACTCCGGAATATGGGGATTGTAAGACATGTCGGTATAACGAATCTCAATTTAAGGCATTTCGGATATGTTATCGACCATGTGCCGGAAGGTACGGTTGAAAGTATATTGTCTTTTTGTCATTATACATTAAATGATGATGCACTGACAGATTACTTAGATTATTTCGAGTCGAAAGGAGTAGGAGTGATCAATGCGTCACCTTATTCTATGGGACTTCTGACGGAACGCGGCACACCGGACTGGCATCCTGCGCCCGCAGCATTAAAACGCCTGTCGGCGAAAGCGGTTGAACATTGCAAGTCGAAAGGCGTTTCCATTGAACAAATAGCTGTTTCATTCTCGATAAGTAATCCGCGTATTGCGACTACCCTGTTCAGTACGACAAATCCCGAAAATGTTCTGAAAACAGTCCGGTATGCCGCTATGCCGCCGGATGTGGGTTTGTTGAATGAGGTGCGGAAAATATTTGAACCGGGATATCGTGATACTTGGGTGAATAGCTGAATATTAGGAGTTAATGAGTTTAAATGGTTATAAAAAGGAGATGAGGAAACAGGAAATATCGATTGTAATTTGTATGTTATGAAGGCAATAAAGATAATAGCGCCGGGTTGTGTCGAAACCGTCGAGATGGAAAAGCCTGAACTGAAACCGGGTAGTGTCTTGCTGAAAGTAGGGTATGCAGGTTTTTGCGGTTCCGATCTCAATACATTCAGAGGTTTGAATCCTTTAGTGAAATTGCCGGTGATCCCCGGACATGAGATAGGCGCTGTCATTGAGGCTGTCGCGGATGATGTTGCGGGTTGTCTGAAAACCGGCATGAATGTAACGGTAAACCCTTATACGAGTTGCGGCAAATGTCCGGCGTGCCGGAACGGGCGTCCGAACGCTTGTGAATTTAACCGGACATTAGGGGTGCAACGCGATGGCGCCATGTCGGAATATTTGCTTGTCCCATCAGAGAAAGTGATTGCCGACGAAGCTATTTCCGTCCGCGATTTTGCATTGGTGGAACCTTTGAGTGTCGGATTTCATGCCGTCGACCGCGCCGAAGTAATCGATACGGATACGGTGATGGTGATCGGTTGCGGTATGATTGGTATGGGCGCTGTTGTGCGCGCCTCCCTTCGCGGGGCAAAAGTGATAGCTGTGGATGTGGACGACAAGAAACTGGCGTTGGCGGGAGATCTTGGCGCTAATTATACCATTCATTCACAAAAAGAAGCATTGCACGAACGCATACGGGAAATAACAGACGGATGTGGCGCCGATGTCGTGATTGAGGCGGTTGGGCGCCCGGACACCTATTTGGCATCCGTATCGGAAGTTGCCTTTACCGGACGTATAGTGTATATAGGGTATGCGAAAGAAAAGGTGCCGTTTGACACACAGTATTTTGTGAAAAAAGAACTGAATATTTTCGGTTCGCGCAATGCGATGCCGCAGGATTTTAAAGCGGTAATAGAATATATGAAGCGGGGAATTTGCCCTGTTGATAAGTTGATTACGGCAATATACAAACCGGAAGAAGCTCAACAGGCATTGGACGGTTGGGCGGCAAATCCCGGAGATGTGTTTCGGATTTTAATACGTTTTTGATTTTAATACGTTTTTGATTATGATACATCCGATTATTGATGCACATGCTCACCTTTGGCTTCGGCAGGATACGACGGTAGAAGGGAAGGAGATAAAAACGCTGGAGAACGGACAGTCATGTTTCATGGGTGAAATACGTCAGATGCTTCCGCCTTTTATTATTGACGGAAGGAATACGGCTGAAATTTTCATTTCTAATATGAATTACGCCCAAGTCTCGGCTGCTGTTATTACGCAGGAGTTTATCGACGGGTTGCAGAATGATTATCTTCTTGAAGTACAGGGAAAATATCCGGAACGTTTTCTTTGCTGCGGAATGGCCGATGTCCGAAAGCCGGGGTATTGCCATCATGCCGGACAGTTGATTGCGCAAGGCTTCCGGGCGATAAAAATACCGGCGAACAGACTGGTTACGGATAAAGGTAAAATCCCGCTTGTCGGCGAAGAAATGATGCGTATGTTCAAATTGATGGAGGATAACAATGTCATCCTGTCGATAGACTTGGCCGACGGCACCGAACAGGTTCCGGAGATGAAGGAGATTATTGCGGAGTGTCCGGCGTTAAAAATTGCGATTGGGCATTTTGGAATGGTAACACGTAAAGACTGGCAGGAGCAGGTGAAACTTGCACGTAACGAAAATGTGATGATTGAATCGGGTGGGATAACATGGCTTTTCAATGACGAGTTTTACCCTTTTACAGGAGCGGTATGGGCTATTAGGGAAGCGATAGAACTTGTTGGGATGGAAAAACTTATGTGGGGATCGGACTATCCGCGAACCATCACCGCTATAACATATCGTATGTCGTACGATTTTGTTGTTAAATCCCATCTTCTTAACGACGAGGAGAAATGTTTATTCTTAGGTAAAAACGCAGCGGATTTTTATGGTTTTAAAAATTTATTGCAACTTCCATATATAAAAAACATGTCGGAATAAAAATAAAACAAAGGAATATGATTGAAAAGAAAAAGGGGTATCCACAGAAAAATTATGCGAAGCCTGTAAAGCGCTATTGTCAGACGTTGGATTTGAAAGATGATCCGGACTTGATGCAGGAATATATAAAGCGACATAGCGAGGCCTGTCAATGGCCGGAGATACGCGAGGGGATCCGTTCCGTCGGCATCCTTGAAATGGAGATATATAACATTGGAACAAGACTTTTTATGATCGTAGAAACGCCGTTGGATTTTGATTGGGACGAAGCATTTAAACGTTTGGCGGGTCTGCCGCGCCAAAGCGAATGGGAAGAATATATGTCCATATTCCAGCAATCGGATCCGAAAGCGACTTCTTCCGAAAAATGGAAGTTGATGGACCGGATTTTTTATTTATATGAATAAATTTTTGGCGACGGTTAGCTGAAATTAGATATACCTAAAATCCGCAAGCAAATAATTTGTTAGTTTCGACGATCGTTTCTCCCTATCGCCAAACGGCGTCATACTGCCTGGCGATAACGACGGCGATGATGCCGATATTGATGCTTCGGGAATCGCGGTCTGGAATCGACAATTTGGAAAAAAAACGTTCTCCATTTGGTGGTAAAAAAGAAAACATCTATCTTTGGAATCTGATTTATAAACGAATAAAACAAGAAGCGTATGGCTCATTATTTAGACCCGAAAAACGATTTCATATTCAAGCGTATATTCGGTGAAC
>JAIRMH010000090.1 GCA_031258835.1 Tannerella sp.
TAATAACCGGTTTGTTTTTGACAGGGCCGAGGCATCCGCGCGGGATCGCCCGGCTTGCCGACCATGTTTTACCCTCGTCTGTTGATATTTTGTATTCCCCCCACCACGTGCTTGGGCTTGGCCCCACTTTAAAATAAAGAATCAAATCCCCATTTTCACGTTTGAAAAGAACCGGGTTCCAGCAAGGATACCTGAGCGAGTCGTTTTGTATGCCATCCGCCGCCATTACCGGATCGCTCCATTTTCCATCTTTCCATTCAGAGGTGTAAATACAAACGTCAGGATGCCTTTCATAAGTACCTCCAAACCATGCGGCCAATAAGCCGTTGTCTGTTTCAACAAGGGTTGAGGCATGTGCAGAAAGCACAGCAGCCGGTTCTTTAATAATCTCCGAACAAACGATAACGGGTTTGATAGCGCGAAGCCTCTCCCTTTCCGTTTGTCCAGACAGCAACTTACCAGCAGATAACGAGCCTGCAACGAATGTAAACAGGCACAATAATACGGCGATTCTACTATTCTTCATATTCATATCTATTATTTAGTATAACCTGGATTTGCACCGGGTAATTTCTCTAACAATTTGTCAAAGTTATTAATTTTTCAGCGCGAATGTACATACATAATCCTGGAAACCGAAACTTTTTCGAAAGAGATAAAAAATCACAATTTATATGTTTTTGTTGTTTACATCGAATATTATGTTCTGTGGATTTATAGTATCGGGCAAAGAAGAAGGAGGCTAATATTCCTTCTTCTTTGCAATGTTAATCAATCTTTTTTCATGATTGCCTGATGTCTCAGCCGTTTCTAATGGGTGTACGACAAAATTCCCTATAGACCCAATCCGGGCGGTTTTTATCCGGCAAACCGCCCGGGGTATGTGGCAGCCGCCGGGCTTTGGGGTCAACCCAGCAGCCTTTGCTGTCAATCCCCCGGCCTTTGCTGTCAATCCCCTAAGGTTTAAATCCTGTACTTGGAACCTCATTTGCAGTACTTGGGGCTTTATTTTCGACTCTTGGGGCCTTGGTGAAATAATACCTGTATCCCTGTCGCAACTATGCCGGCAAAGGGGGAAGGCTTGGGCGCAGCCCGCAATAGACCGCGCAAGGGATTGCAGCGTAAAGCCCGGACGACGACCGCAGGGAGGAGGGGGATGCGCCCAAAGCTCTCTCCCTTACCCCCGGAGCGGCCGGTTTGCCGGGTAAAAACGGCCGGGATTGAATCGGCGGGGAATTTTGTCGTACACCCGTTACGTCTGTTCTTAGAATTTTCCCGTCGGGGGCATATTTCCACGTTTGCAAGCCCATATTTTCTTTGTTTTTGTCGGCTCTTTCGTAGATAATTTCCGCTACCGTGCAATCATACTGTTTTTGTCGTAATCGGAAGCAAGTGCAAATATGTCGGTTATTTTAAGATAAATACGGCATTCAGACAGTCGAATTTCACGTATGCGTTCCACCATTTCGCGGAAATAACTCTCGTCGAACTTACTGCCTTTCTTAAATCTGTCATCATTAATAACAAACCCTTTTTTTGAATATACTCATGCAAAATGCGAGTGGCAAATTTGCGAAACTGTGTGGCTTTTACAG
This sequence comes from Tannerella sp., assembly GCA_031258835.1. Classification (GTDB taxonomy): domain Bacteria; phylum Bacteroidota; class Bacteroidia; order Bacteroidales; family Tannerellaceae; genus Tannerella. The sequence goes on from JAIRMH010000090.1 coordinate 1,596, forward strand.
AATTGACGCGGTAACCAACAGAAATAACGAGGTCGAGATTAAAAAACAAAATTTCGCGATTCACCTGTCTGTTACCTTCGGTGCGAACTACTCGAATTTTTCGAGTAGTTGGATTTTCTTCCAATTCACCGCTTTTGTAAATTTCTCTAATATGGTAAGTTATCGTGTGTTCTTCCACATCAAATAATTCTGCCATACTACCTGATTCAGCCACATATTATCATCTGCAAAATAAACTTCCACTTCGGTTTCGCCTTTTTCGTTGGTATAAAAAGCCAACCCGACACGTTCGGGAATTTCCTTGTTGAATTTCTCTCGCCATTCAACAAGTTGATTGTCTATCGTTTTATATATGTTATTTTCTTCTTTCATAAATCATCCAATTCATTACAAGTACCTTTAATATTACGTTTTCTTACGTTCACTTTTATTGCCTTTTCGTCAGTTAATTTTACTTCCTTGCTGCTTTGATAGTTGATAAATAAGTGCAGCACTTCGTCGATAATCATCAACATACGCGGCAGTTTTTCCGTTGCTTTTTTGTTGTATTCGTTTATGTTACTTATGAGTGGCGAAAGGTCTTTGAACAGTTTTGAGCGTTTATTTATCTCGTTATTGACCAACATACTGATTGTATTGATATCTTCTTCTCGAAATTCTTTTGGAAAATTGGCGATAAACAGGATATTGAAAGGCTCTTTACTTTCGTTCAAATCGTTAAGATTTTTCAAAGCCGGACACAAATTTAATATTCGACAATTTCAAAGAATGTATCAACGGAAAATTTGTATTCAGTCCAATATCTACAAACGTAAGCCGTAATAAACCTGTCGAAACTGCCAATCCTGATTATATTGGGCAATTCGTCCTTTTGTTGGGTCGGATATGTCAATTCAACTATTTTTTTAATTCATATCTACAAGGTATTTTCAGTATCTACCCAAGCAAGGATGAAAGGGCCGGTAGCAGCGTAGCCGGTTTTTTATTCCGATTGCAACAGGTATGTTCCAGAACCTAACTGTATAATCAGGGAACCGTTCTCCTCTTTTACTGTCTGGACACCGGGTTGGTCTGCATTTACTTTTATGCCGAACCGTAGCGGGAGTTTGACGGTCGCCGTCGTATTGGCCGGGATTGTAATATTCCACGCAAGTTTATCGCCGCTGCGTTTCCAACTGCTGCCGATTGTTCCGTGAGGTGATTCGTAAGAGGCATTCACATGATTCAGTTTATCGGGGAATACCGGTTCCATCCATATTTTTTTGAAAGCTACGGATGAGGGATCGTTTTTTATGCCGGCCAGGTTTTCATAAAACCAGATAAGCAAGTCGCCCAGGAGCATTACGTGATTACGTGAGTTCATTGCGGGATCGGCCGTGTCGCCGTTCCACAATTCCCAGATGGTTGTGGCGCCGTTCTTAACCATGTAACCCCAGGAAGGATAGCTTTCGTTTGTTACAATCCTGTAGGCAAGATCAAGCCCTCCATGCTGCGTAAGGCCGCGCATCAGATGCTGAATGCCAAGCACTCCTGCGCTCACATGACCTTTACAGTCTACTTCGGTCTTTTCCACAATATTGGCAAAAACCTTCTCTTCGTAACCTTCCGGCACAAGGCCGAGCTGTAACGAAAGGATATTGGCCGTAACCGTATTATTGTCGTACTGCGCCGTTTCGGCATTGAAAAACTTCTTGTTGTAGGCTTCCTTTATTTTGGCGGCAAGGCCGGCATATTCGTCTGCATCGGCGGGAACGCCGTTCATCACGGCAAACTTTTGCATTAGCCGGAGGATGCTGTAAAAAACGGTTGTACTGAGAACCTGCCCGCCGGTTTTGCGCGAAGGATCCTTCGAATGGATCAGTTCGGGTGATTCGGGCGGCATACACCAGTCGCCGTAAGTGTCCTTCATAAGGATATAATCCTGCATGTGGTTGCTTGCCATGTATTGAACCCAGCGCTTCATGGAAGGATACCTTGCCTTGATTGAAGAATCGTCGCCGAACTGGTTATACAGCATGTCGGCGATATAGAAATAGGCCGACGGCCATGTCACATCGTCGTTATAAATTGTCCAGTAGCGCGGCGACACGACGGATATGCTGCCGTTTTCACGCATCGATTCTTCGATATCAACCAGCCACTTGTTATACATCAACGCATTGTTGAACAAAAAACTTTCGCCATGGGCGCCCGTCGCACGGTCGCCGAGCCAGCCGAGACGCTCGTCGCGCTGCGGGCAATCGGTGGGCATTCCGCGGTAATTGCCGCGAATACCCCAATAGGCGTTTTTGTGGATTTTATTAATCAAATCATCAGACGTTTCGAACGTGCCGGTTGTCGCCATTTCGTCATAAATCACCTTTCCTGTAAAATCCGCTGCGGCAGGCTCGTCATCAAGTCCCGATATTTCCGCGAAACGGAAACCGTGATATGTAAACGCAGGCTCCCAGGTAAACTTGCCGTCGGCGGCAGGCGTATACACATCGGTAACAAGCGCGCCGCGCAGGTTGTCCGTGTATAGTTCCGTCCCGTTTGGTTTCAACACCTCCGCGAAACGCATCGTTACCGGCCTGTCTTTTTTCCCATTCAGACGGACTTGCAGCCACCCTACCATGTTCTGCCCCATATCCACGATGTAACGTCCTCCTCCGGCGGCTTTTACCGATACGGGTTTTATCTCCTCCATTACTTTAAGGCTGGGGGAAAGTTGCGCCGTCAGCCTGCCTTTGGGGGCTTCCATCCGGTCGGCGCTTTTCCAGGCGGAAGCGTCGTATCCGGTCTCCGTCCATTTTCCCAATTCGAGGCGCGCGTCATACTTCTCTCCGTCGAACTCATTGTTTTCGGTGACAGGCCCTTTGTTCGAAGCCTTCCACGAATCATCGCTGACGACGGTATCATGTTCGCCGTTTGCATATTCGATATCCAGTTGCGCAATCAGACGGGGCAACCCGAATCCCTCCATTCCGCGTTCGCGCATCGTAAGGAAACGTCCGTTGCCGAGGGCGACGCCGATTACGTTCGCGCCGTTTTCAACAAGCGAAGTGACGTTGTAAGTCAGGTAGGGAACCGAGGCGTCGTACCATGTGGGAAGAGGCCCGAAAACATCGTTGCCGACGGTTTTCCCATTGATGTAACATACCGACGAGCCGACGCCCGACACATACAGCGTAGCACGTACGGGTTTCGAAGCCGCTTCAAAGTCCTTACGCAGATAGCGTGCCGCGAGAATAGTCCGGTTATCTTTCACTGTCAGGTTTTCAGGGTCATTGACGCCTATCCATTCCGCCTGCCAGTCCGAGGCGTTCAGCAAAGCCATAGACCAACTCTGGAGATCGCTTTCAGCCATTTCGTCCCGGTTCGTCCAGACCGTAACGCGCCAGTAATATTTTTTCCCTGATTCGAGCGGCTTGCCATCGTACGGGACAAACAGTGAACGGTCGGACTCTATCCGGCCCGAACTCCAAAGCAAACCGTTGCCGCCGGCTTTAAGTTCTTTTTCCGAACCGGTAACATCAATCCGGTAAGCCTTTTGCATAACATCCGCCCCGGCGCATGTAAATTTCCACGAAAAACGGGGTTTCGTAACGCTTATGCCTTCGGGATTTTTACGCATCTCCGTCTGCAAATCCGTAAACACAATACTGCCTGTGCCTGTATTTGCCGTACATCCTGCTATTAGCAATAACGATAAGGATAAAAAAAAGAGGTTCTTAACCATAATGAGTTATTTTTACAAGGTTCTTGTGTCTACAAAAATAACCAAATAATCCATACAAAAATTATTTTTCATTTATTTCTTTACTTTTGAATCCCCCTAATTGTTAAAAAAATCATCATAGCGCCTTGAGTAAACCATTATAGTGGTTTTGTAAAAACATTATGATAGTTTTGTAAAGACACTATAATGGTTTACTCAAGGCATTATACTAACTTTTTTTCCCAATTCCTGAATTTTCTTTTTTCCCCTTTTCCTTTTCCTTTTGTGTAGTTATTGCCGCCGGCGACCCCTGTTTTCTCCGCAATAATCCGGAATAATCGGGGTTTTCTGTTTGAATAGGTTGCATCCAACCCAGCAGAAAGCCAGTCTGTAATCCCGCTTCCTACATTTGCCCTGTGAGAATTATCTGTTTTATTTAAAAATAGGTAACTACTCAGATACCCTGAAAAAGGGAAAAAGAATGAAACCGGGAAAAAATATTATCTTTGGGACGTGGAAGATACGATAACCATAAGACGTTCGGAATATGAACAGTTATTATCTGTGATAGCGGAATTAGGTGAAAAAGTTCA
>JAIRMH010000108.1 GCA_031258835.1 Tannerella sp.
AAACAGGCCGCTCCATACGAGCGAGAACCGGCGAAAACCTTTTCCCGAAAGCTGTATCGACAACAGGGCCATCAGGAAAGTAACGGTGAAAATCACCGTGTTGAAAGCCTGCACGCCCAGCGATACTTCGCCGGTTGTTTCGGGCAGCCGGACGTCCACGCCGTAGAACAGTCCGTACATGTGCAACAATGTGTGCGTGAGGAAGCATATCCCCAACAAAAGCCAGTAAAAGGCGGTTTTAATTTTAATATCCATAATGAATTAATTTAGAGTGATTATTATTGTTTTTAAAAATGTTGCTATTCAAACACCCCCGCAGCCAGTATTGTACCCGGAGCGTTCAGTATGGGCGAGCGGCTTGTTTCACCCGTTTTCGGATTGTAGGAAAAGAAGCCCGAACCGTTCGACGTGGTGGTCAGGCCGAACAGTATCAAATCGCCCCATTTGACAATGCTGTAAGAGTAGGCGTTGGAACGCGGCAGGTCGAGTACGGTAACCGTCCGGTTGTACAAATCCACCTTGAACGACTGTATTACTTTGTCGTTGACGTAGTCGATGGGATTGCTTGCATACGCGAAGTTGCTTGCCGACATGTAGGCAATGCCGCTTTCGCCGTAGCAGAAGTTGGTTAGCGTTACATGCCCGCCTTCGATGCCGGCGATATTCATGTCGGAGATGTTGAGGAAATAGTCGGGGTCGAAGTCCGTCTGTCCCTTTTTGATGCGCAGGAAGCCGCTTTTCTGTTCCGGAATGTAGCCGTACGACGCCCAGCAGACAACGTAGATATCGCCTTTTTCGTCTTCGTACATCAGGTTGTTGAAGTACGAGGCCGACGAGCCGCGCTGGTCGCTGATAAACTTTTCGGGCGTGTCGGTGGCTTCGTTTATCACAATTATGTAGGCGCCGGCTTGGGTCATGGGCGCTTCGGCAAGCTCAAAGCAGCCCACAAACACCTTTCCGTCGCGGTAAATCATGCCTGCGGGGTTGGGCGTCGCGCTGCCGCCAACGCCGTATTCGGTACGCGCCAAATCAATCTCGCCCGTTTTGGTCATCGCCGTGGGGTTGAAGATGACGATTTTGTTCTCCAGCATCAGCGTGGCGTAAGCCTTCGTGTCGGACAGGAAGAGGATGTTTGCCGCTCCCGCCATGTTGTTCTGCGACAGCGCAAGTTCGCCGGAAGGCAAAAGGCTGCCGTCGTCCTGACGGGTAAAGCGTTTGATAATCGGAGGCTGGTATGCGTTCGGAAGGTTATACGCCCAGTCGCGGTATATTACCACGTAAGGCGAAGGGTACACTTCGTGGGCGGAAACGAGCGACGCCGTGCCGCCGTTCATCTGCCCTTCTCCGACGGGAACGATGTAGCCCACCGCCGCATCATTTACACTCATGTCGAGGGCAAGCACAAGTTTAGCCTTTTCGGCCTTGTTGTCGTCATTCTTGTCGCAAGCGACAAAACAGGATGCTGCTGCGAGCATCATACATACTTTGAAATTTACTTTTTTCATTATCTATAAAATTTAATTAATAAAAAATACTGTTTTATAAAATTATCCTACTCTGTTCAGGATTTTCGGTTCCTCCTTTTTCTTTACCAACGCCCATCAAAAAAGCGCGTATCCCTTTATCATCGGGTTACACGCTTTTTTTTGAACGTATTGGGGCGAATAATCAGTTCCCTTCCAAATCGTCGATGATGTCTCCTATCTGCTTTTTGAGAACGGGAATATCGTTTACCACCGTGCTCCAAATATCTCCCAACTCTACTCCGAAATATGGATGCGTTACGTAATTCTTCATTCCCCGCATTTCTTTCCATGCCACATCAGGGTATTGCGCTTTCAAATCTTCGGAAACATTGGCAGACGCTTCCCATAATTTCAAGATTGCGGATGATAGCATCCTGTTCGCCCCATTGCTGTTCAAAACTGTCATAGTCGTGCAGTTTTCCCGACAGATATTCAACCTTATTGATGCAATCGCGCATATGTTCCGGTCGCTTCCCGGTAAATCTTCGCCGCGAGCCGCGGATCCGAATATCCCTATCCTGACCGGATTATACGGCAACATCGACCGGACGATAATATCTGTCTGACTTTGTGATAACATAATGTTCCTTGATTTTATGCGGCAAAAGTATATCGCTTTATTTCAAAAACGAAATAAAGTCATTGAAAGAGATAATTACCGTACCGAAATATCGCTTTAATACTAATAAATCATTGTCGCCGGTAATCAGGAAATCGGCTTGAACAGTTTGCGCCAAACTCAACAAGAAATTATCTTTCGGGTCGCGACAACGTGTTGCTTGCACATCAATTGTTACTATCGGACAAATTGCCATATATTCCAGTAAAACTTTGCGCCGTTCCGGAGAAACATATTTTTGCAACTTCGGTTTTCGCAAAGTTGTACTTACCTCCAAAAACAATTGATAACACATATAAATGTGTATATCGCTCAGGTTGAATACGTATTCCATCTCGTGCAAACGTTTCCCAATGGCAAAACTGATCCATATATTTGAATCCAGTATGATTTTCATTTATTCACACAGATTATTACTTTTGCCACACTTGCCGTATTTCGTCCATAATATCGTCATCGGTCATCGGCACATCCTGCGGCGCACTGTCTATGAGCCATCTCAGCATGTCGTTGCCTGACTGTACCTGCCAACCGTTGGCTGCCGAAATTTGCTTTAATTTATGAACATCCTGCCGGTTCTTCACCGGTATAATCACGGTTTCCATATTTACCTAAATTTGTATGGCATAATTAGATGAAAATTCTGCGATTTCCAAGCGCGCACGAAACGAAAAAAGTTTTTTTACAGAGGAAGATACATCCTTATTCGTACGGACATCCGCTCTGCTATAAAAAACGTGTAAACCAATAAGTCAAAGAACGTTCCGAATCTGCCTTATGCGACAGATTCTTTATTTATTTACCATTTCAATGTAGTGAACCTCACCTTTGCCTGAATGGTGCGCCCGGCAAGCGGGTAGTTCAGGTTGGTGAGTTCCTTTGTATTCAAAATATTGTGACATTCGAGCGAGAAGAGCACACGGCGGTTGAGAATGGCATATTCCGCCCCGACGGTATGGATGCACGACGAGGGGATAACGAAATTCTGGTTGACCGTCAGCGCGTAGCCGTAATAATATTTATCGGTATAGCCCCCTTCGTAGTAGAAACGGCTGTACTGTCCGTGTCCGCCGAAAAGGTTGTCTTTGCGGTAGTCCGCCGACCAGTTGACAAAAAAGACAGGGATGTGCGGTATTTGCAGCCCGTAAGTTATATTGGGCGTGTTGGTGCCGGCCACGTAGCGCGCCCTGTCGATGGATTTCTGGTACGTGGCGTTCAGCATCAGGAACCATTCGCGGCTAAGGTCCCACTTTACCTCCACGTCGGCGCCCGTCAGCAGGGCTTTCCCGATGTTGTAGTAAGCCATGTAGTAGTTGGCGCTGCGGGTCATCATCATGTCTTCGACGGACATGGCGTACACGTTGGTTTCCATTTGCAGACGCCGGAAATTGTCGTAGTAGCGGTCGAACATCACGCCGAGATTAAAGTTGTTGGCCTGTTCGGGGCGCAACTTGGTGTTGGGAACAATTTTGACGCGGTCGCCCAGCAGTTCTTCGTTGCGGGGCAGGCGGTAATTGTGTTCCAAGGCGAGTTTCAGCAGCCACGAGCGGGCAAAATCCCATTTTACCGCCGCGCTGTAGCCGCCGTAATATCGTTGCTCGTTGGCGTTGTCGGGTTCGGCGGTTGTGCCGTAGCTCAAGTCTATCGTCTTTCCCCGCACGCCGTAATAATAGGACCGTCCGGTAAGCAGGGTGGTAACGCGCCGGTTAAACCATCTGTTTTCCAGATTGAGTGAAGAAATCATGGTGGTAATGCCGGTGGTGAAGCCGCTGTAATGTTTGTTCAGGTAACGGTCGGCGATAGTGTCGTTGGTTTCCGTGTGGACAAAGCGGAAGTCATTGTTCAGGTTGATGGCCATATCGGGGAGGAGGCGGTATTTCAGGTTGAGATTGTAGCGGTAATCCTGCATCCGGTCGTCCGACAGGTTGGGGACAGAGCCTATCTCCCCGCGAAACGAGTTGAGGAATTTGCCGCCGTAGAAATCGTAAGTGTAGGAAGAGGTGTCGTTGAGGTGATTTACGCCGTAGAACACCGCGCCCATAAACTTCATGTCCAACTTCTCCGTCAGGAAGCCTTTCTTTTCGAGCATCGGCGAACTGCCGACAATCCAGCCCGACGTTTGCGCATGTCGGGTATTCGCCTGTACGCCCTGAACTTCCTTGTCGTTGGCATAAAACAGGTTTTCTATCTCGAACTCGTCGAAGTACGTATTCTTAAACTCGAATGTAACCGCGCCGTCGAGTTTGCGGAAGCGGTCGTGATCGCGCTTAATCGTCAGTTCCGGCGTGAAGGGCGACTGCATGGAGTAGTTGTTGAGCGAGTGTTCGCCGCCAATCATCACGGTGGAATACATTTTGGTTTTCGGAAAAAAGTGCTTGTAGAGCAGACTTCCTTCGTGTCCGCCGTACGACTTGGCGCTGTACCACGCATCGTAGTAACTGCCCTGCGCGTCGATGGTTACGATATTGACGGCGCTGCCCAGCCCGTCGCCGCCAAATTCGGGCGGCACGATACCTTTATATACTTCGATGCGGTCGATGAACTGCAGCGGGATGTCGTTGATGTTGAACGAGCCGTCGGGCGTGTTGAGGGCATAGCCGTCCATGTAGATTTGTACGCGGTTGCCTTCCAGTCCGCGCACATTAATTTTCGTGTCGCTGCCCGCGCCGCCCGTCCGGCGTATCTTGACGCCCGTCTGGTGGTTCAGCACTTCGGTAATGGATGTGCCGCGTCCGGCGAGCAGTTTGCCGTCGATCACCGACACGGGCACGCCCTGCTCTCTCGCCTCCTTCAAAGTCTTGCGTTCGCGGCGGGCTTCGACCGTAACTTCATCCAGTGAGGTTATGTCTTCTTCCATACAAACGTTTACTGTTTTCCGCGTATTATCCGTCAGGCGTACTTCCCTGCGGACGGTTTTCATTCCGACAAAAGAAAATTCCAGTACATAATTGCCTTCCTTCATTCCCGGAATTAAATAGCGGCCGTCGTCGCCGGTAACCGTACCGGCGACTGTACCGTCAATTCGTACCGATACCCCCGCAAGCGGCTGATAGTCGGTGCAGTTGATTACTTTTCCCGTGATGTCCTGCCCGCTTGCAATCAGCGGGAAACCAAGCAGCACGGAACATAGCAGGCAGAAGGCTGTTTTGACTTGTGCGTTCATTCTATTTGTTATCTAATCATAACGGTTACTTAAATTCAAAAACACGATACGGGCTTCCTGTTGTTGATATAAACTTGTCCGTTTGGCGGGTGGCGGGATTGTAAAGATAGAGTCCCGCTCCCTGCGTGGATAGCATTCCCCATACCAGCTTATCGCCGGTTTTGGCGATGCAGCACGACCATCCTACGGACGGTTCGAGTTCGAGCCGCTCAATAGTCTTCGCATAAATATCAATGACTACCGGCTGCATACTGCGGTCGTTCGTATAGTCGGGGATTTCGCTTGCGGCGCCGGGGATGTTGGCATAGCCATAGACTTTGCCATTGCCCATGTATGCTTTCTGATAAACGTAGTTGGCGGCATTGCCGGGTACGCCGCTGATGGTTTTGTCTGCGATGGGGAAATAATAACTTTCGTCGAACTCGGTTTCGCCTTTTTTGATTCTCAAAAAGCCTTCTTTGTCTCCGGGTATGTAGCCGTATCCGCCGATGCTGCAAAAGTAAATGTCGCCATTTTCATCCACGAACGGGTCGCCGGCATAGTCTAAAGCACATGTATTGCTGGACAGTTGCGTGCTGATTAGCTTGACGGGCTGATTAGTCGCCACATCGACGACGGCGATGTATGCGCCCGGCGACGGATAGTTCACGGCAATGTACTGTGCCAGCGAAACAAACATCAGCCCGTCGCGAATGATTGCCTGTCCGGGCGCTACAAAGCAGTTCTCCAGTCCGTACGGAGTGAAGTCGACAGGATTTCCGGTAATGCTCAGGTCTTCCGTATTGACAACAAGCATCTGTCCGGTGTATGCAAGGGAAAGATACGCCGTTTTGTCGTCCTTGAACGTAAGACCGACAGGGTAAGACTGTGCCGGCAGCGAAAGTGTTTTTACCAGTTCAAGGTCGCCGTCCTTTTTGCGGTACTGAACCAGTTTTTCGTTGCTTTCAAATTCCAGCACATACAGGTAATCCTTGTAGGGATACAGAAGGGCGCTCTTGGCATGAACAAACGAATTGCTGTTGTTCAGGCTTGAGATGTCTTCGAAGTTGTCGAAGACGCCCACATACGAATTGTCGCCCACGATTACGCTGTAAGCATAGTTTGCCGCAGCAGCGGCGGGTTCAGGATTGTCATCCTCTTTGCAGGATGTAACACATACACCAGACAGGAACAGGATTCCTGCGGCAAATACGAACGTTTTCATACTCATTCTTTTTTCTAATGTTTTCATACTTCTTTAATTTATTACTATTATTACTATTTATTACTATTATTATTACTATTTATTATTATTTATTACTATTTATTATCTATTCTTTTATTTCATGCTAACGGTTTGCTAAAACGCCATTGCCCCTCCTTCCGATTTATCGCGGAACCAGTTGTAACGGAGTTTGATGTTGAATGTACGCCCTGGAAGGGGCATTTTAAGGTTGTTGAACTGGGGTGTATCCAAAATGTTGCGCACCTCGACGCAGAGCGATAACTGATTATTGAAAAACGACTGCTGTACGCCTGTCGAAAGATTCCGGCAAGCAGGTATCATCCAGAGATATTCCTGATCTTTGCGGTCGGACATCTTCCATGCATAGTTGAACTCCCCGACGTATGACCAGTCGGCAAAGATGCGGAACAGTTCCCCTTTCATCAGGAAGTCGGCCCGGTGGAACTCCAGCCCGGCATTGTAATAAAACGGGGGAATGTTGGGCACCTGCCTGCCGTATTTGGGATTGGACGTCTTTTGGTCGTCGGTAAGCCAGCGGCGGGTGTTGCGCAAGTCCTGATACGTGATGTTGAAATAGCCGTAAAGTTCGGGGATGAAGTCCACTTTCAAATCTGCGTCGAAACCCTTGATGCGCGTATCGTCCATGTTCTGGTATGCGTAGCGGTGGTCGGCGGGCTGCAGGGAGATGAGGTCGCGGGTATTCATCCAAAAAGTGTTGGCTTCGAGCTGGAGGCGGGTAAGGCGGAGAAAATCGCGCCGGTCGAGAATGACTCCCAGACTGAAGTTGTCGCTCCGTTCGGGAAGGAGGTTGACGGCGGATTTGACCGTAATGCCGTTGCCGAACAGTTCCTCATTGTCGGGCAGGCGGACGGCATGTTCATACGAGGCTTTCAGGCGGAAGCCTTCCAGCAGCCGGTAGCTTGCGCCCTCCAGCCATCCCCAGTAGAGATTGTTGCTTGAGGTAACGCCGGGCGTCTGCTTGAAATCCGAGGTAACGCCAATTTCTTCCGTGCGGTAAATTTCCGTCTGTAGCCAGTAGGCTTTGAGCGCGGCGATGTTCTCCCAGCGTCTGTCCGGCGAAGTGAACTCATACGCCAGCCCGGTTACATTACTGTGCATCCGGCTTGGAAAACCGCTCGGATCGTAGCCGAGCCAGTCGATGAGATAGTCGTCTTTGGGCCGGCGGTTGGCAAATACAAACTGATTGTTCAGGTTGAGTCGATGACTTTCCGCAAGACGGTATTTGAGATTGAGCTTGCTGCGGAACTCAAAGTGTTTGTCGTCCGACAGGTTAAACTGTTTGTCATCCGTTTCGCCGTAAGAAAAACTTTTCTCGCCATTCCATTGATACACGCTGGAAACGGTATCTACCAGATGCTGGCGAACCATGGGAGTTACAACCGAGAGCTTGAAATCCAGCCCTTCGGCAAGGAAGTTTTCCTTCTCCAGTGTCAGACTGGGCATGATGTTGCTGCCATAGGTGTAAGCCGAACGGGAGTCGAAGAAAATGTTTTGCAACTCCTTTTTATTGGAGTAAAAGGCAAACTCCATCTCTATTTTGTCGAACCACAGTTTGGTGAAAATGATGCCCGGTACTACAATGGACGACCGGTAAAAGTCGTTGTTCCGCCTCACCTGCGAGTAGGGCGATGCGGGGTCGAATGAGGTCAAGTCCATCGTATAGTTGTTGTCCGACTGGTTGTGAAGCATGGCAAACTCCAACTGTATGCCCGGCTCGTCGAATTTTTTCTTTACGCCAATCATCGCCCTGTAAGTGCCGAAGCTACCCGCTTCCAGCGTTGCCCCTATCACGTCGCAGTCCACTTCGCGCGTTTCGATGTTAATGGCTCCGCCCAGCCCGTCGCCTCCGTATTCGGCGGGAACAATACCTTTATAGACTTCGATCCGTTCGATAACGTCCACCGGCATGTCGTTGATGTCAAACGAACCGTCGGGACTGTTCAGTGCGAAACCATCGATAAACACCGCCACGCGCTTGCCTTCCAGTCCGTGTACGGAGATGCGCGATTCGCTACCCAGCCCGCCCGTCTGCCGGACGGTTAGCCCCGACGTGCGTTTAAGCACATCCTCTATCCCCGAAGTCAGTCCCCGCAGTTTTGTCCCGTCGATGACGGATACCGCCATCGGGCTTTCCACGATTTCCCTGATTTTCCGTGCGCCGGTGGTGGCGGTAACGGTTACCTCGCTAATCGTCGTGATGTCTTCCTCCATGCAGACGTTCAGCGTATGCGTCCCTGCGCCGGAAACCGTTACTTTCTCCCTGACGGTTTTCTTTCTGATAAACGAAAATTCCAGTTCGCAGACGCCTGTCCCGATTCCGGCAAGCGTATATTGTCCGTCGCTGCCGGTGGCGGTACCTGTATTCGTTCCCTCAATTCGTACCGATACCCCCGCAAGCGGCTGATAGTCGATGCAGTTGATTACTTTTCCTGCGATGTTCTGTCCGCTTGCAATCAGCGGGAAACCAAGCAGCATGGAACATAGCAGGCAGAATAATCGTTTATACATCATTTCCCGTTTTTAATTCTTTCCACAGCGTAAGCGTCAGCAGCACATTCACCGCCAGCACAAACGTCAGCAGGCAAACCTGCGAGAGGTCGAACGCTTCGACAAACGCCGTCGCCGCCAGATGAAAGATATTCAGCAACAAAAACAGGCCGCTCCATACGAGCGAGAACCGGCGAAAACCTTTTCCCGAAAGCTGTATCGACAACAGGGCCATCAGGAAAGTAACGGTGAAAATCACCGTGTTGAAAGCCTGCACGCCCA
>JAIRMH010000162.1 GCA_031258835.1 Tannerella sp.
GGGTATCACGATTTTTTTTGCCTTCGACAGGCCGTTTGCGGTGTTTGAGGAGATGCCGGCAATGAATTAATACAGCTTTAAGGACTGACTAATTGATTACCGGATATTCCAGCAAGTTGAAGCGTAATTTTAGCGGTTTTCCCTGCCTTCAGACGAATGGTACGGGCTTCATTACCGACAGCGGAGGGCAGGATGGGCACATTGCCGGAAACGCTCTTGACGCCTTGCCGTTGAATGAGCGTAATACTTTGGTCGACGTCCGATTTCAAACGGCAGGAAACGGTTGCGTTTTCGAGGTTCCATTCCAGATGTTCAACCATAACGCGGTTACGCGTTTTCATGCCTGATATAGAACCGGAGGGCAAACTTGACGGAATTGCCGGCAAGAGTTCGACGACGTCATCTTTTGAATTGACCAACATTTCCATCATAATAGCGGGAACGGTATTGCAAACGTCCGTACAGAACACTTTGAATTTGCTGTAATGCGCCGAGGCCAGACCTGAAAAGAAAAAGTCGGTCTTCGTCAGCCGCAGGAGTTTATCGGTGGCCGAACGGCTATCGTTCAGGTTAGCGGCATGCAAGGCGGCATGAAGGATGCCATGCCCGGCATCTTCATAACTGTGTCGATCTTTCATGCTAAGTGCTATCCGGGCGGCATTATACAGTTCGGGCGTTTTTTCCTTTGAAATTTCGTTCAGCGGCCAGACGGTAAGCAGATGGCTGGAATGTCGATGTCCATATCCGTCCCTGTCCTTAAGGCTTGGCCACGACCATTCGCTCAAGGCGCCATCGACATTGATCAGGTATGGAGGCAGCTTTTCGAGGATGGCAGTCCACCGTTCCACGCCTTCGCCCCTACCCTGCTCTTCGCCGAAGAGGTGGCAAAGACGGATGAGCGTTTCCAGACAGAATTTAGCGCCGGCAATGTCGAACGTGGAATTATTGACCAACGAAAAGCCCAGTCTTGCAGGCTGTGCTTCGGGCGAGATGGATCCGGCAAAAATATACTTGCCGTCAGCATCTTTTTCTACCAGAAAATCTTCGTAGAAAGCGCCCATCTCTTTGAGCAACGGGAAGAGGCGGCGGTGCAGGAAATCTTCGTCGCCGGCGACCAGATAGTGTTCCCAGAAGGGATATAGCAACCACCCCATCTCGCCCGTGACATATTGGTAGGGATAATAATAATTCAGCGACGATATCAAGCCGTTTAGCCCGGCGGTATTGCCTCCGCCCAACATACCGCGGCATCCGAGCAGTTTGTCGGCATTGGCCATGAAACCGTCGCTCAGTCGCTCTATCAGCGTGAAATAACCTTCCATAGCTTCGGGCATGGCACCGATGTTGCCTCCGGCCACTTGCAGGTTCAGGTTGGCGTCTAAATGATAGTAACCGCTCCAGCCGACATGACAATCGCCCGTCCACAAACCGAGCAGGTCGGGCGGCGCCGTTTCGCTGCTTGAAGAGAGGTACAGGTAACGTCCCGAATCAAAAATGCGTTCCCAAAGCGCCGGTAACGGTGCGTCAAGGCTTTTCTGTTTTTCTATCAAACGTTCATTAGAAAGTGCGCGATCGGAAGCCGTACCGCCCCAGTCAAGTTTTACGCGGTCGAAAATTGCCCGGTGGGTTTTGATTTGTCCGGCGAGCAAAGCGGTGTAATCTGCGGGGAGCGAATCCAGAGCAGTTTGCAGGGCTTTCCTGTTCCATTGCGCTTCACAATCGGCATAATACTTTTCCATCCGGGTAAGCAAGAGTACGGAACGGGCGTTTTTGACCGTCAGCATGTTGCCGGAAATACTTTTCTCTCCGCCATTGACGATCACCTTCGTGACGCCTTCGTATCCGGCGCCGTTCGTGTTCGGCGCATAACTGACGCGAAGATTCAGGTAATCCAAACCGGAGGCGTCCGTAAATTTCATGTCCGGGGCAAAATGCATACCGGTATCGATATTCAGGCGGATATCACAATTTAAATTCCCTTTGCGGGGTGCCGTCAGGTATTGTACGATTACATTGTCATGTCGCGAGACGAACGTTTTCCGTTCCCATTGTCCGCGATTGTCCGTCCATCTCACGACGATTTCCCCTGTTCGGAAGTCACATTCGCGCACATATTCGCGAATTGTCCCGTCTTGGGAAATATCTATCTGCATTTTATAACCGGGATGTTTGTTGCCCTCGCCGCCATTTTTCCAACCATGTACGGCATTGGCCAGATCGTTTGCTTCTTTCCATTGTTCGGCGGCGCAATATTCACGTATTTTCTGCAAATCGGCGGCGCTGACTCGGTTGAAAGAGCGTTCATGAGAGGCGGCCATAAAAAATTTCCGGTCGTTAAAGATCACGGTTTCGTGAAGCGGATTGCCGAAAACGATCACGCCCATCTTACCGTTCCCTGCCAAAAAACCATTCGACCAGTCTTTGTATTCTGCCGGCCATACATACGAAAGTCCTTTGCGAACAACTGGAGGTGCGCCTGCAGCTGTTACGGGGAAAACATACCCCAAGAACAATAAAAATAAATAACTGATTACATATTTGTTGACTTTCATTTTATTTCAAATTTAATTGATTCAAATCAAGACAGTATAATTTATCTTCTTCCGCATCCATACTATATAATAAATTATTATTTCCGTCTATGGCAAATTCTATTACCGGATGTCCCAAATCCAGTTTTTTAATCAGGTTGCCGTCCCAATCGAAAATATAAACAAGATGCGGGCATTTTGGTTTTACAGAAGGATGATTATCTGTTTCTTCTCCCAGATACATGGCATAAATATAGTTGTCATCAGCCTGAGTACGCGTGTAATATTTTATGTTTTTCATATCCTTATTGAAAATTGAAAAATCGGGCGTATTTTTTATCCGGCATCCTGTAACTTGACCACTTGCAAGGTCAATTATGTTGATTTGGCAAAGGCGATGCATTCCTTGAACGATTTTCGTCCGGTCCGGCTTTATGCAATCACGTGATAAATAAAAAAAATCCGGTGTTATATGTGATTTCTCTTTCCGAATGACGTCATTATTATATATCTTGTATTCTCTTACCTGTTGATTGGAATAGATGGTTCTTTTCCAGTAATAAGGTGTTGACGCTATATCGCCGGCTATGGATAATAACTCGGAATTAATATTGACAGCCAATGTGTCCTTATCTAACCGGAACATATACAGATAGTTTGCAATACGATCATGCGACAAAGATCTTTCATAGGGAATAACCGTATCAAAAACAGTCGTTCGCTGTTCAATGGATTTTGAGATGTTCCATATAAACAACTTTTGTTCATTTGAGGCATACAATAGCGTCGTAATCGTTCCATTACCTTTATATACCTGATATACATAAGGCAGACTGTATGCGTCTTCAGGCCCTCCGCCTTTATTACAAAAGTCTCCGATATACTCTCCCGTATTCAGATTGAATATATTAAAAAACGACTTCGTCAGTTTATAATTCCAGAAAATCATTATGGAATCACATACCGTCGGGATCCCATAAAAAGCGCCGTCCAAATCAATCTCTTTCAACGTAACCTTTTCCACTTTACACGTATCATCAACCCAACTTATTTTACCATTGAAGATAGAATCATTTGAGTTTGAATGGTCATTACAGCCGGTCATTATTATCGTAACGAGTGCCGACAAGCATATTAATCGTATCATTGTTACCATTGTTATCTAATGAAGCGCGCTTGACAAACACGGATAAATCGTATTTGCATCTGTCCTGCTGTCACAAGGAATTTTATTTACATAATTATCTACTCCGCCTTGAAGATAACAGGTGCCAACGCTTGTCCCTTCTTCTCCGTTAGCCAATGCTTTATTATTGGCCAAAGAAATATCGATTACTTTTTTGCTTTGCGAGTTTAAACCCATATTAAACACAGATGCACATGCAATTGCTAATATAACAATACTACCTGAAATTTTTTTTACCATAATGTTAATTTTTAATTCGTAATATATTCTTATAACCGATACAAAGATAAACGATATTTCTGATCCGTAAACCGAATTTTGTGGCGGATTTGGCCACAAAGTGTAGCGGATTTGGCCACAGTATAATTTCTCTTTACTTCATCCCCGGACGAATAATATTGAAAAAAATCAAAATTAATAGATTGGCTGATAAGGAATAATAAATAGGTATCAATCGTCCGATATGTATTTCTGTCATATATTTTTAATTAGTTGATAAATTTTAGAGGGAAACCGGAACGGAGAATGGTCGATTTCTGGCAAAATCAGAAGAACTCCCCGTTCTTTTTCCCTTGTTGCTTTTAGCTGTTTTATTTTGCCTTATACATCAGTTTAAGTTCCTTTACGCGGAACTGGGATTCGTTTTTGAGGCTGAATACGAACCCGATGTTTATTTGCGTCGCTTCGCCCAAGGTAAACGTAATCGTATGCCAGCCTGTAAAAGTTGTCCCGTCGCCATGGAAGAATCCCAGCACGCGATCGTCGGCTTCAATCTCGTTCATGTCGGGAGGCGCGGCGCCCTCGGCTGCGACAAAATAGGCGTTTATCTTACTCCAGTCGTTACTGGCGGCAGCAGCGCCGACACAGTAATACGACAGTTCGTATTTACCTTTGGGCAGGGTGAAGGTCTGGTATATTTTACCGTTTTCAAAGTCGCCGCTCCCCCATGTTTCGGGATGCAACACGCCCCCGTCGCGGTTCGCCCATCCGTGTTGGTGTGCATTTACCTTCACGGGGTCGGTAACGATCCAGTCTATCGGCTCTCCCCACTCCGAATTGCCGTTGAGGTAATTTCCCTTGATACCTACGCCACCGGCGCCCGAATTTTTGATGTACGTTTCGGTAATATCCGCATCGGCGCCAACGTACCACGGGTTGGCAACCTTAAAGGTATCTACCGCATATTCGTCGGGCAGGTAAAAAGTTTGCAGTCTTATTTCGGTCAGGGGCTTGCAATAAGGCAGGAGGGTCGTATCCTTAGAGGCAGGCGCAAAAGTAGTATGCTCCACATCATATATATCCACATAGTCCACCTTGACAAAACACGCAGGATCGCCGTTATACCAGTTTATCTCCACATAGTTGGGATTCTGTATGACGCTCTTCACCGGCCGGTCATAAAGTCCTTTTTCGTAATTGGCGCCGTAAGAATTGCCCAAAGCATTGGTAACGATCGACGACCGTCCTTCCGCATCGTGCGAATACACCTGGAAGTTATAGGTTCCTTCAGGCAAGGGTATATTTGCCGTTAATGAATCGACGCCTGTCGACCGTTGCACGTCGAGCATCAGGGAATCTGTCCTGTTATTCCAGAAAATGCTCACTTTCCGTATGTTCGGGTCCGAAATAAGGAGGCCTGTAAATACGATCCGCTCTCTTCCTGAATGGAAGATCACGGAGTCCACCTTGCCCGGATATACCAGTTCCTTGCCGCCCGTATATTTCAGGTAATCGTCCATGCCGGTACAGCCGGACAACAGCCACACGCCAATCATGTATACCGCAACAAGCGTGAAAAAAATAAATCGAATCTGTTTCATAAGTCAAATTTTAATTTACGGGGTTAATACTCGTTGCCCAGAAAGAAACTTCGGAGAAGCACATGTTCGTGTTCCCGTTCCAGTTCTTGGTGCATCGTATGCGGATATAACGGGTCGTATACACGTTGTAATCCAAAACTAATTCGTCGCCTCTCCGCGCTGCCGCGCGATCGTCGTCCGTAAGCGAGCCTGTGGGAAGGCCGGAGGGTTTAATATTTTCAATCTCTCCCATCTTGAACCAGTTGGGGAAGAAGTCGCCATCGTCCGAAGCGCTGACCGGTTCGGTTCGTCCCCATATTTCATAATTGCGTGGGCTCATGTCGTTGTACATGTGCTTATCGTCCATAATAGGCCACAGCTTGAAGCGGCTCAACGTCGCTACGACGCCTAGATCGAACGTAACGTACATCGGCGCGTTGGTAGCCACGTTTCCGGTATGCAAACCCCAGTCTCCTTCATTGTCTCCGAAAGCACGGCCATCCCATATAAAGCGCATTTGCCCGCCCCAGGCCGTCGACTCGGCATCTCCCTTGAGTTTCATTTCCCTGAAAAGGTTTTTGTCTAATTCCGTCTCTCCGATGGGCGTCACCGTGAAAGAAGTCGTATCGGACACATTGCCCCATTTGTCTTTGACGTACAGCCGGAATTCCCTCTCCCCTTCGCCGAATCCTCTCACAGAGAATTTGGCGCCCGGTTGCGAGGAATAATACGTGTCGTGTTCATAAAACTTGCCTTCGGCATCCGTAGTCAGTACGCCGATGGCGACAAAGGCCTTCGACGGGTTTTCGTACGAGATCTCAATTCCCCCGAAAGTAGGAACGCCGCGCAACGATTCGAAGACGCCACGTACCGGAGGCTTCTGGGGTATAATTTTTACGACGACCACTTCGGATGCCTTTCCGCTACGGTTAACAGCCGTCAGTTCTACCGTATATTCTTCCTCCTTGCTCAGGCCGTCGATGATTAGCCTGTTGGTATAAAAAGAGGCTTTAAACTCTCTCGAAATGCTTTTTTCTTCATATCTTGCCATCACGTAGAGCAAATCAGGGTCATCCGGAAGCGTATAGGTGATAATGGCGCCTCCGGGCGTATTTTCTATGTTGGTAACATTTACCTTTCCGGGCGCTCCCGTATTCTTTTCTATGGGCTGCAATTCCATTTCGGAACATGCGTAAAGAGAAAAGAGCGCCAGCATACAACAGAACATCATTTTACTAACAGGTTTCATATCTTTGTATTTTTTATTTAATATCATAATCATTCATAAACTTCATTTTATATCGTACATATTACCATCCCGGATTCTGTACCAGGTTCGGATTGACGATAAGCGCATATTCCCGGAGGGGTGACAAATAGTCGCGTGGAACGATCACCGTTTGATTATAGATGTTTTTAGGACGGTAATAAGCCTCGGCCGTTTCCTGGTCTATGTCCCAGCCCTGAATGGTCTGGTTGAGCCTGTTAAGGTCTTTCCAGCGGCGTATATCCCAATAGCGGGCGCCTTCGAACATGAGTTCGATCGTCCGTTCCTGTTTGATAATTTCCATCAATCCGTCCTTGTTTTTATACTTATCCGGCTGGTTGGAATATTGCGACCAGGATTCGGCGACGCCCTTCAGCCCGACCCTCGCCCTGACTTTGTCGACGTATTCGACGGCGGTATTCAAATCGTCCGTCTGACACAAAGCCTCTGCATAAAGCAGGTACAAGTCGGAGAGTCTCATTTCCGGCCACGGATAATCGACGACCACTCTTTGATCATTGTCGGTGATAACGTATTTCCAGTTCACCAATTTTTTAGGCCAGTAACCCGTTACCGAAAAATAATCGGCCCCGTATCGCGCTTGCTGTTGCCCTATGCGGCATTTCAGTGTCCATAACGTTTCGTTCTGGCTGTTCTCCATATACCATATCGATCCGTCGAAACCCAGATAGGCGTAGAAGCGCGGCTCGCGGTCGAAGTGCATGGCGGCGATGTCATATCCTTCCACCAGATGATATCGGTATTCCGCCCCAATGGTCAGGATGTCCAGCCGCGTCCTTCCCGAAAGCCATGTTTTGTCTTCGGTGACGGGGACGCCGTTCTTCGTGTAGAAAAAGTCCGTGATCTGGATGGTAGGGTTCAATTCGTCGTTGGCTACGGTATTGCTTTGCTTGGCATTGGGGTTGAGCCTTGACATTGATTTTTGCTGGATCTGGTCGTTACCTCTGCGTCCGGCACCGGAGAGTCCCCAGATGATTTCGGAGCTCCACAAATCGTCGGAGAAGCTGTTCCTGATAGAGAGATCCAATTCCGTCTCCGGCTGCAAGGTTTTTGTCGGATAAAATTCATATGGCATCACACCGGCTTCTTCGCAGGCATCCAAGGCTGCCTTACAAGCGTCGCGGGCAGCCTCCCATTTTCGCTGATCGTATTCTTGCGGGAACAACAGCGTTCCGTCATTGTCTTTGAACCCCCTGTAATCCGGATTGCCGTTAAACAGCGGGCTTGCCGCCGTGACCAGCAAACGGGCTTTCATGCTGAGTACGATCGACTGCGTGATACGTCCCAGTTCCGTTTGCCGGTTCATGATTTCCTTCGGCAGGTCCTGATTCGCCCTGTCTCCTAACGATTCGTCATACAATCCGGCGATGTAATTGACGACCGAATCCACCGGCGCCCTTTTGACCCGCACTTCGTCGGGAGTAGCGTCAATCGGGATATTGACGTCCGCAATTACAATCGGCCCATACATCCTGAAGAGGTAAAAATGATAAAAAGCTTTCAGGAATTTCACCTCGCATATCCACCTTTTCCTTACGTCGAGGGGCAAATCGTATACCTGGTTTTCATCCTTCAATATTTCGAGGAAAATGTTACAGTCGCGGATCCCGTTATACAGATTTACATTGGCGCCTCTTCGTCCCTCCCAGTAATTGACGAGCGGGTCGTTAATATTTTGTTCGCCCTTGGCGACGCGCAGTCCGTCGTTTTCCCGGAAACGGTTTGTCCATAGTTCGTCGCTCCCGCAAAGCCCTATGTTAGAGCTAACGCCCGACGTGTTGGGAATATAAGAGTAACAAGTGAACAGGAATCTTTCGGCTTCCAGGCGGTTAGCGAAAGAGTGTTCCAGCGTTGCGATATTATCCGGAACAACGTCAAGATAATTGCACGAATAAAATAAGTGCTGGGGCAGGATCATCGTCGCCCAAAGCATCAACTTTTTTATATATATAAACTTTCTCATATCTTTTTGATATTATATTAATGTATGTAGCGTCGCATATTAAAAACCTATTTGCAAACCAATATTATAAACTTTCTGAATCGGATATCCGAGACCCTGTCCTCCCATTTCAATATCCCAGAGTTTGAATCCGCTGAAGAGAAGCAGGTTGTTTCCGGTGGCATATATTCTTAGATTGTCAAGGTACATCTTTTTCAATAATTTTCTCGGCAGTTTGTACCCTATTTCTACCGTTTTCATCCTCAGGAAAGCGCCGTTGCGCATAAACCATGAACTGGTTCTTGTATTGTTGGAAATGACCGTTTCGCTCAATCGCGGCCAGATAGCATACAAGTTACGGTCGTTTTCCGACCAGTGGCTGTCGGCGTAGGCTTTCAATATGGGAACATCGGCGTTTTCTTCGGCGATGTACTGAAAGGGACTGGTGGCCGAGACGTCAATCCAGAAGGAAGAACGCGCCTGCCCTTGAAAGAAAGTGGAAAAATCAAAATTATCGTTCCCAAAAGAAATACCGAAACCGTAGACAATTTCGGGTACCGTCGGATAACCAAGCGGCACTTCATCGAGGTCGGTAATCACTCCATCGCCGTTTACGTCGCGGTATTTTATGTCGCCGGCCATATATTCGCCGAACGTTTGAACAGGCGAATTAGCCACTTCATATTCGTCCACAAAAAGGCGCTCGGCAATCAGACCGTACACCTGGTTGAGTGAATTTCCAACCCTCAATTTGTATTTTTCCTTGTATTCGGGTTCTTCATAGACAAGAAATTCACTGTGTGCATACGTGAAATTCGCCCGTCCCTGAAGCCAATATCCGAAAGAAAAATATTTATTATAATCAATAGAGGCATCAAATCCGCTTGCTTTTGCCTCACCGACGTTAGCGCGTACATCTGCCGACAACCCCATCGTAGAGGGGATGGAGCTTCTGGTCATCAGGATATTTTTACGCTGTTCGGTAAAATAATCGGCCTGAAAATCGAAAGAATTATACAGATTCAGTTCAATGCCGAGATTAGTTTTGTAGGCTGTTTCCCAAGTAATGTCTTTATTTTCATAGCGGGTTATTCTTACTCCGTCCCTTGTATATCCACCGGAATTTAAACCCTGTCCAAAGGTATAGCCTCTTCCACCGTCGTTCATATTCATTTCGGAGAGGTAAAAGAAGCGGTCGTTTTCATCTCCGATAGCATCATTTCCGACGAGGCCATAGGTGCCCTTCAGTTTCAACTTGGGTATTACCGAAGCGAATTTTTCCCAGAACTGCTCGTTGGATATAATCCATCCGCCTCCCAGGGCGGGGAAGAATCCGAACCGTTCGGTAGTGTAGAAGCGTTCTGAACCATTATATCCAAAAGTCAGTTCGACCAGATAACGTTTATCGTAGCCGTATGTGAAGCGCCCGGAAAGTCCCTGATTCCTGTAAGGTAACGAGAGTTGCAGCGTTTCTTTGTTGGAATACAACTGTTCGCGTTGATAGTAAACGAGTAGCCCGCCGACGTCGTGTATACCGTCAAATTCCCGGCCATACGTGATGGATGATTCTATATAAGTGGTAGAATTGATGTCTTTCCCTCCCGGAGAATAATTCAGGTATTCCGTAGGATTGCCGTCAGCGTTGAGTAACCGCAGGGTAGGAAGTTCGCCCGAAAAGCGGTCGTAATCCTGGACGGCATAGAAATAGGGATTGTACGAACGGGACACGTCGAAATAAGAATAACGGGAGGTATTGAAAAGCGCTCTTGCATTCAGGCCCGGAGTGATGAAGTTGAAGTCCTGTTTCAATTCGAACGCCGCTTCAATCAGCGACTTGGTGTAGTCTTTGTATCCTCTCACCAGATCGGCATAAGGATTTGCATAGCCGGCGGTGGCATTACCACGGGGCGCATTACCGAAGAGGATGTGCTGTATTCCCGGCGAATACTCTTCCGGATAATAGGCTGGAAATTCTACCGGATTCGACTTCATGATCTTCTGGTACATGCCTGTGCCGCCGTCCAGAGGCCCGGTGTAGTCGTCAAAACTTCCGGAAAGCCGGACAATGGCTTCCGTCGTCCTGGTAATATCAATATTAATATTAGAGCGAAGCTGGTAGGAGCGTAAATCAATATTGTTATTGAAATTGTTCTTCCTGTCTACTTTCAGATTCCCGTTATCCCGCGCATAGGAAGCTGCGATGTAATATCGGGCGACGCCACCTCCACCGCTCACGTTCAGATTAGCCCGCTGATTGCTTACCACGTCTTTCACCAACAGTTTCCGCCAGTCGTTTGCCGGGTAAACGTAAGGATTCCCGCCTCTGATTGTCTGATCGATTTTTTCGGGCGAATACCGCGAATCCGTACTTCCTTCCAGCAAGCGCGTATTACGGGCTTCGTTGTTAAGTTGCATGTACGTAATCGGATCTGCCAGCTCAATGTTACTCGTATTCGACGAATACGAATTTTCCAGACGGATGGACACCTTCGCCGGCCCCTCCCGCCCCTCTTTCGTTTTTATCTGTATAATCCCGTTGGCTCCGCGGGCGCCGTAAAGCGCCGTTGCCGTAGCGTCTTTCAGGATAGAGAAGGCCTCAATGTCATCTGGCGTCAGGCGTGCAAGTTCCGTAGCCGTCGTTTCAATTCCGTCTATCAGGATAAGCGGGTCTTTTTTATAACCGAAAGTCGTTACTCCCCGTATAAAAAAGTCGGCATTATCCTGTCCCGGCTCCCCGCTTCGCTGATAAGCGATAACGCCCGACAGACGTCCGGCCAGCGCCGTCGTTAAATTACTGGACGGCACTTTCAGTTCTTTGGGATTCACCGTCTCAATGGAACTGAGTATGCTTTCCTTTTTCTGCGCCCCGAAAGCGACGATCACCACCTCTTCTAACTCGGCAGCGCTCGACGTCATAGAAACGTTGATCTTACGCCTGTTTCCCGCTGTCTCCTTATGCTCCTGATATCCGACATATGAGAAAACCAGTATATCCGACGGTTTTACATTGTTCAGCGAATATGAACCGTCCACATCGGTACTCACGCCTCGCGTAGAGCCTTGAATCCGGATGGTCACGCCCGGCAACCCTTCGCCTTCTTCGTCGATCACCACTCCCTCAACCGTAAAACTCTCCTGCGCCGTCATGAGAAACGAACAGCAGCAAATCATACATCCTGTTAACAAAATCCTTGCTAACAGTCTCAACTCAAGAAATTTTTTACTCATAGAATACATTTTTTAAAGTGTTTAAAGTGTTTGTCCATGTATATCAATATAAATATCTTTCAAATACGACCGACTACCAACTGCCGATCCTGTCGTCCGGATTGTTTTCGGAACAGCTATCACCGCAATAAGACCTGACGGCTTCCGGAAGTAATGCACAGAACTATAAATTAATTTTTTCGCAAATATAGACGCCCATACTTAACAGCAGGATTAATTTTCGATTAACTGGCCGTTAAATATCATATATAAAAATTAATAATACGTAAAATAAGGCGAAACATCTGCGACTACATAGTAATGGAATACTCGAAGGTATTAATGCCAAAATTCAACTCGCTAAAAGAAGAGCAAGGGGATTCCGAAATACTCGAAATTTTATTAATATGATTTATTTCATTGCCGCTAAACTCAAATTTGATTACCCACCATATCGTTATAGAGCCTTGAATTTAATAATCCGCATATATCGGGGATGATTTAAACGGAAAGAGCAGAAATAAATTTTCAACTTATTAATTTGGTTTTATTTGTATACGGAATTTGCATAAACGATAAAAGTTCTTTATCTTTGCACATATATTTATACTATAAGTATGAGAAACGAGAGGAATATGACGAAATTACAACGTTTGGTGCTGACTACACCGAGAGGTCTTGTGATGCTTTCTTCATGGCTGGTGTCACAAGGATATCCTTATGAATTACAACAACGTTATAAAAAAAGCGGCTGGTTGAAGTCTGTCGGAACAGGAGCTATGCTTAAAACCGGAGACCAGCTTGTCCTGTCCGGAGCAATAGCCGCCTTTCAACAGCAGGCAGGCATGAATATGCATATCGGCGGACGTTCGGCTCTGGAATTATCAGGCAATGCCCATTATCTGCAAACCGGCTCTCCCATAATCACCCTATTCGTTGAAGGCAAAACGCACCTGCCGGCATGGTTTACAAAAACTCAATGGGACATGAAGGTGCAGATATATGGCTGTTCTCTTTTCAAAAATACTGAAACGGAATTATCGTATTACCAGGAAGGAGAACTAGTCATAAAAGTGTCTAATGCAGCCAGGGCTGTAATGGAATGTTTATCGCTATGCCCGCACCGATTTTCCCTGCAGGAGGCTTATGAAGTAATGGAAGGATTGGCTACGCTTCGACCGGATCAGGTACAAACACTTTTGGAGCAGTGTAAATCGGTAAAAGTCAGGCGTTTATTTCTATTTTTCGCCGAAAGAATCGGACATGCCTGGTTTAAATATATAGATACCGGCAGAATAGGGTTGGGCAGCGGCGTACGCAGTCTGGTCGACAGTGGTACATTTGTTCCAAAGTATCAATTGGTTTTACCTGAAGAACTTGTTAGAGATGAAGACGTTTTTTGATACTTACGAAAAACAGATAGCATTATTGATAGAGATCCTCCCGGATATTGCTATAGAAAATAATTTTGCACTTCATGGAGGAACGGCGATTAATCTTTTCCATTTGAACATGCCGCGATTTTCGATAGATATAGACCTTACTTATATCCCGTTTAGCCAGGATAGAAACGTGGATTTGGGAAATATCAGTAAATCTTTGGATGCGATAAAAAAGCGCTTGAAAGAACGAATCCCGTCTGTCCGTTTCCCTGATTCGCAAAGAGCGTCGAAAGAACTTAAACTGATTTGCTCGAAGCTAGATGTGACGGTGAAGATAGAGGTGAATCAAATCAACCGGGGATTGATCGCCAAACCCTGTTCAAAAATACTGTGCAGTCGCGCCCAAACGGTTTTCAACCGTTTCTGTGAAATCAAAACTGTTTCTGTTGGACAATTATGGGGTGGAAAGATTAATGCAGCTTTAGACCGTCAACATCCACGCGACCTGTTTGACATACGTAATTTGTTCAATGAAGTTGGCTATACCGATGAGATAAAAAACGGATTCCTGTTTTTTCTGTTATGTGGCAAGCGTCCTTTTCATGAATTGTTGAATCCTCAAAAGATTGATCAAAAGGCAGTATTTGACAGTCAATTCACCGGGATGACCGATCACCCTTTTTTGTATGAAGATTATCTGGAAACACGGGACCGGTTGATTTTCGAAGTCAACCGTTCATTGACGGAAAGAGACAGAGCGTTTCTGATTGCTTTCAGCAAGGGAGAGCCGGTTTGGGATAATGTGAATTACAGTATGTATCCCGCCATTCGCTGGAAGTTGCTTAACATTCTGGAATTGAAAAATAATAATCTTCAAAAATATCGGGAACAAACAGAATTATTACGGCGATCGTTTGAGCGTTCGGGAAATGAGAAATATGTACCCGGAATGGGATTAACGGAAAAGACACCGTTTGACAAAAATGAAATCCCGAAAAACGAACTTAAACTTTTGGGGTTGAAACTTTCCGACCTGTCGGCAACGGATATAAAAAAACTGCTATCGGGAAAAGAATCCAAAGCGCTGTTCCTGCAAAATCAAAAGGGAGACCGTATTCATGCTACCCTTTCCCTGCACCGGAACACGGATAACGGTGTGAATATCCAGATAAAACAGGTCGAACAGAAACAAAATAATAAATTGAAAATTTGAAAAATGGCGACTTTCAAATGGGAAGAACAGAAATGAATTTTACAACCTATTAATAATAAGAGATATGGCAACAATCGAATTAGACAATTTAGACTGCTATCAACAGTCCATTTTCAGGTACTTGAAGGATTATCACCCTTACGTTTTTGAAGATGAAGAAGAAGCCAATGAGATTATTGTAATGCGGGCTAATAATGCGACAAACGCATATATAACAGCAGCCTATGACGGCGAGAGTCCGTATGAGTGCGAACGTGTTGCAATGCAAACCCTGTACGCAGGGCTTGAGTTTTCCCCTATCACGTACCTGATTGAAGCATGTCAAAACGCAACGGGGTACGAGATGGACAACGACGAAGCGTGTGAAATCTACCGCGACCCGACTGTAAAAGAAATTTTTT
The DNA here is from genome assembly GCA_031258835.1 of Tannerella sp. Lineage (GTDB taxonomy): Bacteria > Bacteroidota > Bacteroidia > Bacteroidales > Tannerellaceae > Tannerella. Next base: position 14,950 of record JAIRMH010000162.1, read on the forward strand.
CACGGTACGGTACGGAAATAGAGGGCGACCCACGAGAAGATCAACTTGTTGCGGAACTTGCACCTTACTTTCACAAATATAAAGACCGGAATAATCAGTTTGCGGAACCTTATTTTTAACTTATACCTCATTAAAATTTAAAATTGCAGTAGCGGTCTGACTATTCTAAATATATAATATGGCATCTCTAAGGGAAAAATTGACGGCGAACATAGACGCAATTGAAATCGTGTTGAAGCTGAACGGCGAAAAACCAACGCCGGAACAGCAGCAGGCGCTTAAACGGTACGCAGGCTTTGGCGACCTGAAATGTATCCTGTTCGACCCTGCAAGACCGCAGGAGTTTTCGCAGTCCGAGCAACATCTTATTCCGTCAGTCCAACGGCTGCATGATGTTGTCCGTGAAAACGCGCCCGCACATTTCAACGATTATATAAACTCGTTGAAAGAAAGCGTATTAACATCATTTTATACGCCGAATGAGATTATCGCATCCCTTGATAGAGTTTTTTCAAAAAACCGTGTGACGTTCCAAAATGTGTTAGATCCGTCCGCAGGGTTAGGCGCATTTACGACAATCAAAGGGGGAAAATACACACTCATTGAAAAGGATCAGCTAACAGGTTTTATACTTAAAGCCTTATATCCTGACAATAAAGTTATTTCCGCAGGCTTCGAGACAATTCCGGCAAATCAAAACGGTACTTATAATCTCGTTACGTCTAATATCCCATTCGGGAACTTTAAAGTCTATGATGCAGGATATTATAACTCAAAAGACCCTGTTTTACGGCAATCCGTAAACACCGTCCATACTTATTTCTTTGAAAAAGGCATGGATATGTTGCGAAACGGCGGGATACTTGCCTTTATCACGTCCACAGGCGTAATGGATAGCCCCGGCAATGAACCGTATAGACAACATCTATTGTCCCGCGCTAAACTTATTACTGCGGTCAGACTGCCCGAAAATCTGTTTGGAAGCACTAAAGCGCAATCCGATCTGATTATATTACAGCGAGACGACCGCCGTACAGCCAATACGCTACTGTCCCCTGATGAAGAAAAATTTATCCGTGTTGAAGACATAAGAGGCGACGGCGTATATCTGAACAGTTACTACAATCAACAGCAGACGCGGCATACTGTCGCAACAGAAAACCGTATAGATACGGATATGTACGGCAAACCGGATGTGCGTTTCGTACATAGCGGCGGCGTACCAGGTATAGCGAAGGATATGTACACTATAATTAACGCAGACTTGCGCCGAAACATTGAGCGTAAACTGTTTAACGCTTATAACTTGCCGGTTGTCATTCCCGCCGGCCGACCTGTACAGTTATCCCTGTTTGACGACTTTAACAATTACCAAAAACGTGAAGAACAAAAACCGACGACCTTTGAATATACAAACGATATTTACCGACAGGACGGAAGTTATCAGTTGAGTGGCAACGAGATAGGCAAAGCCATAGACAGTAAAACGGCTGAAATTATTATCGAACAGGACGAAACCAAACGACAACTTATTATTGATTAC
>JAIRMH010000232.1 GCA_031258835.1 Tannerella sp.
AAATAATCTATCGTCACTACGGACAAACACTCGAACGCCTCATCGACAAAGCCGCCCAGATGGACGATGGGGATGAGAAAGAGGCGTTGGTACACTTGATTGCCAATCAAATGAAAAAATCATTCCTGATATGGAACAAAGACTCTGTCGATAACCAGAAAATACTGAAAGACCTGGCCGAATTATCCGAAATGAGAATCGTCCGAAAAGCAGGAACGTTTAGACTTGTTGAAACCGTCGACCTGATGGATTCGCCTTCACGGAACAGTAATAATAAGAAAAATAAAAAAAATCATTTGCGCAAAAGCTCATGAGTTCTTTTATCATAGAGGGCAATTGCAGATTAAGCGGAGACATTTATCCACAGGGTGCGAAAAATGAAGCGCTGCAAATTATATGCGCAACATTGCTTACCCCCGGGAAAGTGGAAATTCATAATGTGCCGGATATCCTCGACATCCGGAATCTGATGGGTTTGCTTCAAAGAATGGGCGTCAAAATCGAACGTTTGTCGGATGAAGCCTGCTCTTTCCAGGCGGACGAACTTGATATGGATTATATTTATTCGGAAGAATATGCGTGTAAAGCCGCATCATTAAGAGGCTCGGTACTAATGGCAGGCCCGTTACTCGGTCGCTTCGGCAAAGCTGTGCTTCCGCAAACCGGAGGCGATAAGATCGGACGCCGCCGGCTTGACACACACCTGACCGGATTTCAGGCGCTGGGAGCGGAGTTTAATCACGGCATACAACATCATATATGCGAAATAACCGCCCCCAAAACAGGCCTGAAAGGCGAATACATGCTGCTCGACGAAGCTTCCGTCACCGGGACGGCCAATATCATCATGGCCGCCATATTCGCGAAAGGCGTTACGACCATCTATAATGCCGCCTGCGAGCCGTATATCCAACAGCTGTCGAAAATGCTCAATAACATGGGAGCAAAAATACAGGGTGTCGGTTCCAACCTGCTTACGATCGAAGGGGTAAACGCTTTACACGGTACAAAACACACGATACTTCCCGACATGATCGAAACAGGCAGTTTTATCGGCATGGCTGCCATGACCGGATCGGAGATAACAATCAAAAATACGGCGTACGACAAGCTTGGCATTATACCGGAATCGTTTCGCCGCCTCGGTATTAAACTCGAAAAAAAAGGAGATGATATTTATATACCGGCACAGGATAAATATCAGATCGAAACATTTATGGACGGCTCGATCATGACGATAGCCGATGCTCCATGGCCGGGACTGACGCCCGACCTGCTGAGTGTGATGCTGGTTGTCGCTACCCAAGCCGAAGGAAGCGTGCTGATACACCAGAAAAAGTTCGAAAGCCGACTGTTTTTCGTAGATAAACTGATTGATATGGGCGCGCAGATCATCTTATGCGACCCGCACAGGGCAACCGTCATCGGACTGGGTAACCGTCAAAAACTGAGATGCGCCGGAATGGTATCTCCCGATATCCGTGCGGGAATAGCGTTGCTTATCGCAGCGATGAGCGCGAACGGAACGAGCCGGATCGATAATATTGAGCAAATAGACCGGGGATACCAGCATATCGACGAACGATTAAACAAACTCGGAGCACGTATTTCAAGGAAAAATGCATGATGATTAAAAAAGAAGAATTAGTTAAAATAGGACAGTTTGCCAAACCGCATGGAATAAAAGGGGAAATATCGCTCGTAACGGATTATGACCTGGCCGGTATTTCGTGCGATGATCCCTATATCGTTTGTGATATGGATGGCATACCGGTGCCTTTTTTTATTGATTCGTTCAGACAGAAAAACAATACGACGATGCTCCTCCGGTTTGACGGCATCGATTCCGAAGAAAAAGCAAAGGCCTTTACCGGAAAACCGGCCTATATCCCGGCAGATATGGCACCGCTGCACGACAGCGACATGTCCGGTTGGAAATATGTTACAGGATATACGGTGTCGGACGAAAAGATTGGGACGATCGGCCCTGTAACGGATATTGACGACAAAACGATCAATATCCTGTTGACGGTCGATTACAATGAAAAAGAAACGCTTATTCCGGCTGCGCTGGTAACAACGGTCGATCCGGAACGGAAAGTGATTGAAGTTGCACTGCCCGAAGGTTTTTGGGAAATATAGTAAAGCTGTCAGTTTAAAGTACGTATGAAACGAAAACACCCAAATAAATCATTCTGGAAACGTATACGATTCAAGTATAAGTTTTTGTTCTTCAACGAATCGACCTTGGAGGAGGTATGGTTTATCCGCCTGTCCCTGCTGTCGGTTTCCATTTATGTATGCGTCTTTGCCTTCATCCTGACAGCGCTTACATCCGTAATTATCATACTTACCCCCATACGCAACTACCTGCCCGGATACTTGGATATTGAGGTGCGTAAAGCCATTCTCGAAAACGCATTAAGAGCGGACTCCCTGGAAGAACGCCTCCTCGCCCAGTCCAATTACATCAAAAATATATCCGACATCCTGTCCGGAAATATCAGCGCTGATTCGATACAGCACAGCGACACGATGTCGTTCGTAACGTCCGATTTCGATATCTTGCGCAGTGAAAGGGAATCTACATTCATACAAAAATTCGAAGAAGAAGAAAAATACAACCTCACGGTATTAAACCCTAATCCGCCCCAGACGGGGATGTTTTTCTACCGCCCTCTGAACGGCATCATATCTTCGGCGTTCGATGAGGAGAAAGGACATTTCGGGATAGACCTCACGTCTGCACCCAAGGAAAACGTACTTGCCACGCTCGACGGGACGGTTATCTACACGGGATTCGATCCCAAATACGGGAATGTTATATCTTTGCAGCATAAAAATGATTTTATATCCATCTATAAACATAATGATATACTCCTGAAGGAGGTTGGAGACCGCGTAATTACCGGCGAGGCGATTGCTATCGTCGGAAATACGGGCGAGTTGTCGACAGGGCCGCACCTGCATTTCGAATTGTGGCGTAAAGGAACGCCCGTCAATCCGAAAGATTATATTGCTTTTTAAATGACATATCTGATTTTGAAACAATAAAATGGCAAGACAGTTAGCTATATTAGGTTCTACAGGTTCGATAGGCACACAGGCATTAGAGGTGGTCAGTGTGCACCGGGATTTATTCGAGGTGTACGCATTGACGGCCAACAACAACGCCGAACGGCTGATCGAGCAGGCTCACAGGTA
>JAIRMH010000016.1 GCA_031258835.1 Tannerella sp.
TTAATGCCCATGATTTGAGCGACAGGCCCAAGTCCGTGCGTCGGGTACGGGTTGCCGGTATGGCGTTTGCTGTATTCCAATCGCCACATGTTATGATATCCGTTTTTGTCGTGTTTCGAACTGCGCAGGTCGTGGATATAAGCGCCTTCGCCATGATAGATTTCACCGAAAACGCCCTTGCGCGCCATGTTGAGTGTGGCCAACTCGAAGAAGTCGTAACAGCAGTTTTCGAGCATCATGCAGTGGCGTTGCGTTTCTTCGGCCGTATCGACCAACGCCCAGCAGTCGGCGACCGTCAAGGCGGCAGGCACTTCTACGACCGCATGTTTGCCGTGCTTCATGGCATACAGGGCAATGGGGACGTGCAACATCCAGGGTGTTGCATTATAAATCAGGTCGATATCATCGCGCTCACACACTTTCTTCCACTCTTCTTCGCCGCCGGTGTAAACGACGGCTTCGGGACGCCCGAATTTCTTCAGCTGTTCCTGACACCTCTTAATACGGTCGTCGCGCAGGTCGCACAGGGCAACAATCCGCGTGCCTTCAATTTGCGACAGCCGTTCGACGGCGCCGCTTCCGCGTCCCAGTCCAATCACGGCGATACGCACTTCGGGTAGAGGGTCGCAACGCAAACCCATCACCGATTTTCCTTTTTGCGGAAGCACGTCTGCGCCCGTCCCGCTGTTCATACGCTGCGCTACTTCCGCATAACTGCCTGTTAGGCCCAGCGCCAATCCCCCATACAAGGTCTTCTTCAAAAAATCTCTACGATTACTTTTCATACTTGATAAATTTAATTTGTTATTACTTTTTAAATACTTAATATCTCAATCCGTGTCTAATTCGATCGGATTAAATATTTCCGTCTCAGAATGTGAACCCCGCTTCCGGAAATTATATTCCGGCCTGAACACCGGCATTTCAAAATGAATCAATACTCTAATTTCGACATCGGCCCCTACCCGTTGAATTTCGTTCGGCACAACTACCTGCACGTCTTCTTTTTCTATCTCAACAGAGTTTTGAGCGGGCGGGTTGTGATTTACATCCGTCTATTGGGCAAATGCAGAATCTAATAACTGAAAATCATTCAACCGACGTAACGTCTCTAAGCGAAACGCTCCGGGCCAGGCCACTAACCACGAATTGATACGCTCCTCACGGTTTGCCTCGAAAAAAAAGTTACATTCAAAATACGCTTCGTTCTGCGAACCGGCGGGACGAATACGTCCGTTGATTTCTAACGTCCCGTCCGACACTAACTGAGCTCCGTTCTGCCAGATTGCCAATGCTTTTTCTTTCCATTGCCTGTCGCCTGTCAAGTCGGCGAGTTTTATCCAGTCTGACACCCACGACAAAGCATACGGGTCAAGATGATGATGTTGAACGGATACGGATGTTGCGCCGAAAGTATTGTAACGATACACCGTAAAGTTGTCGTTTTCGGGATAGACCCCTTGATAATGCCACAACCAGGTGGAAAGATAGTACGATATGAATACCGCATTATCCAAATAAGCACGTTCACCGGTAATTTCGTAAAACATCATCGAAGATTGCAATAGAGGCGCCGACGATTCCCTGTCGATACACCATGTATCCAACGCGCCTGCGGTGGTATATCCGTCGGTTTTCAATTCTTTCAGATAGTAATCGTACGCTTTTATTGCCGAAACGAGATACGTCGAATCGCCCGAACGCCGGTAAGCCTCCAGCATCGGCGGAACCATGAAACAGCCGATTGTACCTTCACGGACATAACATTTTCCGTCAGGCGTCCAACCCCGCGCATACACGCCTTCGGGCTGTTGGTCGGCTTTAACAAAGTTGCAAATACCGTAAGCAATACGTTCATATAACGGTCGGTCGACGCCGGCGGCGCGGGTCAGCTCGCAGGCTTCAAAGAAATTCAATGCGGCTGTACCCAGATTACAGGCGTCCATCACGCCATCATTACGACGATTCAGAATATGATCGTAATGCGTAACAAACAGACCATTGGGCAGCGGACAGTTGTTCGCCCATGTGTCGAGCGCTGCCAAAGCTTTGTTCCGCGATTCGGTGCGACCGTTTTTAATATAATCCGTCAACAGCGAATTAGCCAGCGATACGTTTTGACCGCACCAGCCGATTTCGTATTTCCATCCGGAACGCTGTTTCCAGCCTTTTTCATCGTCGGGGAGCAGTCCGATGCTGAATCCTTTGAATGAACTTTCTTCCGCCCAAAGCGATTCGGTGGCGTAGCGAATGCCCAGTTCCCAGAGTTTTTGGGCGTCGAAAACGGGTATAACCGGTTTTTCGGCAAGTTCCCACGCTTTGCGCAGGAAATGATGTGTCGTCTGGTGATCGGGTTCGACGGCGCTGACAGTAAGGTATAAGGTCAGGGTCACGGTGTCTCCTTTTTTCAGCCGTACGTGTTTTTTATAACCGTCTGCGTAGCGGTCTCTGCCGCTGTACATGGTCGGCATTTCTTCTTCGGGCCAGAGGATGCGATGCGTCGTTTGCGATTCTTCCGGCGCCAGCGAACAGGAGAAATCCTGATATTCACAGGTTGGCGTATCGCTCCATACGGCTACGGCAAACTGGTCGCCCTCCGAGTACGTTGCGCCCGGAATGGGGGTGCGGCGATAGGAGAAGGTACGCCAGTGTCCGTTTTCCGCAGCTCCTTTCGGTTCTTTGCCGCGTCCCCACGGATTCCCGTTATACGATACGGACGGTATCATCCCGAACCGGCTGCGCGAATGATGTCGGAAATCAAGCGACAGACTTGCCGAATCAATATCCCGGACAGCCGTAAAGCGACGGACAATCCGAAAAGTCGATGAATCCTGTTGTGTGATTTCGCCGGTGACCTTCATACCTTCCGGTTGATTGTCGAGTAACTGTCCGACAACGGTTTTGTCCGCCGACAGCAAATACATGCCTCCTGCTTTCGTTTGCCAATGAAACGCCTCTTTCGACGTACAGGCTAAAACGGACAGCATTGCTGCCGCCATCGCAATGGAACGATATAAAAATACTGCAATTAAAAACTTAATTCTAAACATATTCCATATTATTTTTTGTCGCTTTTATTATTTATCAGGCAAAGATAATTCTTTTTTCCGGTTATCTGCCTTTTACGCTTGCGTTAAGCGTGTCTTAGCAGGAGCATTAAAGCGCCCTTAACAGCTTCCATCATTTCGGCATTTGGAGATCAGCGCGGCCAGTTGCGTGCGGTTGGCGATGATCTGCGAAAACTGCGGGGGCGTTCCTCACGATGAATGAGTCTGGATGATCAGGACTAAGTTGTCAATATTGGTATACCTTTTGTCGATCGACCCATGCCACTGCCGGACGATAGCCCGTATTTCTTCCGGAATATCCGACGGTCCGATCCCGCCAGCGAAGGCAAGCAAGGTTGTGCCTCCGACTACTAATATGTTAAAAATGTCCGCCAAGGAGGCGAAAAAACTGTCTACAAAGCCGTAAAAGTCGATGGCTCATTGAATTAAAATTACAATTAATCGTCCATAGCTAAGATTTTATAATGTTAGTAAAAGAAGCGTGCTTGTCATAAATGCTCACTCGGACACTCATGTTTAAATCCCTGATGTAAGTGATGAAACTCA
>JAIRMH010000318.1 GCA_031258835.1 Tannerella sp.
TATTCGTCTGATAATCAGCGTTATACGGTTAAATTAATATCGGATGCCCGGATATCTGTTAAGGTATTTGGGATATTTGGGATACGGATATTGATGCCGGAAAGTTTTTCCCGACATCAATATCCGCATTGTATATGTGTAAAAAAATTATATGAGCAGAATATATATGAGCAGAATCTGAGTGTGCTCCATGTAAATGGAGCAAATAAATTTAAGAATGTTGAACGTAAAAATTTAAGAATTATGGAGAAGATCATTTTTCGACTGGACAGTTCCTGATGAATCGCCGGAACTAATTGCCATTATACCGGTGCGGCATTGTTTTCGTGCGCCGAAACCACAGATAGGATGTACGATTAAGCGCTGCATAAAGTATGATGAAGTCCCATGCAATGGGAGTAAGAGTATTTTTATTACATTTTATAAACAGTTTAAATCTATGGACATGAATCTAAAAAAAAGTAATGGAATTATCCGAATGTGTTCCATTTGGATAATGTGTTGTTTCCTGACGGTAATTCAGGGTTTTGCCCAGACAAAAACCGTGACGGGAACGGTGACCGACAAACAAACCGGAGAAGAAATTATCAGTGCCACCGTAATGATTGTCGGAACTGCAAATGGAACGGTGACGGACGTCAACGGACGCTTTTCACTGTCGGATGTGCCGGCGAATGCCGTATTAACGATTTCCTATATTGGGTATGTGACGCAACGCGTGACCGTGGGGAATCAATCTAATTTAGTTATTCAATTGAATGAGGACGTCGCCGCGTTGGAAGAGGTCATTGTCGTGGGTTACGGTACGCAAAAGAAAGCGACGCTGACGGGATCGGTCGTAGCTGTAAACAATGAACAAATTATTGCGACCAAGAACCTGAATATCCAGAACATGCTCTCCGGTAAATTACCTGGCTTGCGTGTGATTCAGAAGACGTCAGAACCGGGACAGTTCACCAATCAGTTTGACATACGCGGGCTGGGTAGTCCACTGTTGGTCGTTGACGGCGTTCCGCGCGGTGATTTCCCGCGCATGGATCCGAATGATATCGAAAGCGTTTCTATCCTGAAAGACGCTTCAGCCGCTATCTATGGAATGCGTGCGGCAAACGGCGTCGTGCTGGTAACCACCAAAAAAGGAGAAAAAGGAAAGGCCAAAATCGAATATTCGGGATATTATGGCATCCAAACGCCCGCCGAAATGCTTAAACCGTTAAATGCTTGGGATCGCGCCATATTGTACAACGAGACAACGATGCGCAGCACAAGCACTCCTTTAACTACGTATGACGATGCTTATTTCGAACGGTTGAGAAACGGAGAAATGCCGGATACCGACTGGTATGGCGCTGTCCTTAACTCCACGGCGCCACAGCAACAGCACAACGTCTCAATTAGTGGCGGCAGCGAAAAAATTGATTATTATTTCAATTTCGGTTACAACGATCAGGGCAGTTTTTTCAAAACTAATTCTGCCAATTATAACCGATATAATTTGAGATTGAATCTGGGTGCACAGATAACCGAAGACCTGAGAGCTACGATTAAGTTGAACACGATGATGGACGAAACCAACCGGCAAAATATGTCGAGTTGGGAAATCTTTAAAATGTTGTGGCGTTCCCGACCGACCGAACCGGTATATGCCAACAATACAGCGCCGTATTTTTATCATCCTGATGTGGAATTTAACCCGGCTGCGGTAATACATCCGGAACTTGCCGGTTATGTCAATGATAAAAAGAATTTGTTTCAATCCAACATGCAATTGGATTACAGTGTCCCATATATCAAAGGTCTGACGGCCTCTGTAATGTTCAGTTACGACAAAACCTACAACGACAATTCCAATTTCAAGAGAGAATACAACGAATATCGATACAATGCCGTAACGGATACATACGAGGGCGGCTGGCTCAGAAACAGCAAAACCAATCTGAGCCGCTCGTACAGCAATAGCTACACCACACTGTGGAACGCACGGCTGAACTACGATAACACATTTATTGACACTCACCATGTGAACGCTTTGTTGCTCTACGAAGAAAGCTACAATCAGGGATACGATTTCAGAGCGTCCCGATATTTTGAAATACCCATTCCGTACCTTTTTGCGGGTAATGCGGAAAATCAGGAAGGGACAGGTAGCGGTTTGACAGAGAATGCATCAAGAGCATTGGCCGGAAGGTTAAATTATGATTATTTGGGTAAATACATAGCGGAGTTTTCATTTCGTTATGACGGATCTTCCAAATTTCCGAAAGGCAAGCAATGGGGGTTTTTCCCAAGCGCATTGTTGGCATACCGTATTTCCGAAGAAAGTTTTATTAAAGATAATTTTTCCTTTGTGCAAAATTTGAAGATAAGAGGAACATGGGGAAAACTTGGAGACGACGGAGCTTCGGAGTTCCAATTCATAGAAGGTTACGATTATCCGCAGTCCTACCACAACAAACAAAATGTCCCGCGAGGTTATGTGTTCGGTACAACCTTTGTCAATGCGCTCGGATTCCGTAATGCGCCTAATCCGGATTTAACGTGGTACACCGCAACGATGAAGAACATCGGTATAGACGCCGATTTATGGAACGGGCTTTTCGGATTTTCGCTCGATCTGTTCCGGCGTGACCGCGACGGACTGTTAGATACGCCGGCAATCGTTGTACCCGGCACGTTCGGCTCCGGCATTTCGCAGGCAAACCTGAACGCCGACCGTACAAAAGGTTTTGAAGTAGAACTGAAACATCATTACAGAATCGGCGAATTTGATTATAATGTATCCGGTTTTGTTCAAATGACGCGTAATATGTGGACGAAGAGATTACAGCCCGAACGCTCCAATTCCTACGACTACTGGCGCAACAATATTGTAGGACGTTATAATGACATCTGGTTCGGTAAAGGCGCGAATGGAGTTTATCAGTCATACGATGATATAGCCAACTCTGTTTATTCAAATTCCGGTACGCTTCCGGGCGATCCGATTTATGAAGACTGGAACGGAGACGGAACTATCGACGATCAAGACAAATATCCGATCGCTACGACCACCAGCAGCAACACGAACCTGCCCGGTACAAACCTTAATGATACACGAAATTATCCGTTGATGAACTTTGGAATGACGTTGAACTGTCAATGGAAATGGTTTGATTTTATGGCGCTGTTTCAAGGAGCGGCGATGTCATATGTCGGATACGGCGAACAATTGCTGAATCCGCTGTCATGGGACGGAAACGCGCTGGAAATGCTTTTCGACAGGTGGCATCCCACAGACCCGAAAAGAGATCCGTATGATCCGGGTAATACATGGAGTTCCGGCTATTATCCTTACGGAAAGACCAGAGCGGAAGAAACGTCGGCGTTCAACATCCAAAGCGGCGCCTATCTGCGACTGAAAAGCGCAGAACTTGGAGTGACGATCCCGAAAAATTGGCTGTTCGCTAAAACCGGCGTCAAAAACATGAGGGTTTTTGTCAATTCTTACAATATATTGACTTTTACAGGTGTAAGAGGGCTTGATCCGGAAAAAACTTCGGAGACGTACGGGTACCTTTATCCGTTAAACCGAACAATCAATTTCGGTGGGACGCTAACATTCTGATCATAATTGTTGAACGAATTAAAAGATACATACATATGAAAAAGATATATTTAATAATCATAGCAATGTCTTCGATGTTCTGGCTCGCATCCTGCGTAGATCTGGACATTACGCCTACAAGCATCATCACTGCCGAAGATATATATAATGAAAACGGTATCAAATCTTACATGGCGGGAATGTACAACCATTTGCCGATGGAAGATTACCATTACGACACAGATACGGAAGGCGTCAGCGAAGGTGGCGGTGCCGGTTATTATGTCAATAATGGATTGTCCGTATGGACATTCTGGAACTCTACCGGCGAAATGGTCAACCGCAATAACCCCGGATTCAAACGCCATCGTACCGGGTATTGGAACGGCGGCTTCAAGATTATCAGGCAAGCAAATACGTTGATCACGAATTTGCCGGATTATCCGGAACTGGCCGCACAGTCGAAGGCATGGATAGCCGAGGCTAAATTCATCAGGGCTTACGTATATTTTCAACTGGCCAAACGTTACGGCGGATTACCCAAAGTTTTGGAACCGCAGGTATTGAGTAACGACGAATCCACGTTGTGGATTGCCCGTGAAAGCCATGCTGCGACTTACGATTTCATTCTTCAGGATCTGGATGAAGCCATCGCAGATATGCCGGAGAAAAGCGACGCCGCCCGCGCCAATAAATATGTGGCGGCAGCCTTTAAAAGTCGTGTCGCACTTCATGCTGCTACAACCGCCCGTTACGGTTCGATGAGATTTCCGGACTGGGAAGTGGAGGGCGTTTTATTGCAAGGCATACCTGCAAATCGCGCCAATGAGTATTTTAAACAGGCTTGGGATGCCGCAAAATTAGTAGAAAGCAGCGGATATTACGAACTCCACAAGGCGAATGCCAATAAAATGGATAACTATGCCGAGATTTGGGAGAAAGCGGATAACAACAAGGAGTCTATATGGCTGCGCAAATTTGATTTCAACATGACGGTGCACTCCTATAACTCCATGATGTGCCCGCCGCGCATGGCCAGCGAAGGGGGCGACCGTTTTAATCCTACCCTCGACTGGGTCGAACTGTTCGACGGGCTGCCGCTTGACGCCAATGGGCATTTCAACGCTTTTGACGATGAAGGTTATTACCTCGTATATGACAATTGTCAGCAGTTATGGGACGGTGCCGAACCGAGACTTCGCGCCAATATGTTGATACCGGGAAATCTCTACAAAGGAGGCATGAAACTTGATTTGCGCGCCGGCATCTTCGATGAGAGTAAAGATCCGTCTGTGGATAAATTTAAAAAATTCAGCATTGACGATGGCACCGATGGCAGTAATTACAATTCGTCGTCGGTGTGGAACAAAACTAATTATCCTGCGAGTAATCCATATCGCGACGGAACGATCATTCATTCTGCCGACGGTTCTGCCGACCAGCAAGATCCATACGTCAGAAGCGATGGCGTCAAGATTTTCAAAAACGGATTGGACGGCCCCAGAATGCAGGATCTACGCACCGGGACAAATACGGTAACCGGATTCTTCGGACGCAAACATCTGGATATTACCATACCGAAAGGTTCTACGGTACATCAGACGTCCACTCAACCATGGATAGAAATCCGATATGCAGAAGTTGTTTTGAATCGCGCCGAGGCGGCTGTCGAACTTGCACTGAACGGTGAAACAAACTATAATGGAGTAAATATGCTTCAGGATGCATTTACTTGTATCAATGATATTCGCGATCGCGCCGGAGCGAATCTGTTGACCGGCCCGTCGGAACTCTCCGCCGATCCTGCCTATACCCAGTGGACAAACCCCGGGCCAAAAGGACAGGGTGGTTTCGTTGAGGCGCCTAACAGGGGAATACAGATCGTTCGCGTGGAAAGATACAAGGAATTAGCCTTTGAAAGTAAACTCTACTGGGATTTGCTTCGCTGGTTTACATTCGATACTCAGATTCGTAACTATCGTAAAAGAGGGTTATATTCGTTTATGTACAGCAAGGGCGCTACGGTAGATGATGCCGGTTATCCCGACGGTAAATACATCTATGATGCGAAAGCCTGCGAACAGGCAAGCGACAGGATTACTTTCAACCCAAACAATTATTACGAAACGATTCCGAGCGATCAGTTGAAAAATAATCCTCTTTTGCAAAAGAACAGACATCAGTAAAACTATAAAAAATACAGACAGATGAAAAGATTAATTAGTTATATAGCAATTGTTATATGTTCCTTCTTGACGGCAAGTTGCGAGATAGATAACTACGACGGCCCTGATGCTACCATACAGGGAACCATCTACGACCACCGGAATCAACCGTTGCAGGTAAACCAGGGTGCGGGTATCATTCGCATGAAGGAGATGAGTTGGGCAAAAGATGAGAATACGTTCATCGGCAACCAGACATTGAAAATGCAACAGGATGGAACATACCGCCATACAAAGTGGTTTTCGGGCGAATATCGCATGTTGCCCTATAGCGGCGCTTTTTTTCCATACGACGATGAAAAGCAGGATGCCGACGACGCGGGAGAATTGGTAAGAATCTCCGGTACTATGACCAAAGATTTTTCAGTGACGCCGTATCTGACGATCGAATGGGTGAAAAAACCGACGGTTACAGCAGATAATTACATCGAATGTTCCGTTCGTTTCACCCGAAATCAAAAGGCGGGATATGAAATGCCGGATCTAAGGGAAGCGGATATGTTAGTTTCACGAACGATAAATCCCAGCGGAGGCCGCGACGGTGAATTACACCCTACTAAGGTAGCATTGACGAATGACATGGAAGGACGGGAAATTACCTTCCGTACCGCCCGAGCACTCAAATATACGGGCATTGATTACTGGGTGCGTATTTCGATGAATTGCAAAGCCGTATCCGGGAAACCCGAAACAAACTATCCGGGAATATCCGGTGCGGATAACTTTACAACCATTGAAAAGGTACACGCTCCTTGATAGAAGCAGAGATCTTCCGACGTTAAAAGTCGGTATAATTCATTTTCAAAAACGCAAATGGGCGATGCAACATTGCATCCCCATCTGCGTTTCATTAATCATCTTTAAAATAATCATCATGAGAAAGAAAATAATACTGTTCATTTCGGCAACCTTTATCTTATTTTCGATATCGGTTCTCCATGCCAAAATAAAATTACCCACGATATTGGATAATAACATGGTTTTGCAGCAACAGACAACTGTCAAATTGTGGGGCGAATCCGATCCGAAAGCTAAAATAAAGGTCAGAACATCGTGGGATAATAAAAAATATACCACAACAGCGGGCATTGACGGAAACTGGCTGTTAACGATCGAAACTCCGGTTGCCGGAGGGCCTTACGAAATAAATATCAGCGATGGAAAAGAAATCGTCCTGGAAAATGTGCTCATCGGAGAGGTCTGGTTTTGTTCAGGTCAATCGAATATGGAAATGCCGATGAGGGGATTTGATCGTCAGCCGTTAAAGAATACAAATGATATAATCGCGAAAGCAAAAACCAAAACGCCGGTCAGGATGTACACAACCGATTCGGAGAATGGCTACTGGGTTCGTCAGTTTAGTAAAAAACCGGAATCGGACTGTAAGGGCAAATGGCTGGAAAACTCGCCGGGAAATGTGGCGAACATCAGTGCTGCGGCTTATTTCTTTGCTTCCTGTATCAGGGAAGTGCTGGAAGTCCCTGTCGGCATTATCGTTTCTTCCTGGGGAGGCTCTATGGTGGAGTCTTGGATGAGCAGGGAGGCCCTTTCGCCTTTCCGGGAAATAGACCTGTCCTTTTTGGATGACGACAGTCCTGTTAAAAATCCGACGTCAACGCCATGTGTTTTATATAATGCTAAAATAGCTCCTTTGATAAATTTTACGATGAAGGGGGTTTTATGGTATCAAGGCGAAAGTAACCGAAATAATGCGGATTTATATGCTCGCTTGATGCCTGCATTTGTAAAAGATTTACGACAAAAATGGGACGTCGGCGATTTCCCCTTTTACTTTGTCCAGATAGCTCCATTCAATTACGAAGGTGCAGACGGGACTTCAGCTGCCCGCTTGAGAGAAGTCCAATTTCAAAATATGAAGGAGATCCCTAATTCCGGAATGGTGTTGACAATGGATATAGGACATCCTGTTTTTATTCATCCTATGGATAAGGAAACCGTCGGGAACAGGCTTGCTTATTGGGCTTTGGCAAAAACTTACGGCAAATCGGGATTCGGATATTTATCTCCGGAATACAAATCAATGGAAATCAAGGAAGGTAAAATTTACATTGATTTTGACAATGCCCCCGGAGGCATTTGTCCGATGTGGACGGACTTGAAAGGATTCGAGATAGCAGGTGAAGACAGGGTTTTCCATATCGCGAAAGCCGAGATCGAAACTCGGACGGCAAGGCTTGCCGTATCATGTACGGATGTTCCGTCGCCAGTCGCCGTCCGGTACTTGTATAAAAACTACGCCGAAGCAAGTATTTTCAGTATCTATGGCATCCCTGTAACCCCTTTCCGGACAGATAACTGGTGAATGGCATTGTGTTTTTATTATGCAGATTAATGAATCTTTTATTTTCGTCTTCTTGCGGATATGTAATATGAAACAGATTTTTTGATAAATATATGATAGTGTATCTTTTTTGTTTGTTTGTGAATTTTCAGACTGGTATTCATGCTTTCGTAACTGACCCGACGAAAGAGATGAATATGTCCGGTTTGGTATGCTTGTTTACGAACAGGAGGGAGTCTGGGGGGGGCGGCCCCCCCCCCCCCCCCGGCGCAAAGAGAGGGGAGGAGGGGGATTTTAATGATTTGTGTGGG
>JAIRMH010000128.1 GCA_031258835.1 Tannerella sp.
TAATCTCCGTTGTCATCAGTCCCTCCCGTGAGACTTCCATGCGTATCAATTATGATCGTACCATACTCTTCCAATCCCTTTTCAAAAACTTCCACCGTAAAATCTTTCCGATAGTATAAAGTGACATCATAACCGGATAAATCCAAATCCTGTGCCACTTTTTCAAGAACCTTTATATCCTTTGCTTCCCAGTCAATACGTTCATCCATTCCGCAAAAAATCCCCACTTTCCTATTTTTGGGCAAGACTTTCACTTCTCCGGCCCGCGTCGACACCAATATCTGCGACCTGAGTTCGGCGGACTGAGCTATTATCTTGTCAATATCAAAAAAAGGCGGGTCAATAAATTCATGCTTATACGACCAGAGAGCCAGTCCGTATTTTTTGAATTTTACCACAATCCCGTCTACGTCTAACCAGGCATCTTCGACGGATTCCAATTGCAGGTATTCGTCTATCAGTGCGGAAATCTCGTTTACATCTATCTCATCTTTCAATACCGCATTCCGGGCCGTCAGATCAATCGTTTCATAATCTGCATGGATCTGGGCGATTTCTTTTTCCGACAGTTTGTCGTCTTTACCGAAGATATCTTCAATAAAACTGCAACCGAAAAAACACATACATCCCGCTATACATGCTATCAGGCAGCGGATGTATTTATACATTTTACTTTTCATACATTTATCATTTACTGTTCATTTATCTCTCACAGGAGTACCGCAGTCTTTCAGAACAGATAGGCAATGCCTATCGCCGCATGAAACCACGTTTCCCGGTAGATGTTTTTTACTTTAAATTCGACATTCCCCAGCAGATTGCTGCCTAACCAGCAGTCGATCCCTCCGCCGAGGTTCACAAAGGCACTGACGGTCACGACATTTTTATCCTCCCGTTCCGGGATTTCGCTCACCATAAGTCCACCTCCGGCTAACGGATACAGCGCCACTCTCTCGTTGAGATGGATCAGCGCATGGGCATCTACGCTGAGATCCACGGGGCCGATGAAGTCCTTCCGGAAGAAATACGTCAGCGAAGGTTGCGCACGTATGAGATCAAGGAAATAATACTGCCCCTTGACCGACAGTCCGGTATGCCCGTAGTCTTCGCTATTATTGTCAAAACTCGCCACATAATTAATTCCAAACATATAGTCGCCTTTTTCCTGCGACCGTATCCCCGTGATCCCGGCGAGCATAAAAAGCAATACGCCCGCGGATCGTACCCAATATTTCATACGGTTTACCATAGCGACTTGTATATTAAAGTACTCGAACGCTGATTCTTCCCGTACGCAACGCCTACGTCGCGGTAGGCATTGATAAGGCTTCGTTGCAGATCGATCTCCTTTTCATATTTAAAGTTCCACTCCCGCTCATCGACATCCCTGACGCGGCTTTCGATCGAGCCGGCCAGCTTCATCACGTCGCCGAAACAGGAGGCATACGGATTGACAGACGACATGATCTTTCCCGCCCGTTCAGCGGCATTATAGTTCTGCCCGGCGTTCCAGGTGTTGGTTGCCTCCAGGAGAAGCGAGCGGCAATCGAAGTCGATCTGCGCCTGGTAGATGGGCAGCGCCGCCGCCATAGCCTTGTTCCAACATTCGGTGCACACATCGGGCACCGACATGAGCATGTGCAACGCCTCTCCGTAGTTGTCCATACCGGAAAAGACGTTGGCCTGCCGGAGAATGACGTCGCATTGCGCATTGAAATAGTCAATGATTTTATTTTTTCCCTGCGTAATAAAATGCTGGAAATTCCTGTCATTGGTCTTAATATTACTCAATGCCGCCATATACGCTTTCGTTTCGGTATTCCCGACGCCTGAGACGGTGGCGTTGTAGCTTGAGAATTGCTTACCCTCCATCCCGTCGCCGATATAGAGCGTCACATCCATGGTGTACGAGTATTTGGGTGGCGCCGTCGGGAGGACGTGCTTGTCAATCATAATGACGTTGGCCGTCATGATAAAGCGTGAGGCACCGTCTTCGCCGAAAATCCCGCTTCGCGAGATGATTTGTCCCAGTTTGTTCCGCAGATTCTGTTCGGCCGCCGGCGTTAATCCGTCGATGGTTTCCGGAATCCATACCGTCAGAGCAAGCCGGCTCGCTCCATCTTCCATGTTCGTTCGCTGCGCCTGCATCGCGCAGACACAGCAGAACAAACATGTGCACATAGTTAGTAAAGTTTTCATATTATGAATTGTTTTTATTTACCGATAATCAGTTGAAACTCACCCAAACCAAGGGGATAGATGCTCGTTTTTAGGTGGTAAGTTCTTCTCAACAGTTCATTTAACCCCCTCGCCCAGTTTTCGGCATTGATCGCCCTGCCTCTTTCATTGTGAAGCGGGATGCGAACGTCATCGAACGTCATCCTGTTTTTGGTAGACGCCGGCACATTGTAATTCCCATCCTTACTGTTTTCTTCTACCCAGTCCTCTATAATTTCGTTCAGATATTGCCCTCCGAACTCCGTTTCAAGCCCGTCTTCCAACGCTCCGTTCCTCACCGTTTCGATGCGGAAACGGATCTTACGCCCAATCGCGCCCAGTTCTACATAATAATCATTCATTGAGGCGGCAAAATTGGGGATTTTGTCGATTATGGCATCTTCGAGCATCACCGGCAACACGGCAGACATGGATCGATCGCTCGTCCCGGCAACGACCGCAATGGGTTCGCTGGTGTAAGCATCCACCGCCTGGAGGTTGAATGTCGTATATTTTTCAGGCCCCCGTTTCGTCACATAATACCTTACTCTCACCATTATATCCGGAGCAAGCCGGTTGCGTATCTTCTCAAACGATCCTTGCGCCAGTTCGATCCCTTCGTCGCTCATGATCGCCGCGTCCTCCGCATCCTGTATCTCTATTTTAGATACGATGCCCATGGCGTCGTCTATGTTCGGAATGCCGGCCTCTCTCAGCAGTTCCTGAATTTTCATGATGACCGTCTGCATATCCCTGTCCCTCAACGCGGCTTCGTAATCATATACTTTTACCGCTTTTCCCTGATTGTCGACCGTCAAGAAATAGTTATTTTCCTCGCACCATCCCTCTTCCGGAAGGATAACGATCGAGGGGCTTTTGGCTTTCTGCTCCTGCGCCTGCACCGGCAGGCTCAACAGGAAAAAAAGAACCGCCGGAAAAATTAATTTTATTCGTTTCATTTTGTTATTATTTTAATATACCATCATTAATCAATTTGTTTTTTAAACTCGAACGATGCAC
>JAIRMH010000147.1 GCA_031258835.1 Tannerella sp.
GGTATCATTACCTTCGGTCGGCAAACCGTCATAATAATGAGCCGATGCTAATTTTACGGTTTTGAGATTTGTTTCAGCCGATGTTCCTCCTATTACGAAAGCAATGTGATATGGCGGACAGGCGGCGGTACCCAGTGTTTTCATCTTCTCGACAAGAAATGGCGTCAGCGTATCCGGATTTAGTATCGCTTTCGTCTCTTGAAACAAATAAGTCTTATTTGCCGAACCTCCACCTTTGGCGATGCAAAGGAATTTATACTCGGTGCCCCGAGTCGCATATAAATCAATTTGCGCAGGGAGATTACAGCCCGTATTTTTTTCTTCGTACATCGTCAGCGGAACGTTCTGAGAATAACGCAGATTTTCTTCCGTATAAGTCTTAAAGACACCTTTCGAGAGCGCTTCTTCGTCGTTACCTTCCGTCCATACCTGTTGTCCTTTTTTTCCGACAATGATAGCCGTTCCTGTATCCTGACAGAACGGTAATTGACCTTTTGCCGAAATTTCGGCATTGCGCAAAAAGGTGAGCGCAACAAACTTATCGTTTTCGCTCGCCTCCGGATCCGACAATATTGCAGCTACCTGTTGCTGATGTTCCGTCCTGAGCAGGAACGCCACATCTCGAAATGCTACATTCGCCATTTTTGTTAATCCTTCAGCTTCCACTTTGAGAATCTCTTTCTCTTCAAAAGTCGTTGTTGAAACATGTTCCTTCGTAAGCAAATAATACTCTGTTGTATCCTTTCCCACAGGGAATGGTTCGTGATATTTAAAATCCATAGTTATATTTATTTAGTGATTAGTGATTAGTTGTAATTCAACATTCAACATTCAACATTCAAAATTTATTAGTGATTAGTGGTGGTAAATTCTCCTGATTTTTAATTTATTTCTACCAGTCAATGGGCGTCTGTCCTGTTTTTTCGAGATATTCGTTAGCTTTGCTGAAATGCCTGTTCCCGAAAAAACCACGGCTTGCCGAGAATGGCGAGGGATGAGGCGATTGTAGAACCAGATTTTTTGTTGTATCAATCATCGCTCCTTTATGTTGAGCGTAAGATCCCCACAATACATAAACGATATGTTCCCGTTGCGCTGAGAGGCGGCTTATAACAGCATCAGTGAAAGTCTCCCATCCTTTATTTTGATGAGAACCGGCGGCATGAGCGCGTACCGTCAGCGTTGCATTAAGCAATAGCACGCCCTGTTTAGCCCATCTTGTGAGGTCTCCGCTTTTCGGAACAGGCTTGCCTAAGTCCGATTGTATCTCTTTGAAAATGTTAATAAGGGAGGGAGGAAAACGTGTCCCCTCGCGTACTGAAAAACATAATCCGTGCGCTTGTTTCGGCTCATGATACGGGTCTTGTCCGAGTAATACGACTTTCGTCTTATCTAAAGGACAAAGGTCAAATGCATTGAAAATAAGCGCCCCAGGAGGATAGATCTCCCATTTTCCGTATTCGTCTTTTACAAAATCGGTCAATTGCCTGAAATATGGTTTATCAAACTCTTCCGAAAGACAGGCTTTCCAGCTTTTTTCTATTTTTACGTCCATTTTGCGAATGGTTAATTATCTATTTGTCCGACAAAATTACATGAAAAGCATGAGTTTTCCAAGTGCATAAAATGAAAAACTTTTTTTATAGAGGAAGCTATATGAAAAACGTAAAAGTTTTCCATGCGCATAACAATGGAAAACGTTTTTTTACGGGGGAAAGATAATGTAAGTTGAGTGCAATACAGAATAAATAACGAAGAAGCTCAGGACGCGTTTGCCCTGAGTTTCTAATAGTTGTGTCTCCGGAAAAATAGCCGGAAAATCATTCCTCTCTTCGAGTGCTTACCGTTCAATCGTCAATTCCGCTTCGGCGGTTGTGCTTTGCCCTTCTTTGTCGGTAACAGTCAGATGCAAATGATATTCGCCGGCGGGCGCTTCGCCGGGTATGTCGATATGTTCGTGAAATTCTACATTTTTCACGCCGATGTATTTACCGTCGACATATGACTTTTCAATCTCAAAACTGCCGCCTTCTTCCTGATGGATTTCAACGTCGATTCGCGCAATTGATCCCTCGGCGACAATTTCCGCTTCAAGATGCAACTCGTCGCCCGCTTTTACTATACCTTCCGGCATGTCGTGACTGCCTACTTCGGTAATGGTTATTACCGGTTTTTCCGGTAATGGTTCGTCTTTTTTACATGACGAAAAAACGAGTATATTCAAACTCGTAAGAAACAAAATACCTGAAATAACTTTCTTATTCATAATATCTAAAATTTAAAAAAACATGGTCGCAAACAAAGAAACAGCAGTATAAACGGTATATCTTTCATATGTTTTATCCGGTTCATACCTCTTGCTTAACGCCACAAAGTTACAATAAAATTTTTAATGCAATATTGTTGCATTAAAAATTTTTATTTGGCAACTATACTGCAATAGATGGGTGTGTGTTCATTGCGCCTGGCCATTGATTAGTTCCAAGAGCCGTGTTACCGCATCTTCTTCGGGGATGTTTTTCAGGATACAATCTTTTCCCTTATACAAACTGATGCGTCCGCGTCCGGCGCCTATGTACCCGTAGTCGGCATCGGCCATTTCGCCCGGTCCGTTGACAATACACCCCATAACGCCTATCTTAAGGCCTGCCATGTGGGATGTGGCGGATTTTACCTGTGCGAGTGTCTTTTGAAGATTGAATAGCGTTCTGCCGCACCCCGGGCAGGAGATGTATTCCGTTTTACTGACGCGTACGCGGGCGGCCTGCAAAATGCCAAACATATAGTTTTCAATGTTTTTTATGTCGCAACAGGATTCATGATTGCACAACATGATTCCGTCGCCGAATCCGTCCGTAAGTAACGTGCCGAAATCCGCCGCCGCTTTTACCTGTAGGGATTCCCGGTCGGTTTCATGATATTCGCGGCAGAGAATGACAGGCACATCACATTCCGTATCCAGCAGGCGATGCATGAACGCCCTCATCTCGCCTACGCCGTTTGTGTGTGTACTGCTAAGTATAACGACTGTATTTTTATCTGTTTTCAGGAGTTGGATCATGTTGTCGTCCAAGTCGTTGTATGTCAGTTTGATGAATTTGGCATCCGCATTACATTTAATTAACTCGTCTTTCTCAAGGACTGAAAAGCAAGGACAGGCTTTTGTTTGCGGATATCGTCCGGTATTGCCATCCGGATGCGGGTATGTTGTATTGGCATGATACGGGTTTACGGTGTCGTCAGGATATAAATACGCTGCGTTGACGATATATTTTACGGATAGCGAATCTGTCATGTTCTCCGGTTTGGTATATATCCAGTCAGGCTTTAGGCGATTATCGGTAGCGTTGTCGTGATCCGTTTTGTCGAAAACGGTCGCGTCGTCGTTTTTTGCTCTTCCGGGGGCGATAACCGTAGGGAGATCCGGTAAGATTTCCACCGGGAAGTCATTCCTGTTCGTTCTATTGGAGATGACGACAGGAGGCCTGTCGCCGCCTATTCCGTTTACAGCCCTGCTTTTACGCCTTGACGGGTATACCGGGTCGTACAAAGGGGAGACGACGGCATTTATGGGTGCGTGATTTTTGCGCATGGTAATATAATCCGTCAATTTGCGGGCGACGGGTATTTCCGCTTCCGGCTCTTCGCTTAACGATACCCGTATTGTGTCGCCGATGCCGTCGTAAAGCAATGTGCCTATGCCGACCGCGCTTTTTATTCTACCGTCTTCGCCGTCGCCGGCTTCCGTTACGCCGAGATGCAACGGATAATTCATGTCTTCCGCATCCATTGTGCGGACTAAAAGCCGTATCGTGCGGATCATTATGACTGTGTTAGACGCTTTAATAGATATAACGACATTGTCAAACTTTTCTTCGGCGCACAAGCGTAAAAATTCCATACATGATTCGACCATACCTTCGGGAGTATCTCCATACCGGCTCATGATACGGTCGGAAAGCGAGCCATGATTGACGCCTATGCGTATCGCCGTATTATTTTCGCGACATCGTTTCAGGAACGGGACAAAACGGTCGCGTATCTTCTGTACTTCTGTGGCGTATGTTCTGTCCGTATGTTCCGTTTTTTCGGATTTCCGCGTTTTATCTACGTAATTACCCGGGTTAATACGTACTTTTTCTACATATAACGCAGCTATGTCGGCAACTTTGGGCTGGAAATGAATGTCGGCGATGAGAGGTGTGGTATATCCTTTTTCGCGAAGCCTCCGGCAAATGTTTTGCAAATTCCGGGCTTCACGTTCACCCTGCGCCGTAAACCGAACATATTCGGCGCCGGCGTCCGTCATACGTATCGCCTGGTTGACAGCAGCATCCGTATCCATCGTCGGAACATTAGCCATCGATTGGATACGAATGGGATACGTTCCTCCAAGAGGTATGTTTCCCACTTGTACAACAGATCGGGATCGTCGTTTGTAATTGAAAAAATCCATTAATTGGTTTTATATTTGTAGGAGACCTTTTTCAATTCTTCGTTTGCTTTGATGATTTTATTTTTAAGGCCGTCTTTATAGCCGGCTAATTTTTTTTGCAGTTCATTATCGCCGGTAGAAAGTATTTGGGCGGCGAGAATTGCACCGTTAAGAGCGCCGTTAATTCCTACGGTAGCAACCGGTATTCCCGGAGGCATTTGCACGATGGCCAAAAGCGCGTCCATCCCGTCGAGGGAGGAGTCGATCGGTACGCCTATTACAGGAATCGTTGTCATAGAGGCTATTACGCCACAGAGGTGCGCAGCCATTCCTGCTGCAGCGATAATCACTTTTATACCGCGATTTTCCGCGCCTTTTGCAAATTCTTCTACTGCGTCCGGTGTGCGATGAGCCGATAAAGCATGCATTTCAAAGGGAATTTCCATTTCATTTAGAAAAGCCGCCGCTTTTTCCATAACGGGCAAGTCGGATGTACTGCCCATAATAATACTTACGATAGGATTCATATTTATATTATTTGTTCGTTTTTTATCGTTACAAATTAAGAAGTCATCATTTGAATCTTTGCCGGAAATACTCATTACATTTCTTTTCTCATTCGTGCGACGGGAATTCCGAGTTGTTCGCGATATTTCGCTACTGTACGGCGGGCTATTAGATACCCTTTTGTATTGAGTATTGCAGTAAGATCTTCGTCTGTGACGGGTTTTTTCTTGTTTTCAGCGTCAATTTCTTCTTTTATGATTTGTTTTATTTTCCGGGTTGAGATGGTCTCACCGCTTTCCGTTTGCGTGGATTCGGAAAAAAAGAATTTCAGCGGATATATACCGAAATTTGTTTGAACATATTTGCTGTTACTTACGCGCGAGACGGTAGATATATCATATCCGGTACGTTCGGCAACGTCTTTAAGTATCATCGGTTTCAGTTTGCTTTCTTCGCCGGTCAGAAAAAATACCTCCTGTAAAATTATAATCGTTTCCATCGTGCGCTGTAAAGTCTCCTGACGTTGACGGACAGCGTCGATAAAGCCTTGGGCAGCGTCTAACTTTTGTTTTACAAAAAGGATGGCGCTACGCATTTCCGGCGTCTGGTTGGCTTTGTTGTTTGTATAATCTTCCAGCATGTCGGAATATTCACGGTTTATCCGCAAATCGGGAATGCCACGACTGTTAAGCGTTAGGGTTATTTCTCCGTTATTCGTTTCTACGATGAAATCCGGTATTATACGATTCATAACGGTTGTCATCGAATCGTCCCAATTACTTCCCGGCTTAGGGTTAAGCGATGTGATTTCGCGTATCATCGCTTTCAATTGTTTTTCGTCAATCCCCAGTGTTTTTTGTATCTTATCATAATGCTTACGGGTAAATTCTTCGAAATATTTCGTCAGCATCTCAATTGCCAGTTCCGTTTCTTTCGTTTCTTTACGTTTTTTCAGTTGGAGGATCAGACATTCTTGCAGGTTACGGGCGCCAATGCCGGGAGGATCAAGTTCCTGTATTATTTTCAATATCCGCGCCAACTCTTTTTCGTTGATATCTTCGCCTGACTGAAACGCGATATCGTCGGCTATTGCACTCATATCGCGTCGCAAATATCCGTCGTCGTCGATATTCCCGATTAGATATTCGCTGATTTTCTTATCTTTTTCGGATAGCTCGGTTAATTGCAATTGCTGGAGAAGATAATCGGATAGCGACTGTTCGTTGTTGAAAAGGACGACTTCTTTCCGTTCTTCCTTATTGCTTATTTCCGTAAGTTTATAATCCGGAATATCGTCTTCGTTCATATAGTCGCCGAGCGATAAATCTTCATTTGAATCCTGACTGTCGGAAGAACTGTCGTCTGCGTCATAGTCGGCATCCTGTTCGTTCGCATAGTCTAATCCTTCTTCCAGCGCCGGGTTTTCATCAAGTTCGTTTTTTATACGTTCTTCTATTTCAAGCGCAGGAAGTTCCAACATCCTTATCGTCTGTATTTGTTGCGGCGAAAGACGTTGTTGTTGTTTGAACTGTTGTTGCTGTTTAAGCGCCATAAGGTACAATTTCTTTAGTGGGGGCAAAGATAGCGTATGTTAACATGAATACAAAATGAGATTGTTTATTTTGTCAAAAAAAATATGAGAGTGACAGCCGTTTTGTCGGCTGCCGCTCTTTATGAGATTATGTAAAACTGTCTGTCGCATAGCTTTTTTTCTGTAAAAAAACTGTTTTTTATTTCATGCGTTTGAAAATCCGAGTTTTTTATGTAGTTTTGCACGGTCGAAGACGGAATTATAATATAGTATGCAGCAATATAAAGAAGATGACATTGAGAAACGCCTGCGTGACCCTGAAACACAGAGGGATGCGTTTGCAGAGGTGGTTGCTGCATATAGTGAAAAATTATATTGGCAGATACGCCGGATGGTTTTAGGCCATGAAGATGCAAATGATATTTTACAAAATACATTTCTAAAGGCATGGTTGAATCTTGATAATTTTCGTGGAGAGGCCAAACTGTCGACGTGGATGTATAAGATTGCCGTTAATGAATGTATTACATTTCTGAATAAACAGCGCGCGACAAACAATGTGCCGCTTGACGATACGGATGTTTATCTGTTGCAAACGCTAACGGCGGACGAATATTTTGACGGAGATGCGATTGAAAAAAAATTACAGGAGGCAATTTTATGTTTGCCCGAGAAACAACGTCTTGTTTTCACAATGAAATATTATGAAAATATGAAATATGAAGATATGTCCGAGATCTTGGGCACTTCGGTTGGAGCGCTGAAAGCATCGTATCACCATGCAGTAAAGAAAATAGAAACGTTTTTAACAAATGATATTTAAACCTTTTAACCGGATAACTGTCTAAACATTCGCATAAAAGGAGGCTGAGCTATGAAAATAAATGACAAAATAGATAAACTTAAGGGACGAAGCAATCCGTTTCGAGTTCCGGAGGGTTATTTTGAAAACTTTACGGGGAGCATGATGTCTCGTTTGCCGAATGTCTCCGTGAAGCGCGCAAAAGAAATTTCCATATACAATCGTGTGAAACCGTGGTTGTATATGGCCGCTGCATTTGCAGGACTTATCATTCTGTTTAATGTTTTGAACAGGACGGCGGGAACTTCATCGGAAGATGAGACCTTGCCCGAAAAAACCACATTGTCGGCATTGCCTTCAACGCCCGGATCGGAAGCGGAGGAAAATGATGAATTTCTGGAGTATATAGAAGATATGTATGCCGATAAATATGCACTTTCTTATATTTATGATTTTATGAATGATTAAGGAACAGATGAAACAGGTGAAATTTTTTATATTATGCCTCTCTGTGTTATTAATGTCGATTTTGCAGACGTTGGCTCAAAATCAAGATGCACGCCAAGATGCACATAGACCCTTTGACAGAGAATCCTTTATTGCTGCACGGAATGCTTATATAACGGAAAAAGTCGGCCTTACGGCTAAAGAGACGTCCGTTTTCATTCCGTTGGATAATGAATTGATACGGAAGAAGTTTGAAGTAGGACGTGAATGTCACAGAATTGAACGCGAGTTGAAAACGAAAGAGGGTAAGACGGAAGAAGAGTATAATAAATTGCTTAAATGCCGCGAAGAAGTTAAAGAGAAAAGGGATAAATTGGATAAGGAGTATCTGGAAAAATTTAAAAAAATCTTGACCGCAGAACAAATTGTAAAATATCAAAGCGCAGACAGAGCTTTCTTTGATGAATTTGTACGGGAGAGAAAAAAGATAGAACCTCTTGTCAAGTAAGAGTAATATCATTTTTAGTGTTTTTGTTTAGATTTAGTTTTAGCTTTGATGGGGACGACGTGATGTCGTTCCCATTTTTGATTCGCCCGGCGGCACGGGCGACAGCTATAGGGTGAAAGCCCCATTCGAGCCTTGATAGCGTAAATCGTTAGCCAAAAGCAATGGCATCCGTCTCCCGCTCCTTCATGACGAAGGCCGGTACCTGTCGTTGCAGGCCAGCCCGTCACCGTCCTTGCGAACATGTCTCCCGCTTCGTCCTTGCGAACCCGCAGGGTGGAGTAATCCGGGTACATGGTATAGGCTTGCTTCAAGCTGCGGACATAAAGAGTTTTTTTCTCATTTTTTTTGCATATTCGTTTTTCCCATGTTATCTTTGTGACCGATAATTTAATCAATAATCTTTTAGCTGATTGTTATGCAGATAATCTGGGATATATTACAAAAAAATCGACACATCTCCATCGCTAGCCCTCTCGACAAGACATACCTCCGGGTGTTAACGAACATTAATGGGGGGGGGGGGGGTAAACCTCTATATAACAGCTATTTAACAACATGTGT
This sequence comes from Tannerella sp., assembly GCA_031258835.1. Taxonomy (GTDB): domain Bacteria; phylum Bacteroidota; class Bacteroidia; order Bacteroidales; family Tannerellaceae; genus Tannerella. The sequence continues at coordinate 8,792 of JAIRMH010000147.1, forward strand.
ATGCGGGGGTCTCATACGCGTCGCAATGCCTCCAACAGAAATCGCCTCCTCCGGGCGGTCAATAGCGGAGGACGGCACATCCCAATCGCTCTCACTTATTTCACCAAGCGTGCCGAAGACTTTACGTCTTTCCGCCGACGCTTATCTTTTTTTCGCAAATTCGTCCTTTTTCGCATCCGTTTCCGACAAAAGCCAACCATCCTGTGCGGAACAGAAACCATCCCGTGCGGGACGGCGATTAAATTGTGTATGTTTTTCTCATTATACGGCGCTCCCTGCTTCCGTCCTTGTGAAGGCGGGATAAAGTGTTCGCAAAGAACAAAAAAACGACTTTTTGAAAATGAATGTATTTATAATAATTTTGAAAGAACATGAAGAAATTGATTCTATTTTTTGCAATGATCCTGCTTCCCGCAGTCGGCTTCGCGCAAAGCGGAACGACAGGAAGCCTCAGCTGGTCGCTCTCTGACGGCACACTGACCATCAGCGGCGCCGGAGCGATGCCGAGTTATAATACGGCGCCCTGGTACGATTACAGAGCAAGTATAAGCACCGTGATAATCGGCAATGGCGTGACAAGTATCGGCAACTATGCTTTTTGGAATTGCCGCAGCCTGACGTCCGTGACCATCCCCAACTCGGTAACAACCATTGGAAATTACGCTTTTTGCTATTGCCGCAGCCTGACGTCCGTGACCATCCCCAAATCGGTAACGACCATTGGGGTGTGGGCTTTTTACGATTGCCGCAGCCTGACGTCCGTGACCATTCCCAACTCGGTAACGACCATTGGGGAGGGCGCTTTTGAAGATTGCCGCAGCCTGACATCCGTGACCATTCCCAACTCGGTAACGACCATTGGGAATAGCGCTTTTGACGGTTGTCGCAGCCTGACATCCGTGACCATTCCCAACTCGGTAACGTCGATTGGAATAGGCGCTTTTGCCAATTGCGAACAGCTATCCGCTATTCATGTCAATACCGGAAATCCGGTCTATATATCCGACGGCGGCATACTTTACAATAAAGAAAAAACCCTGTTGCATACTTATCCTGCGGGAAAAAGCGGCGATTCGTTTGTCATTCCAACGACAGTGACCGTAATAGGCGATTACGCTTTTGCCGATTGCCACAGCCTGACGTCCGTGACCATCCCCAACTCGGTAACGACCATTGG
>JAIRMH010000199.1 GCA_031258835.1 Tannerella sp.
TAATAGGTGAATTTCGTATACATGTCGATATAGTTCGAAGCGACCACTGCCAGTCCTCCGGATTGAATCTTTGCCCCTGATGCATCCTCGTCGAAGTTGAACGTCAGGTCGCGAGCGCCGTTCGACGTCGTTTTACAGTCGCCCGTAAATCCCGAACAGTCCGAACCCTGGCAACCTCTGTACAGCAGGTGACTGTTGCGGCGAGGCGTATAGTTGTCATTGCGGTAAAACATATAGCCGTCCGTATTCACGTCGAACGTCGCTGCGCACAAATTGTCTATATAGCCTTCATAGCTCGTATGATAATAAGGGTTTGAACCGCTGTAATCGTTAAGTTTCTTATAGATAGACGTTACCGTCACGTCATAGCCCGACGGATAACCCGCCAAGCCATTCCCGTAGGCACTATAATAGAAGTTACTGTTCCCGTAATTCAGCATTATATTGTCGTCCGCACCAAAGAATACGCTACCGCTTTCTTTTACCGGCGTATAGCTGAAGTCGCGTTCGCTAACGTCCCCCCAATTATTCTTTCGCCGTTCCGTCGTATTTTCCATACCCGCATATTTCAGCAGGTTGCCCGACATGCTATCCACTGTAAACGCATCATACGTGTCGATGAAGCCTTCGCGTGTACGGAATATCGCGTTACCCGTACCTGTTGTCCGGCTCTGCGGATCGCCGAAATTCAACGTCGCGCCCTTCATCATGATATTACCCGTTCGCCACAACGACGTGTCGCCGCAATGATCCGGGACGTTTGTGTTCAGCAACCTTGCCTCACCGCCAATGCACGACACATCCCAACGGATAGCACGCAAATCGTCTTCCGATCCCAGACCTGCATCCACAAGGAAGTCGCCGTTTATACCCCGGTACAGGATCGAATCCTTACCCCAGATATTCCCGTTGGGTGTACGTATCTCCGTGTAGCCGCCACTCGTTCCGTTTCCTGCGGGCATATAGAACGCCATATAATCAAACGTGATATTACCGCCGTAGCCTTTATTTTTGCCTTTGTCCATGCCGGTTATGTCGTTCTTAAACAGTTCCGCATTGTTCAATTTTCCCGTTATACGATTCTTTTCAAAGCCTTCGAAGCCCGCCAGGATGTGGATATTCCCTCCTTCCGTGCTGCTGTTAGTCCCCAAACTGTTATAATCGAACACGATGCTGTCGCTTACATTTTCGTTCATACAATCTGCACCGTAACCCAGTACGATATGCCCCTGATGGATTCCCGGTCCGCCCGTCAAGCAATCATAAGGTGCAGCGTCACAAGCCATACTCTTATATTTTGACGTCGTTATATACACGCTACCCGTATCCGTATGGTTCACATACTGCAGGTTACGCGTGAGGATCGAATCATACGCCGTCACATATAACTGTCCGTTTTTCGTGTCAACCGCCGACAGTGTTGCATAGTAGGCTATTTTGTCGTGCAGTTTGATGTCGATGGCTTTCAATTGTGTAACGCCGCTTCCTCCGTGATTAAACGTCAGCTGTGCATCATGTTCAAGCGTGGTGTTACTATATCCGAGGCCATTGTTTCCCGGATTAGACGGGCCGTCAGGATCTTTATGAAGGTACGGGTCGGATTCTATATTTCCATTTTCTGCTACTAACAGCGTTTTCCCCGCACCGTTGTAATTAAATTCCAACGAGTCGAACAGCAATATACTACCGTGTCCTTTTCCACCCCGTGCAAAGGAATTATTTTCCGCGCCGTTAACGCCGCCTGTCTCCACCTCCGGATCGTATGCAGACGTTCCGCCGTCCGACAGTGTGGTGCCTTCTTCGATTGTTTTACACAGCAGTGCACTCGCCTTCATAGTGACGGTATCCAGGCGACCGGCTTCCAACGTCACATTAGCCCGGTCTTCATCATCCGGATAATCAAAGCGCATCTTCGCATGTGTCTCTATATGACGTCCGGCGGTGACTGTCAAGTCGCCCGACAGCTGATGGCCGCCGTCATAGGCGAAGATAAACGGAGCCATCACCTGGCTCTCTATATCCCGCGCCGCCGACAGTATTGTATTTCCCTTACCTTTATTGTTCATTATGAACGGTTTATTATACAGGATATTACCGTTATATTCCGCATTTTCTGCGCCTCCTGTCTCCCAGCAAGACGCGAAACTTGTCGGTTCGCCGTTTTCATATCCCTCGCCCCATACCTGATTGCCGGCCTGCAACCGTATTTCTGCCGTATATTCCGTATTCCGAATGTCAAACATTACCGTATCATCAGCAACGTAGCCGTCTGCATAGGCGTCTTTCTGCCGGGTCGCCGCCGCTTCTATATTCCCCACTTCGGCATACAGCAATACGTCGCCGCCGTCGCCAAAATTTTGCTGATATATAAATGTAGAATCTATATAGATGGCGTTGTATGCCCGGAAAGTAGTGTTAATCGTATTATTTGTCACTTCGGACTTCGTAAGGTCTAACAAAACGCGCCCTTCAAACCATATATTGCCGCCGTAAGTAGAACCGGGATACGCTCCTCTCGAATCGAGGCTGGAAAATCTACCTGTATAATTGTATATATTATCACACTCGCCCGCATCCCAGTAGAGTGCATCTTTCCTCAACTTGGCAACCGGCATATCATCGCTATACGAAGCCTCGTGCGATGTCATAGAAACCGTCGGTTCCGCGAATGTAGTATAACCCGCCTTAAATGTTATGTCGCCACTAAGCGCCTGCTCTCTGTCGATATATAACATCTGTTGAAGGTGTATCGTCTTCTTCGATTCCATGAGGATACTGCTGTCGCCGCGCTGTATGAAATGAAGCGTATCCTCAAAACTCTTCCCATAGATATCCTGACCTGCCTGCATAATAAATTTGCCGGCTTTTGATGGAGAGGCTGTCCTGTCGCTTGTATACGTGAACATATCGCCCATTACTACATCGTCTTCGTCGGAGCGTATCCATGTAATACCTTGACCGAAATAGTTGATTTCCGTTATGCTGTCGAACAGGATGAAACCGCCGTTGGACTGCGCGGGACATGTTAAGTTTTCATTCCAGAAAGATCTGTTACCGACGGTGCTGCCGGCAGCATAAATGATAAGATTGCCATCCATGCCGGAATAGCTCGCAGTGTCGGCAAATTTTATCCATCCTGAAGGCGAATATATCTTGGCATTACCGTAGGGCGAGGCGCTAGTGACGTTGTCCATCCTGACCGTTACCGAATCACCGAAGAACACCCGCGAATGTCCTTCCACAAGCAGTGCATTTTCCTGCGCACCCGCCACATACAGGAACGGCGTGTTAAAATTAGTATCATCGCTTATATTCGGTGCAGTTCCGAAATCGACATAGCCATTTTCCGATAAATAGGTTACAAATCCTTGACCGGTCGTAGCGTAACCTGATGGAGTTCCGTCGGACGCTCCATCTCCAGTCGCATCATAAACTTTATTCTCCAATGCGGTCGGGCCTGACGTACGTACGCCCAAATTGCCGCTCACCCACAAGTTGGCGCCTGTCTCACTTATAAAGGTCACGGAATCATCCATATTTACTATATCATTATATGAACGAATAACGACATTCCCTTCCGGGTCAGAACCCGCGCTTCCATTCATTGTAATCTTTACATCATCGCCTATCCATACATATCCACGCCCGTCATGCTCCACATTATATATAGAAATATCGCGAAGACTCATTTCCGGGGGTTCTGTACTGGTACATGCATTACTATAACAAGCGCCCTCCGCCAGAATATTCAAATCGCCGCTTACTCCCAAATGAGTGAAGTGCGCTCCTGTATAGTTTTGAGCGCGACTATCTTTACCTATGCGGACATAATGCCCTGTAGACCGGATAGTAACCGGACCATTCTCATCGTTTTCCGTCCATACGTCATTCTGCAACCATATATATCCTCTGTCTTGAAAATTATTCCCCGAAGAACAAACAACATTAAGCTGCTTGCAAGGTCCGTCGGCTAACAGGGTAAGACCATTTGTATTTCCCTGCGTCTCCGATTGTTGGATATATGTGAAAGGAGCCGTGACATTTATATGACCGCTATCCGACCAAATCAAATCCCGGCCATCCCCGTTCCGTTCAATATAAACGCCCTCCGTCATCCCGGATTTTTCCGGTAATGTAATATCGGAAGTCGGAAGATTTTGCGTTGCACTACTCGGATACGGATTCAGGATATCGACATACGAGAATCCTTTCACCGTCATATCGCCATTTTTGCCTTGATGAACGAAGCCGTTTCCCATTGATACATAATGATGCGCGGATGTAATATTCACTGTACCTTCGCCAAAATTCTGCGTTGTTACAGGTCCGAGCAACCCAACATATCCTGCATCTCCGGCGCAAGCGCTATTATAGCAATAACCTCCTGCAAATACGGACAACCCTCCATTTCCTAAGGCGCTCCGTACATATGTAAACGCATTCGTTACACCTACATGACCACTTCCGGAAACGATCGCATCGTTGCCTGTCCCGACGCGATAAATATAAACGCCTTCGTTGCCTGCTCCTGCAACACCCAAAGCAATGTCCGTCGGCAGATTACTTCCGTCATGAGAGCCGTCGATATCTACCAAATTTTCGCCGGCTATCAACAAATCGCCGTTTTCACCTCTATAGGCGATACCGGCTTTCATGCTTACACTATCATTCTCGGATTTTATAGTTGCAGTCCCTAACAAGGCATTTGTTATGCTTGCAGAACCGGAAAACAGCACATAACTGCCGGGAGTGGCGTCACATCCTGACGCGTTGCACGCACCCCCTGCCAATATGTTCAACACGCCCTTATCGCCTATGAATTCAAAAAAATCAGAAGCCCCTTTCCCGAACGCTATCCAACTGTCGCGCGACGTAAAACTTACGGTGTCATCATGCGCATCCAGTGTTGTCTTTCCGCCGATCTCAATTTTACTGCTGACATCTATGGTATCGCTGCCGATACCGGGGACATTTGAAGTGTAACTATAATTACCATCTATCTTAACATATCCCTCATCTCCATCTTCGTCCTTTATCGAAATCCGGCTTGTACCGTTATTTTCCGCAATAAAATCGCCCATGACCAAAAAATATGCACATCCAGAACAATTGGTATTCTGATGCGTAAAAAATATACTCAGCGGAGCCGATGTTCCTTCATAATGGAAATCATTACTTACGTCGATTCGCTTGGAATTAATTATTGTCGGAGCAGATGAATTATTATTAACAATGTCAGCCCCTTTTCCAAATACGATGACATTTGGGTCTATAAGCAGGCTTCCTGTACTTTCACTGTCGGTAAAGTCTGGGGTAAAAGCGCTTCCGCCGAACATAACGCTCTTACAGCCCCAGTTTGAATTTGTTATTCGAAATTCACTATCTTTGATAATCGTCTTTATGTAACTTTGATTATATCCGACATCAGCTGACGTTAAAAGAACACAATCATTTGGATTTAGACCGGCTGCCTCTACTTCAATATTATATGCATCAACTCTTACCGAACTATCAGAAGTTATCGCAACTTTTCTCACAGCGTCAGCCTCCTCCCCTAATGCCAGAACTCCACCGTTCATAGTTATTTCTGAACCGGTATATTCGCCATTAAAACCAAGCACTTGTCCGTCCGTCACAGTCTTCATTTTTCCTAAAGCCAAAGGAACAGTTGTAGAAACGGTAACGCCGCCAACAAAATCGCCATCCCAGCTTCCATCAAAGAAAAATTTAGTAGCATCATTTATGAGGTTGGCCGTCATACCATCACCATCAAACTGATAATTGTCTCCTCCGGTTAAACGAATAGCGCCTGTTGTATGAATATCACCTCGAATTACCTCGTCCGATGTGGGAGTGACAATACCAGGTCCAGAAAGAGTCTCATCAATCGGACCATTAAGAAAGAAATTACCAGAACCATCCACATATAGTAGATATACGTGAAAAGAATGAGACCAATTAGGCTGCGGCTCCCCCCACACAAAAGACTTGTATGTACCTGTAGCATCTACTTTAATATATCCGCCGTTATGATTGTGTTGTGATGGATAGCTACTATTATAAATGCCATCCGACTGAATGTCTGTACTGGTTTGATCAGTATTAGAAGTATAAAATTCCCAATCATATAAACTATAATAACTATCATATACACATTTTTCAGTTACATCATCATAGGTAATCAGTCCGGTTGATGCACTCACACTTATATTTGTAAAATAACGCCTTGTGTTTCCTAAATCAGCAAATGAGCTGCAACCCGCATTCATTCCTACATCCAGCTTATTCGGCACACCCAATCTCGTCCAAGTATGAGTTGCGGTACCTGTAATTTTTAATCCGTCACAGTTTCCGGTGTTAGAATATGACCATACCCCAGGCGATCCAGGCAGCCAACCGACCTCGCAGTCCGCCGTAAAATAAAGTGTATCATATCCCCATACATTAGCCCATTGCCCCATGGCCGTTCCGTAAGTGAGCAACATGAGCATTGCGCTTACTATTAAAGGTGTAAATTTCTTTTTCATAGATCTTATGTTGTATATTTTACTTAAACTCTCTCTTGTTTATTAACATTCCCCTTCCCTGACCGGTCGGTTCGTCAATCAGTCATTCCGACATATTCAAATGGAATCAAATTATTTTTGTAAAGTTATTATACAGCAACAAGCGTCAATAACATGTTAATAATAAACGACAAACAACAAAAGGGTGTCTCGGAGAATCCGCTTATACACATCGTTTATCAACCATTTCTCCTGCGTTTACAATCGTCTTTTCTGCAAAAGAAATACAAAACATCTTCTCTTCCAAATAAATATGCACTATAACGGTACAAAATAAATATATTTTTTTATCCCATGCAAATTTTCCCTTGTTTTTTTATCTACATTCATCGGAACATACAGGATACGATAGAAGATTTACCTGTTCAACCATCAAATATCCAAGAACGTTTGAAGCAATTTCACGCATCTGGAAAATCAGATTTTTTCATATAGTTTTGCGGCAAAAAAAACGATATGAAACGTCCGACATGTTTATATTGCCGGTTTTTCTTATTGCCGCTACTCATATTGTCCGGTGTTCTTCAGGGAAAAAAAGTGGAGCAGTTCGGCATTGTCCGCATAAATACTTTCACCGTGGGAACCTCATGGATTCGAGGAGCGGTTTCATCCCTGCTCTCATCGCTTAAAACTCACGGTCGCAGACCGGTGTGGAAATAAAACGGGAATGAAGGAAAACTTCAACGCCTGTTTTGACGATTTCTAATAAATTTGCATTACCTTTGCGACCAGTAAATAACATCACTTCATCAATTAAGAAAAATTAAGGTATGGAAAATAAGGTATTAATTGAAAAAATAAGAAAAAAAGCACAGATCTGGTTAGGTGAAGATTACGATGAGGTTACTCGTAATCAGGTACAGGCGATGCTGGACAATCCCGATTCGACAGACCTTATCGAATCATTCTACAAAGATTTGGAGTTTGGGACAGGCGGTTTGCGCGGTATTATGGGTGCGGGAAGCAATCGTATGAATAAATATACGGTAGGTGCGGCAACACAAGGGTTTTCCAATTATCTGAAAAAGGAATTTGCCTTTTTACAGGAGATAAAGGTCGTCATCGGACACGACTGTCGTAATAACAGTCGCGAGTTTGCCGAAATATCCGCAGATATATTCTCGGCAAACGGGATAAAGGTTTACCTGTTCGAAGATTTGCGACCGACGCCGGAGATGTCCTACGTAATACGCAAATTTAAATGCAGTGGCGGCATCATCCTGACGGCATCCCACAATCCGAAAGAATATAACGGATATAAAGCATACTGGGACGACGGGGCGCAGATGATATCCCCGCACGATAAAAATACAATTGCCGAAGTGAACAAAGTGCGTACGGCGGCAGACATAAAATTCAAAGGCGATAAGAATCTCATCGAGATTATCGGCAAGGACGTTGACGAGGCGTACATCGACGATCTGAACACGATCACCTTATCGCCGGACGTCATTTCCCGTCATCACGACATGAAAATCGTTTATACCCCGATACACGGTACGGGAGTGCAGATCATCCCTGCGGCGCTGAATCGGTTTGGCTTCACAAACATCATCCACGTTCCGGAACAGGACGTCGTAAGCGGAGATTTCCCTACGGTTGTATCGCCTAATCCCGAAGAACCTGCCGCTTTGTCGATGGCCGTAGCGAAAGCCGAAGAAACAGATGCCGAGTTAGTACTCGCCTCCGACCCCGATGCCGACCGGGTTGGAGCGGCGGTAAAAAACAACGACGGCGTATGGACGCTCCTGAATGGAAACCAAACAGCCCTCTTGCTTGTTTATTACCTGATAACACGCAGGAAAGAACTTGGAACATTAAAAGGCGACGAATATATCGTAAAGACTATCGTGACGACGGAAACCATACGTACCATAGCCGAAAAGAACGAAATAGGATTTTACGACGTATATACCGGGTTCAAATGGATTGCCGACGTAATGCGCAAAAACGAAGGAAAGAAAACCTACATTGGCGGTGGCGAAGAGAGTTACGGTTTTTTATGCGAGGATTTCGTCCGCGACAAAGACGCCGTCTCCGCATGTTGCATCCTGGCCGAAATATCCGCATGGGCAAAAGATCAGGGACTGACGACGTTCCAGTTGCTGCACCGCATTTATGCGGAATACGGATATTCGAAAGAGACAGGTATCTCCGTCGTTAAGAAAGGGAAAAGCGGAGCGGAGGAGATCGAAGCGATGATGAAAAATTTCCGCGATAATCCACTAACAGAGATTGCAGGCTCTAAAGTAACAATGACTTATGATTTCGCATCGCTGAAAGGACACAGTTTTATAGACAATGAGGATTTTTCATTAAATATGTCCACGACATCGAACGTACTCCAATATTATACGGAAGATGATACAAAGATATCTATACGTCCTTCCGGGACAGAACCTAAAATCAAATTCTATATCGAAGTCCACGAGCCTGTAAACTCCGTAGAGGACATCCCCGAAGCGGAAAAAGCGGCTTCCGGGAAAATAGAAAAGATAAAAGTCTCGTTAGGTATATAACCGATTCTTAATCGGATAGAAACGGCAAGTCTTCGTCGTGCATCTGTTTAAACGCTTTTCCTAACATGGCAGTAATATCGCCGGCAATCATGCTCTCTTCCGAAAGGTTTGCAGCAGCAAGGTTTCCGGCGATGCCATGTATATATACCGCGATGACCGACGATTCTTCCGGGCTGTATCCCTGCGCCAACAGGCCTAAAATAATACCTGTCAGCACATCCCCACTGCCAGCCGTCGCCATACCGGGGTTCCCCGAAGTATTGAAAAAGACTTTCCCCGAAGGCGTACACACGGCCGTATAAGCGCCTTTCAGGACGATACATATCTTGTGCTCAACAGCCATTGAACGTGCCTTTTGCATCCGTTCATAAGCGTTCTCGCTCGAACCTGCCAAACGGTCAAATTCCTTCGGGTGCGGAGTAATGACTGCCCCCTGTGGCAAGCGGTGCAGCAGTTCGCTGTTCGCCGCAATCATATTCAGCGCATCGGCGTCAATAACCAACGGCCTCCCTTCGGCGGCATCAAACAACTTGTCAACTATCGCCCCTGTCTTATCATTAACGCCTAAACCGGGGCCGATACCAACCACATCATATCCGGAAATATCCGGAAGTTCCGTCACAAAATCAGGATTAGCATCCGCATCCGTCATTGTCTCGGGCAGGGATATCTGCATAATGAGTTCGCCTCTTCCCGGAGTATGGACGGTGAGCAATCCCACGCCGCTACGCATACAACTTTCGGCAGATAATACCGCCGCCCCCATCTTTCCGCGGCTTCCCGCAATGAGTAAGGCATGCCCGAAATCGCCTTTATGTGCAAAACGTTCCCGTTTATGAATAAGCGCCGCTATATCTTCGTCCGCGATAAGTGCATATGGCGTTTTTGTTTTTTGTAAAGCGTCGGGATGAAGCCCTATGGGAAGCACCTTCCACTCCCCTGCAAAACCGACATTCTCCGGGAACAAAAACGACAATTTAGGAAACTCGAAGGTGAGCGTCAGGTCGGCCTGTATGATATATTGCAAATTATTATCCTTATTATCCTCCCCGAACAGTCCCGACGGTATATCAATAGATACAATCGTAGATTCCGAGCGATTTATATAATCGACTATCTTTGCAAACCCTCCTTCCAAAGGACGGTTAAGGCCGGAACCGAACAGTCCGTCGATAATGATATCCTGCCGTTTAAATACCGGAGGTGCAAAAGAGGATGCCACTTCTACAAACTGCTTATTACCGCCGTCTTTTATCCGCCGCCGGTTTTCTTCACATTCCGGCGAAAGGATGTTCGACGGATTGATAAGGTAAGTAAATACATTATACCCTTTTTCAATCAGCATCCGGGCTACCGCCAAAGCGTCGGCACCGTTGTTTCCCTGTCCGGCGAATACATATATGCGATTTTGACGCGAAGCATACCGACGACAGAACTCATTTACAAAAACAGACGCCGCACGTTCTACCAAATCAACAGGATCGATAGGCTCATTATCAATCGTATACCTGTCTATCTCCTTCATTTTCGAGGTTTCAAATAACTTCTTCATACTATAATTTTCTCACAAAATTAGTAAATGCCGAGCGTAATGCAAAATAAATTCATATATTATTATGATTCCCATGTCGCAAAAACGACGCGCAAAATCCTCTCCGGCATCGGGAAGCATTGTCGTAGAAAGACAGGGAAACAAGTTTTTGTTTTTTTATCTTACCGCATTTGTAAAACCGAACTTTTTCATGTAAGTTTGTCCCAATTTTTAATGTGTAATCCGACGATGAACAAACGTATCACGCTAAAAGACAAGACTTTCGAGCCTTATATCTCGGAAACTCGAATCGTTGAAGCCATCAAAAAAATAGCGGATGAGATGATTCGCGATTTGGACGGCCGGGATCCTTTGTTTGTCGGCATCCTAAACGGCGCTTATATGTTTGTAGCCGAACTGATGAGCAAGTTACCGCCTGCTTACGAGCTTACATTCGCCGCCTATTCGTCATATTACGGCTTAAAATCGGAAGGCATCGTGAAAGAATTGCTGCCTGTACGTATTGCGAACAGGGAGCGTCCGGTCATCCTGTTAGAAGACATCATCGACACGGGCGTCACTATGCAATACGTGATGGAGCGCCTGCGCGAAGAAGGCGCCGGCGACATACGTCTTGCGGCAATGCTTGTCAAGCCCGGTTCCTTGAAATGTAATATCCGACCGGATTATGTCGGCATGGAGATAGATGATGATTTTATCGTAGGCTTCGGCCTTGACTACAACGGATGCGGACGCTCGTTACGTAACATTTATAAGATCGTGAAATAAAATACAAACTACAACAACACAATATAGATGTTAAACATTATAATTTTTGGCGCTCCCGGTTCCGGGAAAGGTACACAAAGCGATTTGATAAAAAAACGTTATAACTTGACACATATTTCTACCGGCGACGTTTTACGTACAGAAATGAAAAACGGGACGGAGCTCGGGCGTGTGGCTAAAGAATACATCAGTAAAGGGCAGTTGTTGCCTGACAATCTGATTTGCGACATGCTGGACAAAGTTTTAGACCGGCTATCCGCCGATACAAAAGGTGTTATCTTCGATGGTTTTCCACGCACGATACCCCAGGCGGAAGCTCTCGAAGGCATCCTGCAAAAACGCGGTTGGGATGTAACAACATTAATCGACCTTCAGGTTGATGACGGGGAATTACTGAAACGCCTTATCGAACGCGGGAAAAGTTCCGGTCGCGACGATGATAACGAAAAAACAATCAAATCGCGGCTGGAGGTCTATCACACACAAACCGCTCCACTCACCGAATATTATAAAAACCGTAATAAACGCGCCGCCATAAATGGGATCGGTACGATAGCGGATATTTTTAACCGCATAGGCGAAGAAATTAAGCATTACTTATAAAAAATACAGTCAAATGGCCGATTCAAATTTTGTTGATTATGTTAAGATCTATTGTTGTTCCGGGAAGGGGGGCAAAGGCTCCTCGCATTTCCGTAGAGCGAAGTATATACCCAAAGGCGGGCCTGACGGAGGCGACGGTGGTCGCGGCGGGCATGTGTTTCTGAAGGCGAATCGCAATCTGTGGACGCTGCTCCACCTGCGATATGAACGCCATATCATCGCTACTCCGGGCGAAGCGGGAAGCGCCAAAGGCAGTACCGGCAAAAACGGTGAAGACCGCTATGTCGAAGTGCCTTGCGGAACGGTCGTTTATGATGCCGATACGGGAGAATATCTGTGCGATGTTACGGAAGACGGCCAAACCGTGCGCCTTTTGAAAGGCGGTAAAGGCGGATGGGGTAATATTCATTTCAAAACCTCTACAAATCAGGCACCACGATATGCCCAGCCGGGAGAGCCTAACGAAGAACGAAATATAATTCTTCAGTTGAAACTGTTAGCTGACGTAGGATTGGTAGGCCTCCCTAACGCCGGGAAATCCACCCTTCTATCGGTCATTACTACCGCCAAACCTAAAATAGCGAATTATCCGTTTACGACGCTGGAGCCAAATCTCGGAATCGTAAAATACCGCGATAACCGCTCTTTCATTATGGCCGATATCCCCGGCATTATCGAAGGGGCAAGCGAAGGCAAAGGGTTAGGACTGCGTTTCCTGAGACATATCGAACGTAACACCCTCCTTCTTTTTATGATACCGGGCGATACCGACGATGTGAAAAAAGAATATGAGATATTAAACAACGAACTGCAAAAATATAATCCGGATCTCGCTGAAAAAAGCCGTGTTCTTGCGATTACAAAAAGCGATCTGCTGGACGACGAACTGGAAAAATCCTTTTCCATGAATCTGCCGAAAAATATACCTTCCGTTTTTATCTCATCGGTAACCCGTCGTGGCATCGATAAATTGAAAGATGTACTTTGGCTGGAGCTAAACAAAGAATCATTTCAGGATAAAGAAAAGATCGTCCACAAAAACATGGATATAACGATGAAAGAAAACCACGACGAAGATGTAATCGAAGAAGCAGACGACGCGGACAGATAGCGTCCGGATATAGAACAGGAGAGATAAAAACACTCTAAAATCATATTTTCACAAAAAAAACCATTGTATTATATTAAAAGTTTGTATCTTTGCGTCGGGTTTTAAATATTAATTATCATGACAAGTGAAACAATTGGAACGAACGCCGGAATTGTATGGACTGCTTTGAGCACTTCCGGAAAGTTGACAGTGAAAGAACTGAAGAAAATTACAAAAATCAAAGCGGACAAAGTCTTATTCTCTGCTTTAGGCTGGTTGGCGAAAGAAGGCAAACTTGCTTTCGAAGAAGGAGATGATGATTTATTTGTGTGGTTAGCTTAAAGAGAGACAATAAGAAAATTAGGCTGCTCATTTTTTATAAACGAACAGCCTTTTTTTTCTCCTTTTTACCGGAATTTGTAAAAAGTACATCGAAAAGTTGTTTGTCTCAATAATAAAATGTATTTTTGCGCACACTTTGGAAGTAAATGACTGAAAATGAGTACAGATTGTTAGTTGTATTTGAAGACAGGATACGCGAACTTATCCGGCTGTATGATGAGAAAAAACATCATATCGAGGCTCTGAAAAAGTCTTTAAAAGAAAAAGACGAAATAATACGACAAAACAAACAGGCAATTGAGGCTTTACAAGCCAAATATACAGCCCTGCATACGGCATGCAGATTAGCCGGCGATGAAGGCGAATTTCAAAATGTCCGTAAACGGGTCGACAAGTTAGTGCGGGAATTAGGTATCTGTATTGACATGATAAAGGAATAAATGATGTCGGACGAAATGTTAATAAATCTGGAGGCTTTTCCGGGAGAAGGAAGAAATTATCCGGTAACGATAAAAGCTGAAGACGAAGGTTTAGTACGGGAAGCAGCCAGACAGTTGCGACAGAAATTTATTGCTTACAAACAAGCGTTCTCCGGATCAAAGAGGTTGTCCGACAAAGATCTCATGGCTATGACGGCTTTAGATATTACAACAGACCTGCTGAGACTGGAGAATAAAAATGACGCCATTCCTTTTTCGACAAAGATAAAACAACTGAATGAGGAGTTAAAAGATCTTCTGAAAGAGGAATAACTATTTAAGGGAATGAGATTTCACGCACTGATTCGGAAGACATATGTCTTCGGAAACAGTGTTTTTTATATATAATGTACAACTAATAAATAACAAATGAATGTAACGCATATAATAGCAATAATCGCCGCCTTTATAACTGGCGGCCTGTTAACATGGTTTATCGTGAGGATCCTTTCAAAAGCAAGACGCGAAAAAAAACTGAAGGAAATCGAACGGGAAACCGAGGTTATGAAGAAAAATAAAATGCTTGAAGTGAAGGAGAAATTTATTCAACTGAAAGCGGAACTGGAAAAACAAGTGGCAATGCGGAACGCAAAGATTCAGTCGGCGGAAGCAAAACTAAAACAGCGCGAAACGGCATTTTTACAAAGGCAGGACGATGCGCAACGTAAAAATGCGGAAATAGATGCAATTAAAGAAAACCTCATGTCGCAGTTGGCTGTTGTGGAAAAGAAACAGCTGGAGATGGAGAAATTACGTCAACGCGAAGTCGAACAATTAGAAACGATCTCCGGCATGTCGGCGAAAGATGCGAAAGATCGTCTCGTCGAATCGCTGAAAGACGAAGCTAAATCCGATGCTACTTCTTTTATCAACGAAATAATAGAAGAAGCGAAGATGACGGCCGGCATTGAAGCAAAAAAAATCGTTATCCAATCCATTCAACGGGTAGCTACCGAAACGGCCATAGAAAACTCCGTAACCGTATTCCCGATAGAATCCGACGAAATGAAAGGACGTATCATCGGACGTGAAGGCCGTAACATTCGCGCCCTCGAAAGCGCCACCGGCGTCGAGATAATCGTTGACGACACACCCGAAGCGATCGTGCTGTCGGGTTTTGACCCTGTTCGCCGCGAAATAGCCCGCCTCGCGCTGCACCAGCTAGTACAGGACGGACGTATCCATCCGGCGCGCATCGAAGAAATAGTCGGCAAAGTGAGAAAACAAGTCGAAGAAGAAGTAATAGAAACAGGAAAACGCACAGCGATAGACCTCGGTATCCATGGTCTTCATCCGGAACTGATCCGGCTAATAGGGAAAATGAAATACCGTTCATCATATGGTCAGAACCTGCTGCAACATGCCCGCGAAACGGCGAACTTATGCGCTACGATGGCATCGGAACTCGGACTTAACCCCAAAAAAGCGCGTCGCGCCGGACTGCTGCACGACATCGGCAAAGTGCCTGACGACGAGCCGGAACTGCCTCATGCAATATTAGGAATGAAACTTTGTGAAAAATATAAAGAGAAACCCGATATATGCAACGCCGTAGGATCGCACCACGACGAAATAGAAATGCAGACCATGATTGCACCGATCGTACAGGTCTGCGATGCCATATCCGGCGCCCGTCCGGGGGCACGCCGCGAAATCGTGGAAGCATATATCAAACGTCTTAACGATCTGGAGCAATTAGCAATGTCATACCCCGGCGTAATTAACACATATGCAATACAGGCCGGTCGTGAGTTACGCGTTATTGTCGGAGCCGACAAAATAAACGATAAGGACGTCGAAAATCTCTCCAGCGAAATAGCGAAAAAGATTCAGGACGAAATGACATACCCCGGACAGGTGAAGATCACCGTTATCCGCGAAACTCGCGCCGTAAGCTACGCAAAATGAAAATGAGGAACGAGGGAGGCGGGATTCCCCCTATTTTCCGCCTCTCTGTTTCCTTATTTCCAAGCCTCCATTCCGATTCCCCAAGTCGTCATACATCATCTGGAAAAACGCTTTCGAGTGTTTTTCCAAATCCGGGTTGCCGGTTTGTTCAAGCGCCTTTTGCCTGTTATTATCATACATGAAAACACCCGACGAATCCATCATGCAAAATCCGTTCACATACGAGTAAAACGAGAATTTACGGCTTTGAGGGTTAAGCATATCTTTACTGAATGTATAATCGGAATAATCTATCCGAAGTTGCGACAATAATGTCGCCGCCAAATCATTTTGTGAACCGTAATCATGGATAACGACAGGCTTTTTTACAACTCCTCCGGCCCATATCATCGGGATTTTAAAACGTACCTTTTCGTAATTTCCACTCCCTTGCGGATAAGCCTGCATAGCATGGTCGGCAACGAATATAATCAACGTGTTGTCCCACAAACCAACGGCTTTCAGGCGATCAACAAACTCGCCGATACATTCGTCCGTATAATTGACAGAGTTGAGAAATGGAACGTCGAATATACGGGTAGGCACTTCAAACGGCTCATGGCTACTGAGCGTCAATATAATTTTAAGAAACGGGACGTCCTGTGTTTTCTCCGTCAGATCGCGATATACCCGGTTGAGCAACATCCGGTCGGGAGCGCCCCATTTTGTCAGGCGCTCGCCGATTGGGAAATCTTCGTCCGACACAATATCCGGAATACCGCATGCGCCTATAAAATAAGAACGCATATTGGCAAATTTTATATCGCCGCCATAATACATCGTTTGATTTACGTATCCAACATGTTTCAAACTTTTGGGAATCGCCGGCAATGTTTCCGTTTTTCGCGGATATTTTATGACGGCTGCTGTGGGATGAGCCGGATAACCGCTTATTACAGAGACTAATCCCCTGTCGGTACGAAAACTGTTCGCATAAAAATTGTCGAACATAACGCCCTCTCTGGCCAGGCGACACATATTCGGAGCAATGACGGAATCGACCGCTACATCGTACGAGAAACTCTCAAGCAGGAACAAGATTATATTCGGTCGGTCGGTATGCAACAAGCGCGGTATGACGACATCTTCACCCTTTTCGTGTAAGATATTAAACGTTTGTTGCGCTTCGGACCTGTCATAGAACCGATATTGAGTGGCAAAATAATCAGACTTGCCAAGCGAATACATAAAATTAAACAACGGATTAATAGCGGCATGATTCAGAAACATCCGATCGCTGAAATAAGCATGACCTACATTCATCGTCGAAACAGTTATCCCGCCCCTTATCGGCAAAAACAGAGCGCCCGTTAACAACGCCAATACGAAACTTGTTCTCACGCGATACCGCAGGGTGGACGAAAGCCCGAACAGTATGTTCCGAACCGTAAACGCATAACCGGAACAGAGAAAGAAGGCAAAAACAACAATCGCCGACACACCGACAAATATTTCAAAGCCGGAAATACCGGCAAATACGCCTTTCATATTCCGGAGATACAGCAACACCGTAGAATCCAAGTGAAATCCCCAATGAGTGTAAAGCATAATGTCTATAACCGTTACGACGACAACGACAGACAGTATAAGACCAAAATAGACGTCAAATATCCGCGCCAACAGTTTGGAAGACGACCAAACCGACGCTATCAAAAGAAAAAGAGGAATAACGGTCAGATATCCGCTCATCGACATGTCAAGCGACAATCCATGATAAAGGATCTGCCACAACTCTACCCCATCAACCCCTCCATTGACGTTTCCGTGCACCACAACAAATATCATTTTCTGTAAAAAGAAAACAAGTATAAAGAAACCAAATATAATAAACGACAAAAGAATACGTCTTCTCATAAACAACTCATTTTTTTATAAATCCTTCAACCGTAGAGCAAATGTTCGCTCTCTCCTGATTTTTATGGCAAAAATAACACCGGCTTACCGGAAATCATGCATGTGTATTTCATGTCCAATAAAATTTAGCGGTCGCAAAATTACATAAAATTTCCGGATTCCCAAGCGTGTATGAATGGAAAACGTTTTTTTTTAAATGTTCATCCTCTCCCAAAACCACTGTGGGATAAATTTCCAGAGAAAAACAAGCGCCCGGTAACGCCAGTCAATGATTATAACGCGCTTCTTTTTATCAAGAGCCTGCATAATGATTCCGGCCACCTTATCCGCCCGCATCAGCATAGGATATGTATATTCTTCGCTATTCAGCAATGCCGTGTCGACAAATCCGGGACGGATATCGGTGAACTTGACAGGTATGTTTTTCCTTCGGGAGAGTTGCGCCAGCGCATCGATATATGTATTTTGAAATCTCTTTGTCGCCGAATATGCCGCCGCAGCGCCGAGGCCTTTTGTTCCGGCGATAGAGCTGATTACGGCGATATGCCCTCCGCCTGCCGTTTCGAAATAACGGTAAGCGGCAACCACCATACGAATAAAACCTGTCACATTCGTTTCCGCCGTTCGCACTTCAATCTCCTCATCCAACGAGAGATTCCGGCATCCCGTTCCCGAAGCCAGGAAAAATAAATCCATTCCTCCTCTGTGCCGGATCAAATACATCAATCTTTCCGCAGCATCTTCCTTCATTACATCGATGGGATATGCAATGACATTTTCGGGATAGCTTTTTCTCAATTCCTCCAACGCGTCCTCGCGTCTGCCGGCAATGCCAAGTAACCATCCTCTTTCTAACATACGCAACGCGACCTCCCTGCCGATACCGGACGTCGCCCCGACAATAATTGCTTTTTTCATATGCACACGTTTATAGCCTTTTTAATATATATTTTCACCACAAATGTACATGAAAATTCCGCTATTTCCAAGCGCGCACGAAATGAAAAACGTTTTTTTACGGAGGAAAGATAAAAAAAATCGGTGTACGAACAGAATCGCACACCGATTTTCAATACTAACAATACTTTTTATGTTATGAAAAAGAAATTTTTAATTAACTTCTATTAAACGTTGTTTTTTCTGAATTTCATTTTCCGCAAACTTCGGCAGACGAACGTATAATATACCATGTTCGACTTTAGCCTCAATCTTCTCTTTGTTCACATTTTCGGGTAAAACTAACGTCTGTTGGAATTTCGAATATGAAAATTCACGACGCAAATAACGCGCATCCTTATTTTCATCTTTCGTCTCGTTTTTCTTTTCAACCGTAATCACCAAATCATTATCCTCATCAATGCTTACGTTGAAATCATCCTTCGTCATTCCT
The DNA here is from genome assembly GCA_031258835.1 of Tannerella sp. Classification (GTDB taxonomy): domain Bacteria; phylum Bacteroidota; class Bacteroidia; order Bacteroidales; family Tannerellaceae; genus Tannerella. The sequence continues at coordinate 19,111 of JAIRMH010000199.1, forward strand.
GCAGCGGCGACCTCTACATAATAGGCATCGTCCGTTTCTTTCACATTAATAGCAGGCGCCGTAGCGTTTGTTCCCAATCTCCAATCATCTTTAAAGAAGTCGTTAAAAAATAACGGCAACCATCCTTGATTCTGATTTCTTTTTACTAATGTTGTCATAATTCAATTCTCCTATTTTTAAAATTTAAATTCAATAACTGATTTAACTCATCTTCTTTTTTGATCTAACACTCTCATATATTCAAATCTTATGCCGGAGTCTTTTTTACGACATTTTGTCACCACAAAGCCCAACAATGGCCTGATTCGCGTATTACAACATGACAAAACGTCATTTTTGAACCAATATCCTTTAGAAAACGGCTGTTGACCACATCTTCTCGCTTCACCCATTTTTGTAATCCGCCCATTGCCATTTCTTCCTTATTATATATATCGGGGCATATAGCGGAATTGTTTGCGAGGCCGTCCTTCGCCGTTTTTTCTTTTGCAGCCGCAATTGCAACCGCAGCCGCAGGTGCAACAGCCGCAGCCGGAGCCGCAGCCGTATTCCTCTTCGGAGTAATTTTTTTGCGTATAATTATTTACAATAGGGAAAAGATCTATTTTGGTGACATTCTTTGAGTTTTCAAGTGCAAGCGCTTTTCCGCCGAATAACATAACATTGTTAATGTCGCTCTCGACAGAAAATGTAATCATATTTTGCATCAACATCGTCACGTTCATGCTTACCGTCGGAACGATGAGGCCTCCTCCGGCAGGTAAATTAGCGATCAGATAAACATACTGCGTGCGTCCCGGAACGTCGCGGATTTCCACCCCGCCTATTTGGGTCAAAAGGGAGATGTCTATCTGGGAATTGTTTAAGATATTTGTATTCGTCGTCGTTATTTCCATCACTTTCACGACATCATTTCGCACGGAAGCAAATAAAAGCCAACCTCCATTAATATTGACCATTTTCATCATGGCGACGGAATCTGCATCCGAACATGCCACCGGCAATTTACTTTCGATTTTCAAGGTCACGCTTTTTAAATCGATTTTCGCTTCGTTACCGTTACTTCTTTCCATTTTAGCGGCGATGCCGTCTGCAGTACAACACGCCCATCCGGCAAATATAGCCAGCGTTACAATCATTACTTTTTTAAAATCTGTTTTTCTAAAAATTACATCCATAAAAATTATTAATTAAACTATTGATAAAAATTTGACATACAAAATTTGGTATGCAAAAAAATGCGTACCTGTTCAAAACTCGTTTTTTTAGATCTAAAAGAAGGATGAGTTTTTGTCTTATTTTTCCGGGTGCAAAAGTATGGACTTCTTAAAACATAATGATTTGCAATACAGCTATTTTCATTGTCAATTTTCCTATTTTCGCTTGTTTGTCGCGATCGTCTTTTCGTCGTTTCGGTCGCTCCACTCCTTTGTTCGTCGGATGTTTAGTGATGTGGGTCTAAACAGGGGTTGCCGGATTCCGGATTTCAATTGCGACTCATAATCGTTGAATGTTCTGAGGGCTACCGATTGCAATAACAAAATAGCGATCATATTGAACCAGGCCATTAACCCGACGCCTATATCCGCCATGTCCCACGCTAAAGTCATCCTGTTAACCGCCGTGAAATAAATAATGACGAGCATCGATATCCGAAGTATGTTTACGACATAAAAACTTGTTTTTTTCTTACGAAACAGAAAATATACATTTGTTTCGGCCTGAAAATAATAACTCATAATCGTCGTAAATGCGAAAAAGAAAAGCGCTAAGGCGACAAATGCCGAGCCGAATCCCGGCATATACGTATCTACGGCCATCTGGGTATAAACGGGGCCATATTCGTTCATCGTTGCGGATAATCCTTTTCCCTCCATCACCACATTCGTAGCTTCGGCGGAGTCAAACACCTTATACATACCTGTAATCAGAATCATGAATGCGGTAGCCGAACAAATCAACAAGGTATCGACATATACCGAAAAGGCCTGAACCAGGCCCTGATCGGCGGGATGGGACACTTCGGCTGCGGCTGCCGCATGAGGCGCTGTCCCCTGTCCGGCTTCGTTAGAAAAGATGCCCCGTTTAACGCCCATTGTGACGGCCATCCCTACAACTCCGCTTAGCGCCTGATGTATGCCGAACGCACTTTCTATTATAAGCATGAACATCTCCGGTATCCGCCGGTAGTTTACCGCTAATATAATAAGCGCTATGACGATATAACCGATCGCCATAAACGGCGTAATGACCTCCGCCACACCGGCTATTCGCCGCACGCTTCCGAAAATGACCAATGATAACAAAAAGATAACAATACCTGCCGTTATTCGTTTGTCTAACGCAAATGAAGTATGAAACGCATCGCTTATAGCGTTTGCCTGAACGCCGGGCATCAACATCCCTAACGCTATAATCGTGACGATTGCAAAAACAACGGCATATCCTTTTCTGCCTAATCCATTAAAGATATAATAGGCAGGACCGCCACGGTAAATGCCATCTATCTTTTCCTTAAATATCTGGCCTAACGACGCTTCTACATAAGCCGTCCCGGCTCCCAGAAATGCGATTACCCACATCCAGAATACCGCTCCGGGTCCTCCCAGCGCTATTGCCGTAGCGACTCCGGCAATATTACCCGTTCCGACACGGCCCGACAAGGCCAGTACAAAGGCTTGAAAAGAAGATATGCCTGATCCGGAGGCCTTACCGCGAAATAGTAACGTCATCATCCGCCGGATATAGCGGATTTGAAAAAAACGAGTACGCACGGAATAATATAATCCTGTCGCCAGACACAGGATGATAAAAGGCCATCCCCATATCCACGAACTAATCGTTGCTATCCATCTACTAAAGTCCATTTGTCGCTTTTTTTTTACTTTTTTACTAAGATATATCCGGCCATGACTTTCACGACCGGCGAAAACCGGCCTGTAAAAATACGCCAGAAATACAAACTATGCAAAATTTTAACCGACTATCTAAAAAAAAACGCTCTCCGTTTGGCGGTAAAAAAAGAAGCGCGCTTGGAAATCGCATAATTTTCTTGTAATTTTGCAGACTAATTTGGCAAATACAAACAATTAGAATACATACATAATTTATAATACATAAAATAATGAAGAAGAAAGCTATTTTAATCATCTGCGACGGCTGGGGACTTGGCGACAAGCAGAAAGACGACGTCATATACAACACTCCTACTCCTTATTGGGATTATCTTCTGGCGACATATCCCCATTCCCGGCTTCAGGCTTCGGGCGAAAATGTCGGGTTGCCGGACGGACAGATGGGTAATTCCGAAGTAGGACACCTCAACATAGGCGCCGGACGCATCGTTTATCAAGACCTTGTGAAGATAAACAAGGCTTGCCGCGATAATTCTATCCTGGAGAATGCGTCCATAAAATGCGCCTATGAGTATGCAAGAAATAATGACAAGCAGATTCATTTTCTCGGTCTTGTCTCGGATGGGGGCGTTCACAGTTCTATGGATCATTTGTTTAAGCTGACGGAGATATCCAAAATTTATGGCATTACCAAATCGTATGTGCATTGCTTTATGGACGGGCGCGACACCGACCCGAAGAGCGGAAAAGGTTTTATTGAACAGCTTGAAAACCATCTTAAAAATACAGGCGGCAAAATCGCTTCCATAGTAGGGCGTTACTATGCAATGGACCGCGACAAACGCTGGGAACGCATACGGGAAGCCTACGATTTGTTAATTAACGGCGCAGGCAAACCGGCGGAGAGTATGGTCAAAGCGATGGAAGAATCGTATGCCGAGAATGTCACGGATGAATTTGTGAAGCCTATTGTTCACGTAGAAAACGGCAAGCCGACGGCGGTTATCGAAGAGGGCGACGTCGTTATATTCTTCAATTTCCGTAACGACAGGGCGAAAGAACTGACGATTGCGCTGACGCAACAGGATCTTCCGGAAGCTGGGATGAAAATAATCCCCGGCCTGCAATATTTTACAATGACGCCGTATGACGCTACCTTCAAAGGACTTCACATTTTGTTTGACAAGGAGAATGTCGACAATACGCTCGGCGAATATCTGGCATCCAAATCGCTGAAACAACTTCACATTGCCGAAACGGAAAAATATGCGCATGTCACCTTCTTTTTCAACGGAGGTCGCGAAGCGCCGTTCGAGGGGGAAGAGCGGATCCTCGTCCCGTCGCCGAAAGTCGCTACATACGACCTTAAACCGGAAATGAGCGCCTACGAGGTGAAAGACAAACTGGTAGAAGCTATCCGGACGAAGAAATATGATTTCATCGTCTGCAACTACGCGAATGGCGACATGGTAGGACATACCGGCGTATATGAAGCCATTGAGAAGGCGGTCATCGCCGTCGATGCCTGTCTCAAAGATACGATAGAAGCGGCAAAGGCAAATGATTATGAAGCGATTATCATAGCAGACCACGGAAATGCCGACCATGCCCTGAACGCAGACGGATCGCCGAATACGGCACACTCGCTGAATCCTGTGCCGTTCGTTTATGTAACGTCCGACACGTCGGCGAAAGTGTCCGATGGCATACTGGCGGATGTAGCCCCTTCCCTACTCCACATCATAGGACTTGAGCAACCGAAAGAAATGACGGGAAACAACCTGATTAATTAAAAAAACACGTCGTTTTACGGCGTTTGCCTGTGTTTCGATGACGATGATACAAATAGAAGACACCATGATAAGCCTCGACCTCGTCGAACGCTTCTTCCACTGCGACCTTGCACAGTGTAAGGGCGGATGTTGCATCGAAGGCGAAGCGGGAGCGCCGCTCGAAAAAAAAGAATTCGACATTTTGCGCGCGATACTGCCCGCCGTATGGGACGACCTCTCGCCTGATGCGAAAACGGTTATAAACAAGCAGGGTGTCGGATATATCGACGTCGACAACGATATCGTCACCTCCATCGTCGACGGTAAAAACTGCGTCTTCACCTGTTATGATGCGGACGGCATCTGTAAATGTGCAATAGAAAAGGCTTACAACGAAGGCCGTATACATTTTATGAAACCCGTTTCGTGTCATCTTTATCCCGTACGCGTAACGCAATATAAAGATTATAAGGCCATAAACTATCACCGGTGGAAAGTATGTCGCGCCGCCGAGATGCTGGGAGAGCAAAAGCACATTCCCGTATACCGATTCTTGCGCGAACCGTTGATACGCAAGTTCGGCGAAGAATGGTTTAACACATTAGACATGTGCGCCAAAGAATATCTCGGCGCTTAACCCGTATGGGCTTATTTGCTGGTTCCCCGGAACAGAAAAAGTTATTGCGGCTGTATGATACATGATCACTGTCATGGCAGGAATGAAAAAGCATTTTCCGACTTATACTAATAAAATAATTTAAAAATTCGGGCTATATGGACAATTGTCTATTTCATTATTAATAAGGTTGAGAAGTTTTGTTTTTATTAAAGACTGATCCGGATGTTGCAACAAACTGTTTATGCCTCTCGGATGGCTTAAATGAAATAATGGGCCTTTCACCCTTCTAATTTCAAATCCTCTTTTTTGCCAGCGTACGAACCGTTCTCCATCTTCTACTCCCCAACCGTAAAAATCCTCGTTTTCCAATCCTGACTTCCTGTATGATTCTACATTGCAGAAAAACGCGCCACCCACCGGATTGGGCGGATACATGACCGACATCCGCTTTTGATTTCGCATCAATATTTTTAGATTATTTCTGTTATTCAGGAATAAATTCCTTATAACAGAAGTCGTATCCAGAAACAACGTCTCATAAGGATACACAAAATCAACTTTTCCATTCCGCAGGATATTAACAGAATCCAACACTTGTTGATATGGCGCAATTACATCCGCATCCCAAATCGAAACATAATGCGTTTTTACCTCTTCTGTCATCCTGTTTATATACATGGTTCTGAACAGAATGGGATCGTCGTCCTGAACAAACGTATAATCCACCCTCTTGTCCAATAATTTCTTCAATAACCCATTATATCTGCATGAACTTTCCCACACCTTGATATTCGTATCAAAATGCTTCAACAGACAGGAAATGGATGCTTGCATATTTTCCAGTCTTTCGATGGTATCAAGCCTGATTATTATCAGGAAAGTCGTATCTGTTAAATCGTATTTCATATCTTTCTATTGTTCGCCGTAACTTTCTTTCGTAAACCAGACAACATCCAGTTCTTTCCGCAGATCGATCGGCTCAAACTGCATAACGTTATAGCTGCTGCCGATACTTCTGGCGTATAATACTTTGTCCAACACACCCAGTGAACAAACTTCGTTTATATAAAACTCTTTTTTATCCATCAACGAACATAACTGCTCAAGGCTTTTGCCTGTCGGCTTGGATAATGGATATTTATCCGCTCTCGTTACACTGTCAAATCCGTGAACATGACGGGA
>JAIRMH010000202.1 GCA_031258835.1 Tannerella sp.
CTGAAATGATTATGAAAAATTTATCTTCTAACATTCAGAATCGTGGCAATGTGATGCCTCTTTTGATGAATTACACCTCAAGTACGAAAATTCAGGAAGAAACAAATCCTCATCAGTACCTTTACAATGATGGGAAACAAATTGTAGAGTACGATATGAGAGTTGTGGGGACGAGATCTTTGAAGACAAGTAATACGAAGAAAGGCAACTGTAATAGTGTTCTGGATAAAAAAAACGAGATTGACGATCAAAAGAATGTGTAATCAATGATTCTTGTCGTTACAAACAAGGAGGATGTTCATCCTACGCCCGTTATTGAGTATTTGAACGAAAGGCAGATACCTGTCTTTCGCTTGAATACCGAAGCGTTGCTCGCCGATTATCAGTTTAATTGGTGGAGCAACGACAGGGGGACGGATTTTTATATCCGAAACATCAAGAACGGGTTGGGATTGCATGGACACGAAATCACAACTGTCTGGGAGCGGCGACCGCTCGCTCCCTCTCAGTTGTTTGTGGAAAACGTTCCCGAAATCAACAAGCACAATCTGGCGGAAGCCCGCGGATTTATCTCGTTTCTGTCCTACTATTTGAAAGATGTATTTTCAATCGGCAGCGTTGTTTACGACCGCGTAAGTGCATCCAAGATGCTGCAACTGAAAATTGCCGGAGAGCTGGGAATGAAAACGCCCTGCACTTGCTTCTCCAACCGAAAAGAAGACATTTTGGCTTTTGCGGACAACTACGAATATATCGTATTGAAATCCATCGAAAACGACAATGTCTGGCTGGGCGATGAAACCGAATATGTGTTTTATGCGCAGAAAGTAAAGTCGTCCGACCTGCCGGACAAACCCGACGAAATGTTTTCGCAAACCGTGAGTTTCGTGCAGAATTATATCGAAAAACAGTTTGAACTTCGTATAACCGTAGTAGATACGACGATATTTGCATGCAAAATTGATTCACAGTTTTTGGATGACGACAAGGGAAAAATCGACTGGCGACAGGGTTACGACCATGGTTTGAAACACGAAATCTTTGATTTACCGCCCGATATTGCCGGCTTTTGCCTCAGGTATCTGGAACGGATGAACCTGCATTTCGGCTGTTTCGATATGATTGTGACGCCCCGTAACGAGTATGTCTTTCTGGAGTGCAACCCCAACGGACAATGGCTCTGGATTGAACTGGAAACCGGAATGAAAATTTCGGAAACGATAGCAAAGGTATTAAGTGATAAAGAATTTAAATAATAAAGAATATGACTACAGCAACAGAAAAATGGGTAAACGCATTGCTCGGAGGAGTGATGTCGGATATAATGGTATATATTCCCAATAAAATTGATTTACAAAAAACTACTGCTGATGAGTGGATTGATGTAATCAGTCGGAATATTAATAAAAATAGTGTTCCTGCTTTATATGATGCTTATGATGCTTATGACAGGAAAGTGGCGAAAAATAGAAGGCGCGCCTTAGAAAAACTTCCTAAAATAGCAACAAAAGTAAAGATAAGTAATGAATACATTGTGATGAGTTCCTTTCTCAACGTGATGATAGACAGAGAAAATATCAAGATAAACGAAGAAGAAGGAAACGACATGGAAGAATTTACAAAAAAACCGTATGATTTTGACTACCAAATTTCATCAAAAGACATTCGGAAAGTATTGGAAAACGAATGGGAATATCTTTTCGATGGAAAGAAAAACAAGTGGGAAATATTTTCCGTAACAAGCCATAGTGACAGGATAGCGCCTTGTCCTGGTTGTGCAGGAGCAGGATTTATCAGATGTGAACATTGCGATGGCAGCGGACGCGAGCAATATGTAGCCGGTAATTTTGCAACCGGAGAAGAACGGATAAAAACCGGACAATGTTCTCATTGCTACGGACAGGGGAAAATCGCCTGTACAAAATGCAATGGTACAGGAAAGATATACCTTAATGCTCGTCAAACCGTAAAGCGTTTTGAAGACAGGAAAACCATACTGAGATATGATTGCTTATCTACCTCGTGGGAAGACTCTTACGGCATAGATTGGTATGACTCAAGTCAGTTTTCAGACTGGTCTAAAAATATAAAGGAAAATTATCGCTGTAATATCCGCAGATACGACGACATGGATATATGGCGGAATATGGATGATGATGGATTGGATGACTATATTGAGAAATTATACCGAAATTCCAAAGAAATAATCATAGACAAAGAAGATGAATCGGCACGGAAAATACTTTCTGAAATAGGGGATAAATACAAAACGCTATGTAAGGAGAATACAAAACGCTGTAATTCATTGTGGAGAGAATACAAATTGGATAAAGGAGAATTAGGTTGTTCATTAGTAAAACACCATGCAATACCTGCCGTCAAAATCACCTTTACAGATACAATAGAAAATGAAAAACGAAATATCTACATTTTTGAAAATTTAGAATTGGATGACGATGGCGAAAGACAGGCAGGTATGATTTGTGTGTTTGAGGAATGTCCGGAGTTGGGTTTTATCAAATCATTGTTTTTGCGATAAATGGTATGCAAATGTATTACGACATAAAAAACGGATTGGATTTCATCCATAAAGTGATAGCGCAGGAAACGGAGAACGTGTGTCAAGTTTTTGATTTCCTGTCGAAATTCAAAGTGGCAAGCGAAAAAGCGGCGTCAAAATTCGTTTATCACATCAATGTGATAGACGAGTTGCACGTCAACGAAAATGCGCATAGCCGTATACTGGCGAAGTTGTTGCAACAAAACGTTCCCGAAAGCAAGCGGTTCGAGATTTTAGAGCGTTTTGTTCAATTCCTGCAAAAGAAAAAGCCTGATTCGTTCGGCAATATAACAGTCGAACAGCCGGATATCACACAGGAAACAGCGCGGATTGATTTGTGGATACGCGATAAAAACTATGCTGTCATCGTCGAAAATAAAATCTGTTGGGCGGGCGACCAACCGACACAAATTGAAAGATACATTGACACAACACGAAGTTACGGTTATGCGGAAACGCAAATATATGTCGTCTATCTGTCACCAGTCTGCGATAAAGAACCCGACAGGCAAAGTTGGGGAAAATATTACGACAGCGAGATTCACAGGGAGAGATACGTACAATTATCTTTCCGCGAAGATATTTTGTTGTGGTTGAAAGACGACATTTTGCCGAATGTAAGAATAAAAGATACATACCTGAGAAGTGCGATAGAGCAGTATATCGACCATCTGGAAGGAATATTTGATTTAAGAACAATTAATAAAGAATTTAACATGGAATTACAGGAGTTTATTAAAAAAGAATTGGGGTTAGATGGAACCCCGCAAGAGAATGTTACTAAACTTGTTGCAAAACAGGAGGAGTTAAACAAAGTCAACAGTCAACTTCAGTTATTGAAGGACGAGGCCGAAAAAGCGATATTTCGGGAATGGCAGTCAACGCTTGACACGGGTTACCCCGATTATAAGCTTGTTGCCGAAGAAGGAACAAGGGCAGGCATACTTATCCCTGTTGCCGATAAAACGGTTAGAGTATCCATATCTTTTGATAATCAGTTGTATTGTCAAGTAGATTTAGACCATTTGGTTGGAACAGAGAAGATTCTGCCCGAAAGCGTAATAGCGAAAGTAGAGCATATTTTAACCCGGAAAAACAATAATGGTCAAATATGGAAATACTTTCCACGCTATGCCTATAATGATGTGTATAAGTGTTTGATGGATGTAATTGAAATTTTAACAAAATAATGGGAGCAACTTTTAAATGCTGGCTAATCGCCAATTTTGAAATAGTCATGTTTTTTCTCTTCTTTATAATTCTCGGAAGTCTTTTTATGTTTTATGACATAGATGAAGAAATATGGGGTTATATGATATGTTTTGCTCTGATATCGTTTGTCTGTACATGTCCGACAAACAAAGGCGTTTTTCAATTTGGAAGATACTTCTTAATACTTATCTTTGGTATTTTGATAACTGTGGGAAGTCATCAGTCCGACCAGATAATTGAAGAAGTCAAAACAGAAACATCCCACTTGGCACTCCGGATTTTTTGGATTAATTTTGCCATAGCATCAATAATAGCAATCTTCCCTGCCATTTATACTTACCATCACATGGAAGAAGTAGTTTCGCGCAGGATGTTATACCGAAACAGCAATGTCAGCCTTTTTGAATTTTCGTGGAAATATACTTTAGACAGGTTTTGCAATATTACCGTTTCAATACTCTATTACAGTTTATGTATTTCATTATTTATATTTGCAGTGGTAAAAGCATCGCAAAATTCGCCGAAATAAAGATACGAACAGCCTGACAAACAAATCGACATGGCCGAGCAGAACGACAGCCGGCGGCGCATCAGGAAGACACTTGAAGATTTCGGCATCAACATCATCTCAATCAAAGCCGCAGTCGGGCCGACCGTTACGCTCTACGAAGTCGTGCCGGACAAGGACGGGTGGATCGCTAAAATTAAAAATCTCAGAATTTTTCTCTGCAAACTTAAGGTTTGCCATGATGTATGCGTATGAATTTGCGGAAAATGAAGTGAGATTCTGTATAATGTAAAACATTTTTCTCCCGCAAAGCGTTGCTTCATTTATTTAAAAACAACGCTTTGTCTGGGAGTTTTTTCCGCCAACTTACGTATTTTGAGGAAAAATATTATTTCTTGTCGGCAGTAGCTTTTGCACTTTTTGCACTACAAGATTTCTTTTTTACGTCTTTCGTTTGCTGACAATTTTTATTTTCGGCCTCTTTTTTGCAACATTCTTTAGCCTCTTTCTTTTCACCGGTAGCTTTTGCTTCTTTTTTGCAGCATTGTTCCGTTTTCGGACTTTCCTGCTTTGTCTTACCGTCTTTTGCGTTCACGTTTACCGCCAAACTCATGGCTGCCATAAAAATCACTCCTAAAATCACCTTTTTCATAATCATTTCGTTTTTAAAAATTTATACTACAATTCGAATAAAACTTATAGAGGCCAAAGAAAAACATTTTTCTTCGAAAAGGAATCATGTCTTTGGAAAAATTACATGTTTCGCCTTTGATTTTTGTTTTTTTAGCGCTCCGCCCATAAATTTTTAATATTCCTGACATTTTCAACATTCTCCTTTATCAATCAATCAATCCGTTTCCCGTGCAAAATTTCTTCCTGACAGGGGAGACGGGGATACAATAAACTCCAATATCGCATAATTTATATCTCCGGATAATTCCCATTTCAAAAAAAACATCTATGTTTTCTCTATAAATTTCCCCGGACATTTTTATTCGTCTGCGTGTGATTGAAAAATTTCATGTACATTTGCCTGCTGTTAAAATAAAAACGATATGGACATAAACAAAATAAGAAACGATTTTCCTATCCTGCATCGTACGATATACGGTAAACCTTTAGTTTATCTTGACAATACGGCTACCACTCAGAAGCCGCGTTGCGTTGTGGAAAAGATTACCGAAGAATATTATAATGTAAATGCAAACATACACCGTGGCGTACATTTCCTGAGTCGGCAGGCTACGGAAGCTCATGAAAACGCCCGTCGCACGGTACGGAAATTCATAAACGCAGACAAGCCCGAAGAAGTTATTTTCACACGCGGAACAACGGAATCCATTAATCTTATCGCATCTTGTTTCACTTATGAGTGCATGTCTCCGGGCGATGAAATCATCATTTCGGTCATGGAACATCATTCAAACATCGTACCGTGGCAGATTCAAGCGGCACGGCAGAACATCGTAATCAAAGTTATCCCTATCAACGAGACCGGGGAACTCGATATGGAATCTTTTACAAAACTGTTCTCTCCGAAAACGCGGCTGGTATCCGTAACGCATATCTCCAATGTACTCGGTACAATCAATCCTGTTAAAGAAATTATCAACATCGCGCATACACATAATGTTCCGGTGCTAATCGACGGGGCGCAGGCCGTAGCGCATCAGAAAGTTGACGTACAAGCGTTAGACGTCGACTTTTATACTTTTTCAGGGCATAAGATTTATGGCCCGACAGGAATCGGCATCCTCTACGGCAAAGAAAAATGGTTAGACAAAATACCCCCATACCAGGGTGGCGGTGAGATGATCGCTTCCGTTTCGTTCGAACAAACGAAATTCAACAATTTGCCTTTCAAATTTGAGGCGGGCACACCGGACTATGTCGGCAGTACGGCGCTGGCAGTCGCCCTGGATTACGTAAATAATATCGGACTTCCGGAAATTGCGAGATACGAAGACGAGCTATTGCAATATGCAACGGAACAATTTATGACAATAGAAGGAATACGTATCTTCGGAAATTCGCCTTCTAAAAACGGAATTATCTCATTCTTAATCAACAACATTCATCACTACGATACGGGCGTCTTATTAGACCGCCTTGGCATCGCCGTACGAACAGGCCATCATTGCGCCGAACCGCTCATGCATACACTCGGCATCGACGGCGCGGTCAGAGCTTCCTTCGCCTTCTACAATACAAAAGAGGAAATAGACATATTAATGGCGGGTATTAAAAAAGTAATCGACATGTTCTGATAAAATTATGCTATTACCATATCTGAAAAAAGGACGTATTGAAGCTGGATGCGATGAGGCGGGACGGGGATGTCTCGCCGGCGCCGTATATGCCGCAGCCGTCATTCTCCCTCAGGAGTTCCGCAACGAAAATCTCAATGACAGCAAACAACTGACGGAAAAACAACGCGAAACGTTACGTCCCATAATAGAAAACGAAGCCCTAGCGTGGGCCATCGGCATTGCGACACCGGAAGAAATTGACCGTATAAACATACTGAATGCGTCATTTCTGGCTATGCACCGGGCTATAAAACAACTTCAGGTGACGCCGGAGCATTTGCTTATTGACGGAAACCGTTTCACGCCCTACCATGGCATCCCACATACGACGATCATCAAAGGCGACGGCAAATACCTGTCCATCGCCGCCGCATCCATACTTGCCAAAACGCATCGCGACGAATACATGGACTCTTTAAACGACAAATATCCCGTTTATACATGGAATAAGAACAAAGGATATCCGACGAAAGCCCACCGCGACGCCATCCGCATACATGGAACAACACCATGTCACCGCAAATCATTTACCCTGCTACCGCCAACGCAGTTAATGTTGGATTTTTAAAAAACGCTACCTCCACCTCTATAAATTTTACCGGATATTTTTATCGGCCTGTGTGGAATGTCGAAAATTTCATGTACATTTGCGAAATCATTAATCATTAAATAAAACTACCCATGAAACGATATCTATTTATTATTGCCGGACTGATCATTATCAGCAATTTAGCCATCGCGCAAACCGGCACGATCTATGAAACGCGAACCGTAAAAAGCGAGATTCTTAAAGTTGATCGTAAATACGCCATTTATCTGCCGCCGGGCTATGATAAAACAGATCGCAGTTATCCGGTTTTATATCTGCTGCATGGAGCCGGAGACGACCATACGGGGTGGGTTCAGTTCGGACAGGTGCAACATATTGCCGACGAAGCGATTGCCTCCGGTACAGCCGGCCCCATGATTATCGTTATGCCCGATGCAAACAGCGGCAGACGAGGATATTTCAACGATATAAAGGGGGATTTTAACTACGAAGATTTTTTCTTTAAAGAACTTATCCCGCATATTGAAAAAACATACCGCGTGAAAAGTGAGCGACGCTATCGCGCCGTTTCCGGTTTGTCAATGGGAGGAGGAGGAACTATTTTCTATTCATTACACCATCCTGAGTTATTTGCTGCGGCAGCGCCCTTAAGTGCGGCAACAGGAAGTTGGACGCCGGAGCAGAATAAAGAACGGCTGGGAAATTCATCCGGGATAACAGACGCAGCCATAGAAGAACATTTCAAACGCCACAGCATAGAAGGAATAATTAATAACGCATCGGAAGACGAACTCAAACAAATCAAAAGCATACGCTGGTATATAAGTTGCGGAGACGACGATTTTCTTTACGAAGGAAACGCACGTATGCACATCGTCTTCAGAAAGAACGAAATAGCTCATGAATACAGAGTCAAAAACGGTGGACATACATGGACATACTGGCGAATGGAACTCCCTGTCGTCCTCGAATTTGTTTCAAAATCGTTTATGCAATACTAAAATTATGCAGGAGGAAAAAATTACAGACATCTACCCCCTGCATGGCCATAACAGTACACCAATCCGGAACAGATGATAAAATAGCGGCGCCCGAATCTTCGGACACCGCTATCAATCAAAACGTTAAAACAAAAAACTACTCTTCGGTTTGCGACTCCGCATATTCTTTGAGGAGTTTATCCTGAACATCGGCCGGCGCTAATTCATACGAAGAAAATTTCATCGTAAATGATGCGCGTCCTCCGGAAATAGAACTTAACGAAGTAGAATAACTCGACATTTCTTTCAACGGGACTTTTGCCATTATCTTCTCATAGCCTTTTTCGCTGTTCATTCCCATGATCATTGTGCGACGTCCCTGCAGGTCGCCCATTACATCGCCCATAAAATCGCCGGGAACAAGTATTTCCACATCATAAATAGGTTCCAGGATTTTCGGGCCGGCCTCTTTGAATGCCATGCTAAACGCATTACGTCCGGCAAGCATAAACGAGATTTCGTTACTGTCGACCGGGTGCATTTTTCCGTCGTACACACATACGCGGACATCCCGCGCATACGATCCGGTAAGCGGCCCCTGCTCCATACGCGCCATAATACCTTTCAGGATAGCAGGCATAAATCGTGCATCAATGGTGCCTCCGACAATACAACTGACGAACACTAATTTTCCTCCCCATTCAAGATCTATCGTCTGCGTATCGCGCACACTCATCTTAAATTCCTGTCCGCCGAAACGGTAGAGCGTCGGGGCAGGCATGCCTTCATAGTAAGGCTCTATGATAAGATGCACCTCGCCAAACTGACCGGCGCCTCCCGACTGTTTCTTGTGACGATAGTCGGCGCGGGCGGCTTTTGTGATGGTTTCACGATACGGGATTTTCGGCTCAAGATATTCTATTGAAATTTTATCATTATTCTCTATACGCCATTTCAAAGTACGCAGATGAAACTCGCCCTGACCGGATACGATAGTCTGTTTCAGTTCCTTTGATTGCTCTATGATCCAGGTAGGATCTTCTTCGTGCATGCGACTTAATATCTCGCTTAACTTCTCCGCGTCGGATTCATTAACGGCTTTTATAGCACGTCTGAATTTCGGTTCGGGGTAACGTATAAAATCAAATCTATAATCGCCACCCTTGCCGTTAAGCGTATTCCCTAAACGCACATCTTTAAGTTTCACGGTCGCCCCGATATCGCCGGCAAGCAATTCGGTCACTTCCATACGCATCTGTCCGTCAACAACAAACATTTGGGCGATACGTTCTTTTGAACCGCGGTCAATATTCTGTAAGTCGTCTCCCGACTTCACTTTGCCGGATATTACTTTGAAATAAGAGACCTGTCCGATATGAGGTTCTATTGTTGTTTTAAAGAAAAACAGACTTGTCGGGCCTTCCGAATCCGGCGTAACCTCCCGTCCGTCAGTCGTAACAAGGCGCGGCATTTTGTCAGTACAGGGGACTACATTCCCCAAAAATTCGAGCGTACGACGCACACACATATCCCTTTCTGCACATACACAAAATACCGGGAACATACCGCGCGTCACAAGTCCGGCGCGAATACCGGCACGCATTTCATCTTCCGTAAGCGTATCCTGATCAAAGAATTTTTCCATTAACGAATCATCATGTTCCGCCGCCGCTTCGACAAGTAACTGATGTAATTCGGCTGCTTTCGCCGCTTCGCTATCGGGAATTTCAAGCACTTCCGGCACTCCTCCTTCCGGTTTCCAGCGATACATTTTCATCTTAAGCACATCAATAACGGCATTGAATGATGTGCCGCATGTGACGGGATATTGTATCTGCACCACTTTGTTACCGTAATTTTCTTTCAGTTGCAATACGGACGATTCGTAATCCGCCTTATCGTTATCCAAATGATTGACGATAAAAATTACCGGCTTATGAAACCGCTCCGTATAACGGAACTGGTTTATCGTACCCACTTCGACGCCATATTGCGCATTGATCACCATTAAAGCGGTATCCGTAACATTAAGCGCCGAAACGGCGCCTCCTATGAAATCATCCGAACCCGGACAATCGATAAAATTAAGTTTCATCCCGTTCCATTCTACACTAAAAACGGTAGAGAAAACAGAATATCCATACTCTTTCTCTACCGGAAAATAATCCGCAACCGTAGAACCGTTTTTTACAGATCCGCGACGTTTTATAACACCACCCTCGTAAAGCATTGCTTCTGCAAGGGTGGTTTTCCCAGTACCTGAACTTCCCAGAATTGAAATGTTTTTAATTTCACTTGTTTGATAAACTTTCATGACAATTAAGTTTTTAACATTAATATTGATATTTAAATAGTATTTCTAATAATTTTCGCAAAGTACGCATAATTACTGAATTAAAGATTTTTTATTTGAATGTTTATAAACTATGTTTTTAAACAGAAACGAAAAACATAAAAAATAAAAGAATAATTTATTATCTTCACCGCCGGTTTGTTATGGAACAAAGCATGCAAATGAACGGCTAATATTTCAAAGACAAATCGTCGGCCAATCAGCCGTTGAAGGCATGCCGAGTTCATTTTATATGATTTTTATTGTTGAATTTAAATATATATAAGTTATGAAACAATGTACAAAAACGATCGTTGCTATTTTATTTATTGTTGCCGTTACCGGCATGACGACCCATGCAAAAGAAAAAGCCGGACATGTAATTTTTATCGGGCTTGATGGATGGGGATCTTATAGTTTTGAAAAAGCCGAAATGCCAAATGTGAAAAAATTGGCGAAAGAAGGGGCATATACGCTCAAAAAACGCTCGGTATTGCCTTCGTCAAGCGCCGTAAACTGGGCTTCCATGTTTATGGGAGCAGGACCGGAACTGCACGGATACACAGAATGGGGTTCAAAAACGCCGGAATTGCCTTCGCGCGTAATAGTGAAAAACAAGATCTTCCCAACCGTATTTCAACTGTTCAGGGATAAAAACCCGAACGCGGAAGCCGGTTGTATTTACGACTGGGAAGGGATAAAATATCTGGTGGACACGCTATCGCTTAACTACCACGAACAATCGCCCGATTATAAGATTGTGCCGGAAGGTTTATGCGACATGGCCGTCAATTATATTACCGGGGAAAAGCCGGTATTTGCCGCAATCATATTTGACGAACCGGATCATGCCGGACATCAGGACGGCCACGACACGCCCGAATATTACGCGACCCTCGCCCGGCTAGACGGATATATCGGGAAAATCGTCGAAGCGGTTAAAAAAGCCGGCTTTTACGATGAGACTATTTTCATCATCACATCCGACCATGGAGGAATAAACAAAGGGCATGGAGGTAAAACCTTGCAGGAAATGGAAACGCCGTTTATCATCAGCGGCAAAAATATAAAAAAAGGATTGCTCTTCGACGAAAGCATGATACAGTTCGACATTGCATCGACAATTGCCTGCATTTTTGGGCTGAAACAACCGCAAGTATGGATTGGGCGTCCAATGACTCAAGTTTTTAAATAGCACGTCTAAAAATTATGAAAACAGATCAAATATTGGCTTCTTTAGAAACAAAACATCCCGGAGAAAAGGAATATATGCAAGCCGTCGAAGAAGTTTTGACGAGTATAGAAGATGTATACAACGAACATCCGGAATTTGAAAAAGCAAAAATAATAGAACGGCTCGTCGAACCCGACCGAATCATCACCTTTCGCGTTCCCTGGGTCGACGATAAGGGAGAGATTCATGTGAATCTCGGTTACCGCGTGCAATTCAATAATGCTATCGGCCCTTATAAAGGAGGATTACGTTTCCACGCCTCGGTAAACTTATCAATACTGAAATTCCTGGCGTTCGAACAGACCTTTAAAAATGCGCTTACCACGCTGCCTATGGGTGGTGGAAAAGGCGGGTCCGACTTCTCCATACGAGGACGGAGCGATGCTGAAATCATGCGTTTCTGCCAGGCGTTCATGTTGGAATTGTGGCGCAATATTGGCCCGGACACAGATGTCCCGGCAGGAGATATCGGCGTAGGAGGACGCGAAATAGGTTATTTATATGGTATGTATAAAAAACTTGCCCGTGAAAATACCGGGACGATTACCGGCAAAGGGCTTGAATACGGAGGTTCTATACTGCGTCCGGAAGCGACCGGATTCGGAGGTTTGTATTTTGTCAACAGGATGATGCAGGAGCACGGAATGGAATTGAAAGGCAAGACCATCGCTTTGTCCGGTTTTGGGAATGTGGCCTGGGGTGCGGCTATCAAAGCTACCGAGTTTGGCGCCAAAGTTATCACAATTTCCGGACCGGACGGATATATCTACGATCCGGACGGCATCTGCGGGGAAAAAATCGATTATATGCTCGAACTCCGCGCTTCCGGCGAAGATATCGTCGCTCCCTATGCCGACAAATTCGGCGACGCCGGATTTGTCCCCGACAAACGTCCGTGGGAACAAAAAGCAGATATCGCTCTGCCTTGCGCTACACAGAACGAACTCGACGCTTCCGATGCAAACAAACTAATACAAAACGGCGTAAAATGCGTAGCGGAAATATCAAACATGGGATGCACGGCTGAAGCTGTCGATATGTTCCTGAATAACAAAATATTATTCGCCCCCGGTAAGGCCGTTAATGCAGGAGGAGTGGCGACATCGGGACTTGAAATGACGCAAAATTCAATGCACATATCATGGACGCCGGACGAAGTCGACGGCAAGCTACACCGAATCATGAGCGATATCCACCGCCAATGTGTAGAACACGGACGCGAAGGCAATTATATAAACTACGTGAAAGGCGCCAACATCGCCGGATTTATGAAAGTAGCAAAGGCTATGATAGCGCAAGGCGCAGTGTGACAAGGGAAGATTTACTTTCGTATCTTACCCGGATTTTTAGCGATAAAATCCTTCCAGCCGGAATATGTTTTATCAAATTTCGGTTTGCTGGTCTCCAGATAATGGCAAAAAGCGGCGGCAAGCCCGTCGGTCGCATCAAGTTGCGGCAACATATTTTCATCCGGGATGTGCAATATCCGTTGCAGCATCCCGGATACTTGTTCTTTCGATGCCTGCCCGTTACCCGTTATCGCCATTTTTATTTTTAATGGGGCATATTCGCTGATAGGGATATTACGATGAAGAGCGGCCGCTATCGCAACCCCTTGTGCACGCCCCAGTTTCAGCATACTCTGTACGTTTTTTCCGAAAAACGGCGATTCTATGGCCAGTTCATCCGGATAATACGAATCAATAAGCTGTATCACACGATCAAATATATGTTGAAGGCGAAGATAATGATTGTCAAACTTATTCAACTTCAGTATCCCCATCGTTTCAATATACGGAGTTTTTGATTCTACGCGTAAAACACCGTATCCCATGATAATCGTTCCGGGATCGATACCCAATATAATTCTTTCTTTATTCATCAGACATTTTATCGACGACAAATGTATATGAAATTTTCGACATTCCACACAGACCGATAAAAATGTCCGGCGAAATTTATAGAATAAAGGTAACGATTATTTGTTACATAAACCGATTTTCATCTGATCTAAAGACCTCCTGTATCTTACCCTCCCGTTTCGTTATAGAGCCATAATGATAAATGTTTTTCGTAGAATCTATCGGCGTACAATAACCGTAATCACATCCGGATTTTGGGTAAGGGAGGATGATACATGCAAGAAATAAACGCCATTCGGCAAAGTCGAAACATCTAATTGCATTTTTTTATTGGCAGAAATAAGACTACGTACCAATACGCCCGAGTGAGTATACAGCCGTACATCTATGTCTATCTCCCTTTTAGCCAAACCGGATTCCGTTAATTTTCCAATCACATTCTCATCCAGTTCTATGTTTAACAAATCCGAAACAGGATTAGGATAAGCGCGCGACATTAACTGGGGATCTGTAACAGGAGCTCCCGGCACGGATATTTGCTGGGATGCATAAGGACTGTAACCGCATGTCCCATAGTATCTCATTTTCAATGTATACTGCCCGCCACCGGGGAAACCGATTATCGGAGTTCTCCCTAAATACAGCGTACTGTATCCGATGGGCGGTAATAATATCCATTCAATATCGTTTGAAGACACACTGGAAGGCACTGACGACGCATAAAATTGATAGTTGCCGGCGCCTGTTATCGCAGATTGACGGCTGATAATGCCAAACGGTGTTCCCGCCGTAAAATCATATTTTGCTACTTCTATTCCATCCACGAGAATACGCACCCATGCCGGCCCGATCACTTTCGCGGTGAACGTGGCCGTATTGCCGGAGGTAGAGACTAACGTGAGGTTGGTACTTTTGTCCCATGTGTAGCTCACCGGTGCGGAATTGACGGTATATGTGCCGGACGAACCGATGCAGACCTTGGTGGGGCCGGTAATGGAAACATCATTTCTCTTGTAATATGTAAAGTTTCCTTCAGTATAAGGAGAATTGTCCTTATAGTGAGACACCAAACAGCCACATCCCATCTTTGAAATGAATACATCAGGATCAGATGTTGTAATGGCCGTATGATCATCATTTCCATAAAAGACCTTCAAGTTATCCGCATGTGTTTGGCTGCTATAATTATATGCATAATAACTATTGTCATTCCAATACACATTAAGATTATTCAGTTCGTTACCCACATTATTAATCCATACACTGCTACCGCCTTCTTTTTTATGCCATGCATAACCATGACAGTTGTAGCTGTTTGTTCCCGAATCAAAAACCTGTATGGCAAAAGCTCTTGAATAGGTATCTGCCTGCTGAACTTGAGAAGCCGAATAACCACCGCTTGAACATGCTTTTACATTGCTGTTATTTGGGGTTTGAACGTAAAAGCCATAACACTGAGCATGCAATTGTATACTGCAATAAATTAACGGGATAATCGCAAATATCTTTTTCATGTTTTTTAATTTTGTTTGTTACTAAAATTGGTGATACAGTTTTTAATCAACGAAACGGTTTGCACACTTTTCAGATTACCCCCTGCCATCAGTGCGCTTACGCCGGCATCGGTTTCAATAAGCCGATGAAACGGTTCATATTCAAACCGGAGCATCACGTTGCCCAGTCCGTACAGGATGGCAGCCAGGTTTTCGGGAT
>JAIRMH010000048.1 GCA_031258835.1 Tannerella sp.
CGACACTTTATTAACCGTATGCTTTAGCATACGGATTATCAATCACATATCCGTCAAGTCCCGCAGGGACGACACTTTATTAATTGGTAGATAAAGTGTCGTCCCTGCGGGACTTATGAGAGAGCAGGTTCGCTGCCGTATGCTAAAAGCATACGGTTAATAAAGTGTCGTCGCTGCGCGACTTTTCAATAACCCTGCTTTCGCCGTTGCCGACGTAGAGACTCTACTGGATAAAAATGAAAACTAATTAAGTAGAACGCGAAGGCGCGAAAGCGCAACGTCCCGTTAGGGACGGAATATCGGTAGAACGCGAATGCGCGAAAGCGCAACGTCCCGTTAGGGACGGAATATCGGTAGAATGCTTTTACATTATAATATAAAGGTATTATAAGATAAGAGAGATGGACATCACATTCAATTGGTCCATCTCTCTATCTACCTATCTTACACTTATATCTTACTTACAGTTTACCTTACGGTTCTTTCCATACGATATCTTTATTAGCGCTGTTATTGAATCCGTTAACACTGTAATCGTGAATATCGTTTCCGGAGCCTTCGTTAAACTTCCAGTAGCCTGCAAGTCCGGGCGTATTTGGGTTTACGCTGAACATATTGTCTGCGATTTCCTCCTTTGTCCGCACCACGCTCCATATACGCACTTCGCTCATGTCGCCTCTGAAATGACGACCGTCATCGTAGGATTTGCCGATATAAAGCGACCTGCCGGACCACGTCAGACCGTCCGGGTGATTACCGGGAGCGTTGCCGTCTCTTCGTGATATTTCTTCGCCATTCAGATAAACAATTACTGTTTTGGCTGCCGCATCATAAGTCAGAGCAACATGATGCCAGGTATTCATACTCAGATACAGATCGGTGTTGAAATTACCCGAATTGGTTGCTAACTGCAGTCTGTAAGGATCGACGCCCGAATCGCCGAAACGGAGCAGGAAATAACCTTCGACGCCGAAAAATGAGTTCAGTGTGCCGAAACTTTCTGTAGGTTTAAGCAACCCTTCGACAGTGAATTTCGTGAGACCATCCAGCGTTTTCCCGTCTGTTATCGACGTAAGTTTCACGTAATTTTCCTTCATGTTTGCAACCGTATTGATACATTTCCAGAACTTGCGGTTTTGGGTAGTGACATCCACATCTGTCGACGGGACTACCGTCCAGTATAGCGACATCCAGCGCAACGACTTAAATTCATCCGCCGAAATAGTATAACTGTCAACATTACCTACCGGAATGACAGTAGTTTCGTCGTCGGGGAATCTGTTGCTCGCGGATATCTTCAACAGATAATCGTTCGCTTCGTCCACTTTGACCCACGAAAATGTCGGGAGTGCCTCATCTGTCAGAATATCGTTCAGATAAGGTTTATCCAGAAAGATAATCGGTTTGGTCCCTGTTATGTCGACAGTCACAGGAAACAGCCATTTTATTGTATCCAGTATCCGTATTCCGTCGATTTTGGGGATTATCGTTGTGAGTATATTAACCGTAGCAGGCGTTCCGGGAGTTACGTTTTCGATAAAAAAGGCGGGAGCATCGTTTTCGCCGCTTCCCCTTACAGTATCATTGGATCTGTCAACATAACTGTACGACCAGTTTAAGATATCGCACATGTCGGACGACAAACTTGATTTCCACTGTACCTGAGCCGACGTCGTTGATGAGAGTACGCTTGGTTCGGGCAAACTCATGGCGTCCCTGTCATCGATGGTATATGGAACTAAAGCAATATCCTTTGGCGTCGATTTGTCGCCGAACTCGTCGGAGGTGTAAATCTTAAACCGGTAGATATTCGGCAAAGTAAGTCCTCCGACATTTACCCAGGAGCAAATACTGTCGATGACTATGGTAGTATCGACGCCATTGTTGGAAAACTCAATAATGGTTTTTTTTGCTTTCCCCAGTTTCATTTTACTTGAGGGGATGCGTCCTGCCTTGCACAGATCAATCTCCACACGTTCGAAACCTATACTGCCGTAAATAGTGTCGAAATGTGCGGGATATACTATTTCTTCTACCGAAAAATCTTTGATATTGTCATAAATATCGGTACACGAATTTAGCGCTGACGACAGTATCGCCGTGCAGCAAACCATGAATGCTGTGCGTTTGATACATTTTGTTAAAAATAATATTCTTTTCATCATTTTTAATTTTTAATTAATTATTTCTTTTTCCTTCCGTAAAGCGTTATTTCCGACAGACAGTTACAATTTGTGTTAGTATAATTGCTGTTAAACCCGTACAGAGCCTGATACCTGAACCAGCGTGTAGGCTTGCTGAATTTCGGGTCGTCGGGATAAAGGAATGCCATATCGCCGGCGGCGCCTGCCTGTTTGTAGTCCATATCTGTTAATCCCTTGCCAACAGGGAAAGGTATCTTGTGCATGGAAACAGAATCCCATACGCCCTCGCTGCCGTCAGCAGCGCCATCCCATATATACATGGCATAGACGCCGACATTTTCAACCCCGTAGTAATCCTGTCTGAGGTCGGTGCCGCCAACATGCGTGTATCTTTGATGTGTAATGATACGGCTAAGTTCGTACTCGTCGCCCAGATTGATCATGATATTATACGGCACATTCCGGGTATTTGCAATTCCTCCTGTCTGACCTCTGCCGCCTGTGTGCACAAAGTTTCCGTTTTTGCCGTCATCGATGATACCGTCTATTACATCCTGACCATGTCCTTCGTATGCCGAAAGAAATGCCATTGGCACTCCGCCTATGGAATCACAAATCGAAATACCGTCGTTTTCAGGCATACTCCATTTATCTTTGGGGATGATTTCATCTTCAAGCATGATTATCTGCCCTTTGTCGATATAGTCCGTGATATTGCCATACATGTCTTCGACACGTACTTTTATACTGACGGGTTCCTGAGCCGTGAGGTCAAGATCGCGGATAAACCAGCGAACAGTCGAATCTGTCGATGTATAAATCAACTGTTGCTCTTTGAACTGTCCTTTTTCGGTGTACGAAAAATCGACATACACATTAATGTTTTGCTGAAGTTCATTTCGCCAGTCCACATAGAAAGCCGAAAATCCTCCTTTTACTATCAGTGACTTCACCACTCTCATAATGGCAGGCTCCAGCGGTTTGACTGTAACAGGCACTATTGTCGATTTATTGCCGGCTCTGTCCACTGCATACAGGTCAACGACATGTTCAAGAGTATCGTTAAACCCGTATATATCTATAGAGTCTTTAAAGTATGACACCGAAAACCGGACTGTATTTCCCTGCGAATTGAGATAACTCGCATCAATGCTTAGCACATCCTTGTTGGAAGGGATATCGAAAAACAGCCTTGCTCCACCGTATAGCGGTTTATATACGCCATGATATACTGGCGGCGACGGTGGCTCAGAATCACTGTATCCGATCTCAAACCGCCCCTGTTCCTTGCAGGCATAGAAGCCAAGCACAATCATCACAAATAAAAAAATATATTTCATTATTTTCATATTTTATAATATTTATTTTAAATTTTAAATCTTAAATTTTAAATCTTAAATTTCCCCTACCATCCCGGATTTTGAATAAGATTTGAATTGACATCCATGTCATTAGAGCGTAGAGGCCAGAGGTAATCTCTGACAAGAAATCTCCGAGTCTGTTTCACTTTAACGATGAAAAACTTTTCGGCATTGTCGCCTGTATAATCCCAACCCATAACGGGCGCCGAAAATTCGGACGTCGCTTTTTTATACCTGTACATATCCCAGAACCTGTGTCCGCCTTCGAATGCGAGTTCGATACTCCTTTCGGTCAGGATAATGTCTCGCATCCCGTCTTTATCCGTATGTTTGTTCAAAGATTCCGGAATAACCAGCGAAGCGTCGGACCAGACGGTTTCCACATTCGGTATTCCTGCTCTGTTGCGTACCCTGTTTATTTCCGTCCACACTTTTTGCGAGGGACCTTCTATTTCGTTCAACACTTCTGCTTTCATCAGATAAAGATCCGCCATACGTATAATGGGGTAGGGAAATCTGATTATCAACTGTGCACCGCCGGATTTTGATTCGGGATGTACGAGTTTTTGTATGCCGACGCCGGTACAGAGATAATCAGTTGCATGATTGTCGCCAAGTCCGGCTATTTCGCCATAGAACATCGAAGTCGGGATTCTGTATGCGTGGGAGCGCCAGTAGCCTCCGGTAATGCCGAGATTGGCATAAAAGCGAAGTTCTCTGTTCAGATACAGATTGACAACCTCCTTCCCCGGTTGCAGTATTCCCCTTAAAGAGTCATATTCGGGTTCATCCACTCCCGGAGTAGTAACAATATCCAGCCTGCTGTCCATGTTGAATGTAAGATCTTCGCTTATGGGAAGCCCGTTTTTCGTGTAATATCTTTCCAGCATTTTATAGGTTGCCGCCATCCATTGCCACGAAAACCCTGAGTTTTCGGTGTATCCTCCCTGTGTAAGCTCGCCGTCAATTCTTTCGGGCTTGCGTATGTTGCAGGCGCTTGCCAGTGTATACTGGTCGGTGTAATCGTATGTCCGCCCCCATATCAATTCTTTGTTCCAGGGGTCAACAATCAGCATCCGCAAGTCGTAGAGCGTTTGCAGTTTACTGTTGATGGCAAGGTCTTCTCTGTCGGACGACATAACGTTTTTGTCATATTTGTACAATTCCACTCCATTGGCTTCGCAAAGCACAATAGCCTCGTTGATTGCTATGAGAGCATCCTGCCATTTCTCCGCTTTATATTCTATTGGGAAAAACGGTTCTCCGTCGTCGTCAAGAAAGTCTTTATAGAAATCCTTGTTTCCGTTGAAAAACGGGCTTGCTCTGTAGAGCAGCACTCTTGCTTTAATCGATGTTGCAATTACTTGATCTATCTGTCCCAGTTCGGTTTCAGCAACACGAGGCTTCAGGTCGGGAATAGCCTCATTCATTAACCCGATGATATAGTCAAAACAGTCCTCTACTTTCGAACGTTTTTGAAACAGGTCTTCGGACAGTGCGTCTAAGGGAACAGACTCATCGGCAATTATGACAGGTCCGTACTGACGCAGAAGTAAAAAGTGAAAATATGCTTTCAGGAATTTGACCTGCGCTTTCCATTCCGCAATTTCTTCGCTGCTCATGTCTTCCGCCAGGTCGATGTAGTCGAGGAAAGTATTGGCGCTGCGTATCCCGCTGTACAGGGCTGACCCGCCATTGTTCCCGCTCCATAATCCAAGCAGAGGATCCTGAGTGTTTTGCAGTCCCCGCATAATCCTTATTCCTCTGAGCGTTCCGCCTTCGTTGTTGTAATCAAGCCGTCCTACATATTCGTCGCCCATAGTCCATGAGGTACTGTGCGGTTCATGATCCGCAGGGAGATAGGAGTAAACTTTTGAGAGCGTATTCAAAGCCATCTCCCTTCTCGAAAAATAATCTTCCAGCGTTATTGTATTATCCGGAACAATATCCAGATATTCTTTACAGGACAAAGTCCATAACAATGGTATTATTAATAAAATTCCTGTTTTTATAAATTTAAAAAATTTCTTCATTTTCTTCATTTTTAATTTAATTTAAAACGATAGTTGTATGCCGATATTAAATCTTCTGTTGAGTGGATATCCCAGCCCGTTTCCTCCAACTTCGGGGTCCCACATCTTGAAAGTGCTGAAATAAAACAGGTTTTCGACACTTAGATAAATACGGCTGCTCTGCATGTGTATTTTTTGAATACCGGGCAGATTGTAACCCATTTCGACGGTTTTAAGCCGTATAAACGCACCGTCGCGCAGCCACCATGTGGACTGTTTGGTGTTGTTATCCACTTGCCAGGTCGATAGACGGGGCCAAAAAGCATGTACATTGGGATTGGTTTCGCTCCACGAATCGCGGGCTACTATAGCCGGAGCATTACGCCTGTTTATAAAAGGAGCGATATCCTTCGGTTGAATATAAAACGAAACACGTGCATTGCCCTGAAAGAAAAAGGACATATCAAACTTTTTGTATCCAAACGACAGTCCAAAACCGTACTGAATCTCGGGCGAGTTCGGATAGCCTATGGGAATTTCGTCGGCTTCGTCAATTTGTCCGTCTCCGTTTACATCTAAATATTTGATGTCGCCTGCCTCATAAACGCCAAATGCTGTCTGCGATGGAGATTGTTCGATTTCCACTTCATCGACAAAAAGCCTTTCCGCAATTAAACCCCAGGTTTGTCTGGTCGATTGTCCAACCCGTTGGCGATATTCGTCCGTATAGTCCGGTTCATCCTTTGCAAGCACTTCGTTGACAGCGAAAGTGAAATTTGCCCGCCCTGTCATCCAGAAATTTGGATTGAAAGAATGTTGCAGGTCGATGGAAGCGTCGATACCTTTCGAAGATGCCTTGCCTGAGTTTCCCCAAATAGACGATTCGAAACCGCTTGTGGTGGGCAATGTTTCGCGTTTTTCATAAATTTTGTCGCGAATGTCCTTAAAGAAATCTACCTGTAACTTCAGCGCTTCGTTTTTCAGGAAACTCAATTCCAATCCGATATTATATTTTGTCGATTCCTCCCATGTCATTTCGGCATTGGCAAAACGACTGATAGTATATCCGCGGTATGAATTTGAGAATGTGCTTCCCCACCAGTAGTTGCCACCGCCGCTATTGATTTCCGACAGGAAAAAGAACCGGTCTTTTCGTTCCGCGATAGCGTCGTTACCCACTCTTCCATAAGTGGCTTTCAGTTTCAGCAGGCTTACGACATTTTTAACCGGCTCCCAGAATCGCTCGTTCGACACTATCCAGCCTGCGCCGAAAGAGGGGAAAAATCCGAACTGCATTTTTCCGGTGAATTTTTCGGAGCCGTTGTAGCCGTACGAAAATTCAAAGAAATAACGCGAATCATAATCATAAGTAGCCCTGCCCGAGTTACCGACGTTTCTTTCGGGTAAAGTTTCGTATATACTGGTGCTGGAGCCGTTACCCAGTATGTTTTCTTCAGCCATTCCCACAGTCATCAGACCGACAGAATGTTTCCCGAACTTGCGGTCCCAGTTCAGACGTCCTTCAAAATAAAAACGCGTGCTGGCGTCCCGTCCCGGGGCTACATTTCCAAGATTGGCGTTGGGATTGTCCGAATTGAGATTATACAGAGAATAGTCGCCCGTAATCGGATTGTATGACTCCAGTGCATAATAAAATGGACTGTACGAGCGTACTCCGGAATGAGAACTGTTGGTGTTTGCCGAAGCCTTTATCTGGAAAAGCAATCCTTTCGTGATAAAATTGAGGTCTTGCATCAGGGTGGCCTGAGCCGATATTGTGTTCGAATCCCTCTGGTCATATCCGCGTACCATTTCGGCATACGGATTGGTTTTCATATCACCGTTCTCTGCATATGTGTTTCCAAAAAGAGTGTGAGTAACAAATTGATGCGCAGGGTCGGCAACATACACCGGCGGAAAATCCACAGGATTGGCATCCATCACCATATTATATATGTCGGTTGCCGAACGGAATGGACCGCTGTATGTTTCAAACCGCCCCTGTATTCTGGTGTCCAGAGAGGTAGAGGACGTCAGTTTGATAGTGAAGTTCGAGCGCAGGTGGAAACGTTTGATGTCGATATTGTTGTTGAAATTGTTCAACTTGTCCACTTTCAGCAACCCCGTTTCATGGTCGAAACCTCCTGCTACATAATAGGTCGCTACTTTTCCGCCTCCGGAAACGTTTATGTTGGCTTTAGTATTGACCGTGCTGTTCTTGAACATAGCGTCGTACCAGTTGATATTCGGATAAATCATCGGGTTCTCTCCCCGTTCGGTAGCCTTTATCTTCTGCTCGCTGTACCATGTTCCTTCTTCCGGTTGTCGAGACAGCCGCGCCTGATTATACAGCCTCATATATTCCACTCCGTCGAGCAGTTCGAGCATTTTTGTCGGAGTAGCAACATTGACGTCGATTCTGGCGCTCACTTTCGCATTGCCTTCCTGTCCGCCTTTGGTCGTTACCGTGATGATACCGTTCGCTCCTCGCGCTCCGTATAACACTGTTGCTGAAGCATCTTTCAATATCGAAAAACTTTCGATATCGTCGGGTTGCAGACGTGCCAAGTCGGTGCTGGAGGCTTCAAAACCGTCGATAAGTATCAACGGGTCGGATTTATATCCGAAAGTAGTGACACCGCGAATAAAAAACTGGGCGTTGTCGTTTCCCGGCTCTCCGGAAGTCTGATAGGAAATGAGACCGGGAATTTTTCCTGCAAATGCAGTGGTGAGGTTGGATGATGCAATTTTCAAGTCCGAAACTTTCACCGATTCTACGGAGGCAATGACGCTCTCCTTCTTTTGTTTACCGAAAGCCACAACCGTAACTTCTTCGAGTTCAGTGGTCTCTTCCGACATCTGAACTGCGACAACTTTACGCTGTCCGACTTTCACGTTCTCTGTCTTGTACCCTGCATACGAAAACTGCAGGGTGACAGTGTCGCTCGGGATAACGATAGAAAATTCTCCATTATCGTCGCTCGCCACACCTTGATTTGTACCTTTAATAAGTACGGCAACTCCGGTGAGCGGTCCCGAATCATCAAAAACAGTTCCGGTAATCCTCGTCCCCTGAGAAAACGCAACAGTCGATAACAGTAATACAAAAACCGATACGTAAATTCTCTTTAAACACGGATTTAACCGTTGTAAATATAGTATTCTAACTTTTTCTTTCATATAAAATTACATTAAAAAATTTATTATTAAAAAATATAAAAAAATATCTTTCCCCCTTATTTCAGAGAGATGCAATTTGTACATTCGTACATTTGCTACACTGTGGACCCGACAATCTGATTGTCGATGTTTCCTGTTTTTAATTTTAATGATTATTTATCCGTGTACATAGGCATATTAGTTTAAATAAGGGTTCAACAAATAGTTTATTAACCGATATGACGACATACCGGCAAAAAATGGGACAATAACTGTCTGCGGAATAACGGCTTTTATCCCGTATAACTTCCTGTGTAAGATGAGACTTGATATACGCTTCCCGTACGAGACGAAATTCGATATATACTTCTCGTGTAAGATATAATACTGATATGCGCTTTCTGTGTAAGATGAGGCTTGATATATGTTTCCCGTATGGGAGGAGGCTTGATGTATGCTGCCCGTTGTATATGCTTCCTGTGTGTAAGATGAGGTTTGATGTACGTTTCCCGTATGGAATGAGGCTGATGTATGCTGCCCGTAATATATGCTCCCTGTGTAAGATAAGACTGATATATACTTCCCGTATACACTCCTTGATATACAGGTATATGCTTCCTGATATATGAGAGACGGCTCTCTCTCTCTCTCTCTCTCTCTCTCTCTCTCTC
>JAIRMH010000089.1 GCA_031258835.1 Tannerella sp.
CTGCATAATCTTCGAAATGATGTTGGCTACCAACAAATCCCGGTCGGAAATCAACATTAGTGAGCGGTTAAATTCGGAAAATATGATGTGCGAAAATTTCCGTTCAAACAATAGCTGGCGTTGTTTATTTTTAGACAAAGACATGTTTCGATATTATATGTTGGGTGATGATGCGTAAATGTTACGGGATAGCCGGTTTCTCGGCTGGGTACCGGAACAATTGATCACAGGGAAAATTCATTAGCGCTTCGTGTAATTATTCCGTTTTCTTTTTTGCTAATTCCAGCGCATGTGTCGTCACATAATATTTGGCAATCATATTCGGGACTTCCCAGTCGGGTAGCGTACCCTCTCTCAGGTATTTCAGGAAGTTCTCCGTTACTTGTCCGAAATGGGCTTCGTGGCCGTTATGGTATTTTGCAGGGACGATGACTTCCCATTTGTCATCCTCCGTTTTTTTCAACTCAATACCCGGAAATTTATCCGTTACGGCGCTCAGAGAATTTTGCAGGTCTTTTTCGAATGTTGCCGGATTGGGGCCGACGGATTTTATATACAAGACGGGCTTGTAATTTTGTTCTTTTCCCTGTTCGATGATGAGGTGCGCTTTGCTGCCTTTCATTATGGAATAGTGTGTGTCGCCTCCGCCTTCGGGGTAGGTGTAATTCCATATGACGGAGACCTTGGCATTTACGCCGCGTATCTTGTAATAGATGTCGCCGTTTGCGTATACATACAGGGTGTCGTTGAAAACATCTTGCATTAAATAGTCGGGATACGCATCAAGACCTGTTACTTCTTTGAACTGAGCCTTCGACAGCGCTGTAGTCCAGTGATTTGCATCCGACAGTTCAATATCGACCGGACAGTTTATGACTTGTCCGGGAAAACACTCCCACTGGACAAGGTCTACCAGGTGGGTCGTTACATCAACAATGCCCTCTCCCTGCTGGTTGACGTCGAAGAACCATGCCGGACGAATGAGTGGGTTGCCGGAAACCGTTTTGAAGAAATGGTGTACGCTCTCTTTTATGATCCCGGGGTCTTCGGGCGAGCCTTTCTGCTGTTCGCCGTACACAGCCGGAAGCAGCGAAAATTCTTTCTGCAACATCGTTGTGATCTCAAAACGTTCGGTCATAATATCATAAAGCAGCAATTCATTTTGCTTCGCAATAAGGAAACATTCTTTCAATTTTTCAAAGTCGGAAACATTGATAGCCATAGGTTTATCGGCGAGTACATGGATGCCGGACGAAAGGGCCTGTTTGATATATTCCATCTTTTTGCCATTATTTCCGGCCGTCACCATCACGTTACCGTTTTTCTCGGTTCGCATTTTTTCGAGAAAGTCGGCTCCGGTATAAATGATTTCGTTCCATTCGGTCGGATTTTCAGGTCTTGTGTTATATCCTTCTATTTTTTTGAGGTGTTCGTCCAAGTCGGTGCCGACCGGCGAGTAAACATAAACGTCCTTGCTTACGCCGGGATAAGACGTTTTTTGCACTAATGCCGCATGAAAATGTCCGGGATCGAGCGTAATCAGCTTCACTTCCTTTTCATCGGATGAATGGGTTTTCATTGTACACGATACGTTTAGTAAAAGTAAACTTGTAATGGATAAAAAAAAGTATTTCATAATGTTCGTATATTATTGATTGAAGTATGGATAGATGTTTTATTCATTTCTATATTTCTCAAACGCATCCGCTATTCCGGCCTCTTTGGTGCTTCCGGCATGGACGAGTATTCGATAGCGGAGTTTGACGATTTCGCCTTTTTTCAGTTGAGTGGTGTGGCCATCTTCCGGCCAGTACATTGGGGTAGGGGAGATGAAACCGTAATCGCGCGTAAACCATGGCGAAGGATACCATTTGTTGGAAGGGTGTTGCATCACGGCGATCCCTTCGACACCTGACAGTCGCGCGCCATAGCAGTCGATCCACGTAGAAGATTCCCCGAACGTCGCTTTTTCGCCTTCCCTGCCTTCGGCGTTCACCATTGTCCCGCCCTGTTCGACCGACAGATCCGGATCCATCCGGACGCTGAACAGCGAATGATTAGTCTTCTCTATCGTCACATCCATCAGCATTTCCATTTCGATGTCGAAATCCAATTGAAAAATCTTTTCCGATGGCGCCGTGACGGTTATTTTTCGGCGGTCGAGGATGGGCGCATCTGCATCCGGACGTTTCCAGATACACTCGTCTTCGATGACCACGCGTTCGCCCTTTGCTTCGATTATCCGTGCGCCGAGCGAGACGATGCGTCCACGCTCCAGCCCTTCCTGCCAGTAGTTACCGCCGTTCACGCGGTCGCAGCCGAAAAAGATCGACGAGTGATGTGGCCATATGCCGTTGCGCATCGACGTGACGCCGGCGCCCGACACTGGGCCGTTGACCGGGAAAAAGAACGGGTATTTCTCGTCGTCCTGAAAACGGTAACTTGTGAAAAATTTGTTGCCGGCAGTGATGTCTATCCGACTGCCTACTTTCACGGCTGTAACGATTGGACGTTCGGCTTTCGCCATTATTCCGCAACTGCATGCGAGCAGTGTAATAAAAATCGTTTTTTTCATTCGATTATAGTTGTTTGGTATATATTTTTTACAAATGTACATGAATTTTTTTCAATCGGTTATTTATCATACGTTCTATGGCATGTTGCATACCGTCGATTTCTGCCAGCCCTTTTAATCTTCCGTACAATGGATATCCGGGGTTTGCAGTACGGTTGTAGTCATCCATAATGCGTATCCCATGGTCGGGGCGGAACGGCATGCGGACGTCTTTTCGTCCATTTCTTATCCTCTCGGCCTGTTCTTCGAGTAAGACTTTGATAACCGAATACATGTCTACATTTCCGTTCAGGTGTTCGGATTCATAAAAGCTACGATACTGCAAAGATACGGTATTTCTTAAATGAACAAAATGAATTCGCGAAGATAATGCTTTCGCCATTGCAACAAGATCATTATCATCTCTTCCCGACAGTGACCCGGTACAAAATGTGACGCCGTTAGCCGTCGAATCATACCGGTTTATAATCCATAAAAAATCATCTGTCGTGCCGGCGATACGGGGCAGTCCTAATAGCGGGAACGGCGGATCGTCGGCATGGATACAGAGATTTATGCCGGCTTCTTCCGCTACCGGAATCACATCGTTTAAAAAAGCGGATAAATTTCCCCGCAGTTCCTCTTTCCCGATATCTTTATACGTCTCCAGATAGTTGAGGAACTGCTGTTTGTAGTCGGAAGCATCCTTGTCGACGGTCCCGTTTATAAACGCTTGGGTAACGATAATGATATTATGCGCCAGTTCTTCTTTCTGTGCGTCGTTCATGGAAGTGATAACCGTTTCCGCTTTCCGGAGCGTCTCGTCATCATAACTTTCCGAAGCGCCTTTGCGTTTAAGGATATAGATGTCAAAAGCCGCGAATGTCGGATAATCGAAAAGCATGGATTCGCCTCCGTTTTGGTTCTTGAAATGCAAATCTGTCCGCGCCCAGTCTAATACCGGCATGAAATTATAACAAACGGTGTCTATGCCACACGTTCCCAGATTATGCAGGGATTGTTTGTAGTTGTCTATTAACCGTGGATAATCGGAGGAATGAATTTTGATGCCTTCTGCGACAGGGAGGCTTTCCACTACGCTCCAACGCATACCATTACCTTCAATTTCGGATTTCACCGTCATGATCTCCTCTATCGTCCATACATCTCCCGCATGAAGGTGATGTAATGCGGTAACAACCCCTTCTATCCCCATTTGTTTTAAATAGGATAAAGGCACGGAATCATTTTTTCCGAACCAACGCCATGTCTTTTCCAGCGCCATCGTTATACCCCGCTAAAAGAGCTGAAACCTCCGTCTACCGGGATAATTGTGCCGGTAATGAAACTCGCATGTTCGGAACAGAGAAAATGAACGATTCCGTTCAATTCGGTGATGTCGCCGAACCGTTTCATCGGCGTACGGGCTAACACTTTTTTACTTCGTTCCGTATAAGTTCCATCCGGGTTTATCAGTACTGCACGGTTTTGATTTCCGATAAAAAAGCCGGGCGCTAATGCGTTAACGCGTATCTTTTCGCTAAATTTCAATGCCATTTCCATGGCAAGCCATTTTGTAAAGATCTCCACTCCGCTTTTAGCGACCGAATATCCCGGTACACGTGTGATTGCCGAATAGATAGCCATAGATGCAATGTTTATGATGCTGCCTTCCCTCTGCTCCGCCATCGCTTTACCGAATATCAAGCAAGGATATACGGTACCGTTCATATTCAGGTTCGTGACATTGTTGAAATCTTCTATTTTCATATCAAAAACCGTTTGTTCCTCGGTCAGTGTTGCACCGGGAAGATTACCTCCGGCGGCATTTACCAATATATCAATGCGGCCCCATTTGTTCAAAATTTGTTCGCGTGCGCTTTCCAAATTTTCTTTTTTCAGTACATTACAGAGTATGCCTGTCGCTTCCCCGAAGTGACTTAGTTCTTTTACTTTTTTTTCCGTAGCTTCGGGCGCAATATCCAGTATGGCAACTTTCACGCCGTTTTCAATTAAACTTTTGGAGATGTTGCTTCCAAGTACGCCTGTGCCGCCTGTAACTACGGCAATCTTACCTTTTAAATTGATGTTCATAATTGTTGTCTAAATAATTGATTAGGATTTATTCGTTTTTTATACTTCTCAAATTCATTCGTTATTCCGGACTTCCGTGTGTTTTCCGCACGGACAGGCGCGGTAGCGAAGCCGTACGAATTAGCCTTTCTGCCGTTGTGAATGATTAATTATCCGTCACAACAATTACCGGATGTGCAAAATCATTCCAAAGCCTGTCAGCTTTTTCTTTTGTCATCTCGCCTTCGTACGATAAGATTCGGTAGCGTAACAAATAACGTTCGCCCGGTTTCAATTCCCAGTCTTTGTTTTTTGTAGGCGCAAAATTTATAAAAGCATCGCCTCTGCCTCCGTTTGCCTTTTCATCCCAGATACGTAGCGGTTCGGGGAAATTGTAATTTTGGGGATGTCCCATAAAAAGCAATCCCGAACGACCGGTTTTCGTCGCGCCTGTAATATAGATCCAGCGTGCGGCAGACCCGTCTATCTGCTGTCGTGTTTTGTCTTCAGATGTTAGCATCTCGCAATTTTCTTTTGTCCAATCTTCCGTAGCGCGGTATCCGAAACCGGCATAACGATATTCTTTTAACAATACCGGCAGCGATGTGGAGGGATGCAGATGCGATTCGAAGTCCCAAAGGAATCCTTCCGATACGTTCCACGCCTTGATTTTCCAACATTCGTTCAGAATCGCTTTTTCTTCTTCCGGCGTGAATATATAGTGGTCGAGATGCGCCGTGTATCCGGCAAAAACATCTCCCCGGCAGATATCTTCAATATCTTTTGCCCGTACGGTTCCTTGCTTATCCATGAGATTCCAAAGGTCGTACATTTTACCGTCGTACATCACTCTTGTCCATGGATTCCATATACCGTAATGATGGTAATGGTCTTTAGGCTGTATAGCGGTCAGGATGTTCCCGTCGGGCGAATAAGCCGGATGAATAAAGCCGCTCCTGCCATACGATTTATCGACGCCGGCAGGCGGATCAACGTGTGCATAATTATATTGAAGGATATTTTTATTTCCTTTTTTCAATATCAATGCTTTTTGGTTGTCCTCCACTTTCATCAGGCCGCCATCTTTCTTCTTTTTCGCCTTTTCGACAACGAAAATTCGGACGCTACCGGCATCGGTCTTGCCGTCGAGTATCCAATATAGAAGAGGCGTTTCACCTTGTTTTGCCGTCGTAAGCTGGCATGGTGTACGTTTTTTTTGCTTTCCGATGATTTCGAATAGATCGACAGAGGAAGAAGCATGCAGATTAAGAGCGGAAACATCGGCCGATACGACACAATCGACCCTGTCGTACGGTCCGGCCTGAACGGTTATTTTTATCTTGCCGGCTATACCGGCATTTATGGCAAGGAGGCATGTCAGCGAAATGATTAGACTTCTCATGTTGTTCTTACATTTATCATTGAACGTTACTCGATTTGATTCAAAAGTTATAAGGCGGCCTGTGCGGACGTGCGATCATGGAATTTGCTTCGTCGTCGTTTTTGAAACGTTCCGACAGGGGATCCCAATAAAGCCTTCGATTCAATTTCATTGCAATGTGTTGGAGGAGGCAGGACGTACAGGAACGGTGGGCTACTTCGGCAGGCGTAATATTCAGTTTACGCGTCCGGATGCTATCGAGCCAGTTACCGTGGTGATCCGTACTTACATACAAGCGGACAGGATCGTTCTCCGTCAGTGGAGAGAGGATCTTCGGATCGGAAGCCTGTAATGCTTTTGACGTAGTGCTTATCGGTTCGTTCGCCGAAGCCGCGTAAGCGCCGCGGCTTACGAAAATCCAACCGTCCGTTCCGGTAAAAAGTACGCCGTTGGGCTTTTCCTGGCTGTCGGTCGTTCCCGTTACGATGACACCATTATCATAAAGCATTTCCGTTTCATACGGGCCATGAACGTCCCAAAGCCCGCCTGTGGCGAACTCCGCTTTTCCGTATATTTCTACCGGCCCGGAATATTCTTTATCCATTGCCCAATGGGCAATGTCGAAATGGTGCGCGCCCCAGCCCGTGATCATTCCGGCGCCGAACTGTTCGCAGCGCAACCAGCCGGGACGTCCGTATCCTTTCTGCGGATGCACCCGGTCTTCGATATAGTAGACGTAAGGCGTTTGTCCTAACCATTTGTCGTAATTCAAGTTCTCGGGTATGGGCATCGGTTTCGTTTCACCACCCGGCGGATCACCGGGCAAACGGATTTCGATCTTTTGCAGTTGGCCGATACGTCCGTTTCGGACAAGTTCGCAGGCTACGCGGAACTGCTCCATCGAACGTTGCTGGCTTCCTATTTGCAGGATACGTCCGGAAGCATTCACCGCATCACTCATTTTTCGCCCTTCTTCGATCGTAAGCGAGGTCGGTTTCTGCAGGTAAACATCTTTCCCTGCACGAACCGCGTCGATTGCATTTTTTGCATGCCAATGGTCTGGCGTACTTATCAGAACAGCGTCGACCTCTTTGTTTGCAAGCAGTTCTTCGTAATGTTCATATGTGCTTACGCCGCTGTAAGGTTTGCCTGTTTTTTTGGAATAATAATCTTCTACCAACTTTTTGGCGTCGGTCAACCGGTTGGCGTCCAAGTCGGATACGGCAATAATACGGGCATGGTCATATTTCCATACACCCGGCATATCATGATCGCGCGAGATACGCCCGACACCGATCGCACCGATGTTAATACGGTTCGAAGGGGCATTAGGGCCAAGTACGGATGCAGGTACGATTTCCGGAGCGACTATCGCTCCTGCTCCTGCGACTAATGTTCGTTTAATGAAATTTCTTCGGGTAATCATAGTATTTTGTAATTAAAAGATGGAATATTTTCAACTCATAACGGATACAAAATTAAGAGTTTTATATGTGATGGACAAATATTATTTTTGCATATAATAATGCGATATTTGCTTTTTTGTGGTTTTAAGCAGGATCTGTGTGCTATTTCGGAGGGCTTCACCCTGCGGAATGGTAAAGACGAGTTGCGAATTATGTCTAAAATAAAAAAACGGATTGCCGCTAAAATGGCGACAATCCGCATTCATTATGAACTATAAGAAAATCGGGGAATTACATCATTCCGCCCATTCCTCCGCCCATTCCGGGAGCCATTCCCGCCGGGGCTGCATTTTCTTCTTTCTTTTCTGCGACAACACATTCTGTGGTCAGGAACATGCCGGCTACCGATGCGGCATTTTCCAATGCTACGCGCGCTACTTTTGCCGGGTCGATAACGCCTGTTTTGCAGAGATTTTCGTAAACGTCTGTCCGTGCGTTGTATCCGAAGTCGTCTTTACCTTCTTTTACTTTCTGTACGATAACGGCGCCTTCTTTACCTGCGTTGTCAACAATTTGACGTAAAGGTTCTTCGATAGCGCGTTTTATGATTTCGATACCGGTTGTTTCGTCATCGTTATCGCCTTTGATGCTGTCAAGCGCAGCGATAGCACGTATATAAGCAACGCCACCACCGGGGACTGTGCCTTCTTCGATAGCGGCACGGGTAGCGCTCAGGGCATCGTCTACACGGTCTTTTTTCTCTTTCATTTCCACTTCGGAAGGCGCTCCGACATAAAGAACAGCAACACCGCCTGCCAGTTTCGCAAGACGTTCCTGTAATTTTTCCTTATCATAATCGGATGTAGTCGTTTCAATCTGCGCTTTGATCTGGCTGATGCGTGAGTCTATCGCTTTCTTGTCGCCATGACCTTTTACTACTGTCGTATTATCCTTGTTTATGGTAATTTTGTCGGCGCTGCCAAGCATATCTAACTTAGTATCTTCAAGTTTCATGCCTTTTTCTTCGGTAATAACAGTTCCGCCGGTAAGGATCGCGATGTCTTCCAGCATCGCTTTGCGACGATCGCCGAATCCTGGAGCTTTAACGGCGCAAACCTTGAGGCCGGCGCGCAGACGGTTGACTACCAATGTAGCCAAAGCTTCGCTTTCGATATCTTCGGCGATAATCAGTAACGAGCGTCCTGACTGTACTACTTGTTCAAGAATGGGCAGTAATTCTTTCAACGCGGAAATTTTCTTGTCGTAAATCAGGATATACGGATTCTCAAATTGAGTTTCCATTTTTTCCGTGTCGGTTACGAAATACGCAGAAATGTAACCGCGGTCGAACTGCATAC
This sequence comes from Tannerella sp., assembly GCA_031258835.1. Taxonomy (GTDB): domain Bacteria; phylum Bacteroidota; class Bacteroidia; order Bacteroidales; family Tannerellaceae; genus Tannerella. The sequence goes on from JAIRMH010000089.1 coordinate 8,773, forward strand.
CTTCCACTACATCTACCGTAGTTTCCGTTCCTTTAGCTTCTTCAACCGTGATAACGCCTTCTTTTTTCACTTTCTGCATCGCTTCGGCTATCAGTCGTCCGATGCTTTCGTCGCCATTAGCTGAAATCTTAGCAACATGTTCTATTTTATCCAGATTATCGCCTACAGCTTCGGCTTGCTCTGCAATGCTTTCGACTACTTTAGCGACCGCTTTGTCGATGCCGCGTTTCAGATCCATCGGGTTTGCTCCGGCAGTAACATTCTTTAATCCTACGCCAATGATAGATTGTGCCAGAACGGTTGCCGTCGTCGTTCCGTCGCCGGCTTTGTCGCTGGTCTTTGAAGCTACTTCTTTCACGAGTTGGGCACCCATGTTTTCATAAGGGCATGCAACTTCTATTTCTTTTGCTACGGTCACACCATCTTTTGTTATTTGAGGCGCCCCGAACTTTTTCTCAATGATTACGTTACGACCTTTTGGGCCTAATGTTACTTTTACTGCATTCGCCAATTCATCCACACCCTTCTTCAGAAGGTCGCGCGCTTCCATATTGAATTTAATTTCTTTTGCCATGATTATAATTTATTTATTGATGTTTATAATTTAAGTTGGAAATCAGATAATAGCAAGGACGTCGGATTGACGCATAATAAGATACTTCGTTTCGTTAAGTTCAATTTCCGTACCGGCGTATTTGCCGTACAAAACTTTGTCCCCTTCTTTCAAGATCATTTCTTCGTCTTTTGTACCTTTACCTACCGCGATTACTTCACCTTTCAACGGTTTTTCTTTAGCTGAATCGGGAATAATGATTCCACTTGCCGTTTTTTCTTCTGCATCTGCTGGTTTAATCAGCACTCTGTCTGCTAATGGTTTAATACTCATGATTTTTTTAATTTTTAAGTTTATAGTTATATGATTTATTTAAATTCGCACCCAACATTATACGAATATCGTGCCAAACATTTTCCCGGCGGGAAAGGCTGTCATTTTAGCAGACAATGCGGCAGGTGTTTTTTTTGATGCTGACAATATGTCGGGCAGGGAATAGGGAAGATCTTGAATAGCGGCTATACGGTTATGGAAGGGATGGGTTTTTATTCGGTGATGATCGAGTCCCCATGATCGTGAATAGCGGCTATACGGTTATGGATTCATGGAGGTGAATATACGAATCAGTTCATCTGTTGAGACTAATTTTTGTTCGCCGGAGAACATATTTTTCAGGTTGATTTTATTCTCCGAAATTTCATTTTCACCGACAAGTGCGACATAGGGTATTTTTTTTGCGTCGGCATATCCGATCTGTTTTTTCATTTTGGCGGCTTCGGGATAGATTTCCGTTCGTATACCTGCTGCACGTATCCGGGAGATGACAGATAGCAGATATGACACTTCTTTTTCTCCGAAATTAACGAACATCAGGAGCGTCGTTTTGAGTGAATCGGCGGGGTATAAGTCTAATTGATTCAATACGTCGTAGATGCGGTCGGCGCCAAATGATATACCGACACCCGATACGCCTTCCATACCGAACACTCCGGTCAGATTATCGTATCTGCCGCCTCCGGTAATGCTTCCGATCTCCATATCCAGCGCTTTTACCTCGAAGATGGCGCCTGTATAATAGTTTAGTCCGCGTGCAAGCGTAAGGTCTATTTCGATTTCCGCCGTTAAAGGTAACGTTTCAATATGTCCGAGAATGTATTCCGTTTCTTCGATGCCTTTCATGCCTGTTTCCGAGTTCCGGAGCGTTTCTTTGAGAACGGCAAGTTTTTCCCTATTATTACCATTCATGACAATGACAGGCTGTAACTGGGCGATAGCCGATACGGATACGCCTTTGTTTCGCAGTTCTTCATTCACATTGTACAATCCTGTTTTGTCAAGTTTATCTATCGCGATGGTGATATCGACAACTTTATCGGCTTCGCCGATCACTTCTGCAATGCCTGTAAGTATCTTGCGATTATTCATTTTGATACATACGCGGATGCCGAAACGACGAAAGACTTCGTCCATAATCTCAATAAACTCCACTTCGTTAAGCAGAGAGTTCGAGCCTACGACATCGCCGTCGCACTGGTAAAACTCGCGGTAACGTCCTTTTTGCGGACGGTCGGCGCGCCATACCGGCTGTATCTGGTAACGTTTGAACGGGAATACGATCTCGTTACGATGTTGTACGACAAAACGGGCGAAAGGAACGGTGAGGTCGTAACGCAAGCCTTTCTCACAGGCTTTGTTCGCGAACTTTACGGAATTTTTATCGAGTAGTTCCGCTTCTGTGAAATTAGCAAGGCAATCGCCTGAATTGAGTATTTTAAAAAGCAGTTTATCACCCTCTTCTCCGTATTTGCCCGTCAGTGTGGACAGGTTTTCCATTGCCGGCGTTTCTATCTGCTGAAAACCGTAACGGTTATAAACGTCTCTTATCGTATCAAAAATGTAATTACGCTTCGCTGTTTCGATGGGCGAAAAGTCGCGTGTTCCCTTTGGAATGGAAGGTTTCTGTGCCATTAATCGTATTTTTACTGTTTAAAAGAGGCCGCGTCAAAAGCCGGTTTCCCGTCACCGACGAACTGCGATGTTTGATTTTTTTGCTGCATTATCTTCTGCGGCTATATAATAATACATAATATAATAATGTAGCCAGTGACCCCAGCGCAGCTACCACGTATGTGTATGCGGCCGAACGAAGCGCGCCTGCGGCCATACCGTAGGTCCAGGCGTTCGTAATGCCTGCATTGCTCAGCCATGCGACGGCGCGTCTGCTCGCATCGATTTCTACCGGCAGAGTGATAAAACTGAATAATGTAGTCAGCGAGAAAAGGATGATTCCTAAAAGCAGCAGTTGTGGAAAAACATTCAACAGAAACATCCCTCCTAACAAAATCCATTGCACGATGTTTGAGGAAAAACTTACTATCGGAACGAGCGCCGAACGCATTTTAAGAGGCGCGTAAGCCATAGCATGTTGTATCGCATGCCCACATTCATGTGCGGCGACTGCCGCTGCAGCGACGTTATACTGATTATATACGGATTCGCTGAGATTCACGGTTTTTGTCGCCGGATTAAAGTGGTCGGATAGATGTCCCGCTACGGATATTACTTGTACATCATAAATGCCGTTATCTCGCAACATTTTTTCGGCAACCTCTTTGCCACTCATGCCGAGAGGCGTCTGCGAATATTTTTTAAATTTGCTTTGCAGGTTAGCAGATACAAGCCAACTTGCCAAAGCGATTCCGCCAAAAATGATCCAATACAATAACATAAACTTTAATTTTTAAATGAATACTCTTAAATATAAGGGAACAAAAACCTTGCCAAAAGTCATATTTCGCCCCTTATAATCGTTTGTTCACGGTCGGGGCCTACCGATACAATGACAATAGGTACACACAGTTCTTTCTCGATGAAAGACAAATAGGCATTGAATTGTTCTGGAAATTCGTCCTTGTTTTTCATGGTTGTCATGTCCGTTTTCCAGCCGTCGATTTCTATATAGACAGGTGTTATATCGGTCTCCGCTATTTCAAACGGAAAGATTGTCGTTTCCCTGCCGTTTATACGATAAGCGGTACATGCTTTTATTGTGTCGAATGTATCTAATACGTCGCCTTTCATCATGATAAGTTTAGTTACGCCGTTTATCATGACCGCATAACGCAAGGCAACCAGATCAATCCAGCCGCATCGGCGTTTCCGTCCGGTTACCGACCCGTATTCGCGGCCTCGTTCGCATATTGTTTCGCCTGTTTCGTCCGTTAGTTCGGTCGGGAACGGCCCGCTACCCACGCGCGTACAATAGGCTTTAAAGATGCCGTATACATCGCCTATGTTACGCGGAGCGACGCCCAGTCCGGAACAGCATCCCGCACATATCGCGCTGGATGATGTGACGTATGGGTATGACCCGAAATCAATGTCAAGCATTGTGCCCTGTGCACCTTCTGCAAGTACGGATTTATCATTTTGCAGATATTCGTTGACGACATGTTCGCTGTCGATAAAGGTGAATTTTTTGAGATATTCGAGCGCATTGAGCCACTCCCTTTCAAGTTCGGCGATGTTATAACCATAGTTCATTGCCCGTAGCATATTCTCATGGCGCAATCTGGCTGCCGCATATTTTTTGTCGAAGTCGTGCAACAAATCGCCGACTCGCAGTCCGTTACGGCTTATTTTATCCGTATAGGCAGGTCCTATGCCTTTTCCGGTGGTACCGATCTTTCCCGTTCCTTTAGCCGCTTCGTTTGCGGCATCGAGTATCCGGTGCGTGGGGAGGATTAGATGCGCTTTTTTGGAGATATAAAGCTGATTCATTATATCATGTCCATGCGCAGCTAAATTAACCGCTTCTTCTTTGAAAAGGACAGGGTCAAGAACAACTCCATTCCCGATAACATTTATTTTCCCACCCTGGAAAATGCCTGATGGAATGGAGCGGAGTATGTATTTCTTGCCGTCGAACTCAAGCGTATGTCCGGCGTTAGGCCCGCCCTGGAAACGTGTTACCACATCGTATTTCGGGGTGAGTACGTCGACTATTTTGCCTTTGCCTTCGTCGCCCCATTGTAATCCTAATAAAACGTCAACTTTCTTCATGTCTTGTGTTATTTGTTTTTTGTTAATTCTTGTTGTTCTAATTCTTGTTGTTCTATTTTTTGACGCATTTGCTTGTATTTGCATTTAGAGCAAATGCCGTAAAAATACAGTGCATAATATTCCGCAGTAAATCGGGGTATCTTATAAGTGGAAAAATGATTGTTTATTTTTTCATTTTGAATCTCACAGATAGCGCCGCATGATGTACATATGCTATAATGGTGTTGTTCCGCAATGTGTTTCAGTTCATATTGTGTAATTGTCGATGTGAATTGATGGCGGACAACGATTTTAGCGTCAAGCAGCAATTCGATTGTATTGTAGATGGAAGCACGGCTTACATGGAAATTGTCGTCTTCCAGTTGTCTCCAGATCATGTCGAGTGTGAAAAGATATTTGGTTTGACATATCCGGGCAAATATGGCGTCACGTTCTGCCGTATGTCTGAGTTTTCTATTTTTCAGATATTCGGAAAACAATTTCGCGATGATGTCTTCAATATTATGTGTACAATTCATTTTAATATCGGAATCCTGTTTTGCAAAGAACAAAATTACATGAAAAATTTGGGTTTTCCAAATGCATGAAATGAAAAAGCGGTTTTTTTAACAGAGGAGAGGTCTAATTTTTTTTGAAGTCTTAGTTATATGTCGGTAAAAAAGAATAATTTTTGCCGTAACGAAGCATTTGTTCCGTGTATCCTTCGGAGTAGTCGAGTGTGATGTCGGTCACTTCTCCTTTGTCGTTTTTTACTTCTTTCATCACCGGGTTTATAAAGCCTTTATACGGGGCAAGGTGCAGACTTCCGTATCGTTCGAGTATTTCGTCGTGCAATGCAGGGTCGACTTTTACGCCGTAGCTTTCTACAAGTTGACGACCGGCATTAAAATCTCCTTCGCTTTTTATCCGCTGTATTTCCGCGAGTAACATTCCGAACAGTTCGCGAAGTTTTTCATAGTTGTTTACTGCGACGTATGTCTTCCCGTCGCGTTTCTCGTACGAAACGACATGGTCGCCCCTGCCTTTTTCGTAAACCCATTTTGCTATTAGCTGGCGGTTTCTCATATGCGCTTCCTCGATGTCTTTGCCCGGTTGTATACGTACTAACTGCGTCATAAGGCCGTTCATCATATAGGAATAATATTCCGCTTTATATGCCTCCGCATCGTCCAACAGTCCGAGTTCGATCAGTTTTTTGTCGGCGAGGAAATAAAGGGCGAACAAGTCGGCGCGAGCTTCTTCGAGTGTGGAGCTATATGCGCCGAGTGCGTCGGGGTCAACTCCGGGTAAGAGGATTCCCGACCCGTGTCCGAGACATTCGTGTAAATCCGTATGCAGATTATCGGTTGTGAATCCGTATTTCTTTTTTCGTTCACGCTCCGTATCACTCCATACGAATTCGTCGCTGAACCCGCTTCCCTGCGATGCTTTGTCGTATGCCTCCGTGATATTCTCAATCGTAACGGATTTGGATCCGTATTGCTCTCTTATCCAATTCGAATTGGGAAGATTTATTCCTATGGGCGTCGAAGGATAGCAGTCCCCTCCTAACATGGCGACGGTGATGACCTTTGCGGTGACGCCTTTCACTTCTTTTTTCTTGAAGCGCGGGTCGGCAGGGGAATTTTCTTCGAACCACCCGGCGTGATCGCTTATGATCCTGGTGCGTTTTGTCGCTTCTTTATTAGTGAAGTTGACGGTAGATTCCCAGCTGGCTTTCATTCCTAACGGGTCGCCGTAGGTCTCGGTAAAACCGTTTACAAAATCAACATCTGAGTTTACGTCCTGCACCCATAAGACGGCATAGGCGTCGAACGTTTTCAGATCGCCTGTTTTGTAGTATTCGATAAGTTTCTCAATAACGGCTTTCTGGGTGTCGTTCTCGGCGAAAGGTGCAGCCTTCTGCAGTTCGTTTATGATCTTTTCAATAGCTTCGGTGTACAGTCCTCCGGCCTTCCATACCTTTTCTTTTAATTGTCCGTTTTCTTTTGAAAGGCGGCTGTTAAGGCCGTATGATACAGGCGTTCTGTCGTTCGGTTTTTTCATCCCGGCGTAGAAAGATTCCGCCTCTTTCTGCGTGACGCCTCCTTCATAGTAATTGTTGGCCGATAACAACAGGAAATCCCCATCTCCGCTTTGGACAGTTCTTTTAGGCATAACTGCGGGATCAAAAATAACGGGCGTTATTTCCGTAAGCCATTGGTCGACGGATTGTCCCTCACGTAATGGCAAAAACGAAGGGTCGATATGACGGATACATCCGGCGAAAAAGTCTTCTGTGAATCCCGGTTCAAACTTATCTTCCGCATAGTGATGGTGGATGCCATTGGCAAACCAGACACGTTTGAGATATGTCTCAAGCGCCTTGAATTGTACATCGCTACGGTCGCCTCCATATTCTTCGCGGATAACTTCGAGGGAGCGCCGTATGGCAAGATTGTATCGGTTGTTCTGGTCGAACAGGATATCGCGTCCCATAAGCGCGGCTTCCGACAAATGGTACAATAGCCGTTTTTGTTGCAGGGAGAGTTGTTCGAATCCGGGTACGTCATAACGCAGTATCTCTATATCCGCAAAACGGTCAATCGTGTAGTTTGTCTTTTCCGTTATTGTCTCGTCGGTTTTGCCGGTTACCGTCTTGTTGCCGTTTGAGCAGGCTGTAATCATAGATATTGCCATAATTGATAAAAAGAAATTTTTCATACGTGTTTATACAATTTTCAAAAACCGCAAATGTACATGAAATTTTCGACATTTCACACAGACCGATAAAAATGTCCGGCAAAATTTATAGGGGAAAGTCCGCAGCAAACCACACTGCAGAAACCAATGATCCCCATCCACAAAATGATATAACGACCATTCCTCCATTAATTACATGAGACCATTTGATCTCGCCCGACAATGCAACATCAAGTCCTAATGTTGCCCAGCCAGCCCCTCTTACATATTTCCCCATTTTTCGCGCATTTTGAAAGGGTTTCACCTGTTCTTGCCGCCAGTATTCTGCGCCCGGATTCTTCCATCTTTCTTAGATCTATCACGCCGCTGTGTACGGCTGTCGTCACCTTTCCATTTGTGCCAACACCCTGTTTAAGTCCAAAGTTACAATGCGCCATTTCATAACCTCCACTTTCGAGGCTCCTGATATCGGCGGGTCCGTCGCCGCCGATCACTAAAAAACTTCTATGTCCGAACATATATATTTTAATTTAAAATGAATATTTCCTCAAGTTTCGTACCGGCGTTTAAACTGATTGCGGAACAAATATAAAACAAACAGTTATATTCAACAATAGGAATGTAACCAAATAGGGAAAATACAAGAAAAAAAGTTCATTAGGGGAATAAAATTTTAGTTTTTCTCTTCCTTGTTGCCTTTACTAATTGAACTTACCCTGTCTTTCCGGATTTGGAGATTTTTCAATTCGAGCGTGAATTCTTCGCAGATATCGTCTATGATACAGAAAATTTCAGTAATTTTGCACGCATCATTTGAATGGAAAAACGATGGAAATAGCTGCATTGGTATCTGGCGGAGTAGACAGTTCGGTTGTAGTGCATCTTCTGAAGGAAGCAGGCTACGATCCGGTGATATTTTATATCCGTATAGGTATGGAAGA
>JAIRMH010000121.1 GCA_031258835.1 Tannerella sp.
GGGCTAAAAATAGGGTTAGGCATCGGGTTGAGTTTTTCGTATATTCTTTTCCTGCGCTTTGCCGAGATGTTTGTTTATACCGACGTTTTGCCTCCTTTTACGGCGCTTTGGCTGCCTAATCTGGTGTTTGCGGTAGTGGCCATTGGTTTATACCTGAAAGCACCGAAGTAGTGGTTAATGGTTGGTGTCATGATGGTTTTACAGCTATGTACAAGAAAAGCTGTATTTCCCTGACCGAACTTCGAAAATCATACGGTCTTTTTCTTTCCTCAGGAAACGTATATCACCGGAATCGGCTACCGGTTTGCCGCTTTCAGTAACAGTTCCCGCCGGTAACCAAACTTCGGCAAACGTCCCCGGAGGAACGGTAATATCATACGAAAAGCGGTTGTTTTCCAATTTCCACGACGACTTGATTGTTCCCCACAGCGATTCGTAGCTCCCGGAAGCGAAAGTGAGATCGCCTGCCGGTTGCGGGCGCAGGATGATTTTACGGAAAGCCGGCGCGCCGATATTTATTCCGAGAATACTTTGGTACATCCACTCGCCTACGCTGCCGAACATCGGGTGATTGTGCGAATAGATGTTGTCGGAATATTTCCATGTTTCCCACAGTGTTGTCGCACCCGACTGTATCATGTGTCCCCATCCGGGAAAATCTTTTTTCGTCACCATTTCGTAAGCGATATCGTTGCGCAGGTTATGGCTCAGCGCATCCAGCACCAACGGTGTACCGAATATGCCGGTAGCAATATGCCCGTCACGTTTTTCGATTTCCTGCAACAGGACGTTGAAAGCCGCATCCCTGTCGCCGTCGGGCAGCAGATTGTAGAACAAGGCTATGGCTTGCGCCGCTTGGGTGTGGTTTCCTGCTTCTCCCGTGCCGGTTTTCACAAAACGTCCGATAAATGCGTTTTTGATTTCCCCGGCAAGCGCGGTATAGATTTTTTCGTCACCGGTCTGCTTGGTAAGCCCCGCAAATTCAGCAAGCAGCGCGACATGATGATAGTAATGCGCAGTGGCAAATAACGCCGGAATACGCTCTTCGAGACTTTCGTGGTCATTGATACAATGGTCGATAATATGATTTTGTGCTTTGGAACGCAGAAATTCGACCTGTTTCCGCAGGGCAGGATAATGTGTCTGGATTATCCGCTTGTCGCCATAATATTCGTAGAGTTGTTTTTGCAGGAAAGCAAAAGCGAGTTGAAAACTGATGGGTCCGGATTCGTCGCCGAGCCCAAAGTCGGCAATCCCGTTGAAAGGCGCCGTTTCCGTAAATCCTCCGAGCGGACGCTGGTCGTTGGCAAAGTCCCTGACCGCCTTACGGTAGAAGTTCGTCATGTCGTAAAACCAGCAGAACGTACGCGCCGAAGCGACGATATCGCCTCCGTATCCGAATTTTTCACGAGCGGGGCAATCGGACTGTATGCTGAACACATTGCTCAGAAAAGTATAATCGAGCATGGCGTTTAGTTTTTGGAGCAACGGAGACGAGCAGTGGAACTGTCCGGAACGTGGCAGGTCGGCATTCATCCGCAATGCTTCGACGTTGCCTAATCCGGGACGTCCGGGAAAACCGGTGATTTCCACATAACGGAACCCGTGGAAAGTGAACCGCGGCGACCACACTTCTTCGCCTTCTCCTTTGAGGATATAACTGTCTTCCTGCCATGCAATGGGCGGCTGTCCAGGAGCCGACCAGTCGGCGTTCCATACTTTTTTCTGTTGTCCGGCCACCGAGGTCATTACGTTGAGGCTGCCGTCGGAATAGACGTCTTCGCCATAACGGATTTTGACGTGCGTTCCTCTCGCTCCCTGCACTTTGAGACGTACAACGCCGGCGATATTCTGCCCCATGTCGAAGATAAACTCTCCCGGGCGGGTTTCCGTCATTTTTACAGGTTTCAATATTTTTGTAACACGTATGGGCGGTTGCATCTGCGCCGTCAGCGTGCCCGAAGGAGGTACAATTCGCACGGACGAACGCCATTGACTGTCGTCGAATCCGGCATTGTCCCATTCGTTCAGCTCTTTACGGGCGTCGTAATGTTCACCCATGTACACGTTGTTACGGAGAATGGGGCCGGTAGCCGTTTTCCAGCTTTCGTCGGTAACAATCCATTTTTCCGTTCCGTCGGCGAACGAAAGTTTGAGTTGCGCAATGAAACACGGGCGACCGATATACAGATAGTCGCGTAACTGTTTGAAGATTCGCATCGGCAAAGGATTATAGAAGCCGTTGCCCAGCATTACCCCGATAACGTTGTTGCCGGATTGCACCAAGGGCGTAACGTCGAAAACGCTGTACAGTATTTGTTTTCCGTAATTCGTCCACCCCGGATCTAATCGCCGGTCGTCGATGGGCTTGCCGTTTAAAGTCGCTTCATAGTATCCAAGTCCGGTGATGTAAAGGCGCGCTTGGGCAAGGTCTTTTTTTGTGTTGAAAACTTTCCTGAAAAGCGGCGCCGGAAAGTCTTTGTAGAAATCTTTTTCATCCTGGGGCGCGGCGCTTCCGTCGCCTATCCACTGCGCTTTCCAGTCGGAAGGCGACATCATGGCTGTTTCCCAGTATGCCGCCGGGCTCCAGCCGGATGCTTTGCCGTCGCGGTCATATACTTTTACTTTCCAATAATAACGTGTAAACGAACGAAGACGTTTCCCGTTATACGGAATGTTAAAACATTGTCCGGAAACGACTTTCCCGCTTTTCCAAACGAGATTTTTGCCTTGTTCCAAATCTTTTTCCGACAGGGCAACAAGCAATTCATAAGCTGTTTGATACTGGTTTCGTTCGCCCGATGACAGTTTCCACCCGAGAACAGGTTGGACAATGTCAATTCCAAGCGGATTGGCCTGGTATTCGCAGGTCAATCCGTAAGGTTCCATCGCATAAGCGATAGCGGGAACAAACATAAACGCCAATGCGGCAATATATACATATAACCTTTTCATTGAAAAATTTCCGGATACTTCCGGATAAAATATACCGGTGTGGAACTCCACGCATGGCAATAACTATTCATCGGATGAAAACGGTAAGGAGAAATATAATCATCCTGAGGATCGTATGTTTCCCAAAAGGTATCGGCTCCTTTTTCGATCATTCCACCCCAAAATCCGATTAATTTCCTTCGCGCTTCGGCGGGCAGTCCTGCGTCAATCAATGCCTGAATGTAGTAATGATACAGGTATGGCGTTCCCGGACGGCAATGTACATCAGGGTCAAGTCCCAACAACGCGCGTTGAGATTCCTGTTGATTCGTAATTCCTGAAAGTACGATCCAAATTTGTGAGGCATACGATACTTGATCATTCAACATTCCACGAAAAAAGCCGGATGAACGGTCGTAGTAATGCTTACGGCAGGCCTGCGCCATTTTTTTTATCATACCGGGCACATCTTTTAATTCATTTTCACGCCCTAACATCCGTGCCAGTTCAAGGGTCTGTGTCAAGGCAAAAACAGTTATTCCCTGCAATGCGACTTCCTTATGTAACCCATCTTTCCAGTCTATGAAAATCCACCATTCCCGGTTAGCCTTTTCAAAATTCATCAAGCCATTGGGTTGTAAATAAGTTCGGGCAATATCAAGTTGCCGCAAGGCCACCGGCCAAAGCTCTTCAACAGTTTGACGGTCTCCCGTAGCCTTAAAGTAGTCCAAGAGCGCCACATTGTAGAGAAGCGCATATTCCAACAAGAATTGTTTCGCTTGCGGATGCGGCTCAGGTTTTTCAAAAACGGAGGCATTCAGATACCCATTTTCGTCGCTCAGGGCTGCAAGAAGGTAAAGACAGCGCTTTGTCAAATCATGTTGACGATAGGAGTAGGTGTTACCTAATGCCTCCAGATAGAGATCGCCAATCCACAAACGTTGATCACGTTTAGGTCCATCTTCATAGACCGTCTGCATACACTCGCGTAACGTTATCAATGCCACATGGTCTATTTGCTTGATTATAGAGGCTGTCTTGTCCGGCAAGTTTTCAGGTCTTTCTGAAGCCGAAGTAACCGCGCGCAACGCAATATCTTCAAATGCATAGTTAAAATGGGGCGTTGCCACAGGCTCAACTTTTACATACCGGAACGACAACCGGCGCGGTATGGTTATTTGTCCGGGAATTGTCATAACCGTAATAACCTCGTCTTGCAACCACGCACGGCACAGTGCACCGGTGTAGGGGTCAAAAGGTGTAGCCAGTTCCGCCGGCACTTCGGCAAAGGTAAATTTCAGCCGCACCGGCGAATCGGGTGTATGATCTAACGAACGGAGCGTGAAACTGAAATAGCCGGTCAAATGTTCTCCCATATCTATTACAATCCCTCTATTATTAAGCAATGATGTGGTGTAAACCGAATCAGCGCTTGCCATATTTTCGCACCTCCAGCCCTGGTAGGCGGTTTTATCTTCCACAACTTTTACTAAACCAACCGGCTTCCTGATCGTTTCTATTAACTTGGGGGTTGCTTCAGTAGCTTTTTGTAACCAATGGGCGCGTTGGGTTCCATATCTATCCGCACCCGTACCCATTAATGGGATAAGCAACAGTATTCCCAAAATAATCTTTTTCATAATCCGTTCACTTGGTCGGGATGAATGAATGCACCGGCACTCCAGCCCGAATGAGGCCGGCATTGGTGAAATATGCATCCCAGTAGTATAATTCAAGGCTATGGATAATCTACTATTTTCAGCGTTCCCGTCAAGTCGTTGTACTTCACAAAACCTCCGCTCCCTATAAATGAAGGAGAGCCTCCGAACACATTATACAAGGCATAGCTTACCGCTGTTGATTGGTTACGGATAGCTGTGGCGTCCATATTGAATATATTGTTCTGGATTACGATATTTGACGAGGCGGAACCGATGTCCACGCACACGCGCTTGGGGCTTGCAGGCTCCATAAACTGGTTGTTGGCGATGAGCACATCGGAAGCCCGGTCACAGAACACATCACGCGGTTCGTAAGAGGCAGGCGGATCCGTATTTCCGTGCCAATAGCTCCCGGCCACATTTTGGCAATAGAACAGATTGCTGGTAATGAAGGCTTGGCGAAGCCCGCGCATATAAATGCCATTACGGGAGTAGGCTACGTGTGTATTGGTCAGGTGAAATGCCGGTTCGTACCAAACATCCAGACCGGACAAATCAATATAAATTCCATTTTCCTGACCTACGAAGTAGGAGTTGTCTATAATTCCGTCTTCAGGATAGAAGCTTTCAAATCCGCCATGGTAGTATAATCCATACGTGGCATTGCCCCAGAAATAGAATTTATCGACCAGCGGGCTGTAACATTTTTCAAACAGTACCCCCCTGTTCATTTTATACGTGCCGCCCCCATATCGTCCTGTTATCTTCACATTTTCCAACATCGGATACCAGGCGTTGTAGCATAAGATTCCGTTCGTGAAATATCCTTTATCGAATTTCTCGCCGCGAATCAGCACGTTGCGAACTTGAAACATACGTGCATGCTGATCGCCTGGATTCTGGCCTTTTGTGTTGAATTCAATGGCCGTTCCGGCATTGTCTTGCGGAGTGACAAAACTGATGTCCTGTACCGTAACCGTTATACGGCTGGTACCTGCATTAAAATAGAAGCCGCCCTGCATATTGTCGCATATAATTTCAGTGACGTCTTCTCCCGCACCTCTAAACATCAATCCGTGGTTGTTGTCATAACCTTCGAAATTGCTTTGATCAAAAACAACCCGCTGTGCTATCTTATAACGCCCGGCCGGGATGAAGACTTCTACTTGTTGGTCTTGCCCCATAGCAGCAAATAATTTTTTAAACGCTTCGGAACAATCTTTCGCTCCCGTGTTATCTGCACCAAAGTCGCGGAGATTTAACGTCGTGACTATTCCACTGCCGCCTCCATTATTGTTGTTGTTGGTTCCATCTTCATTGCCAACGACAGGCAGTTCGTCCTCGCCGCAGGAGCAAAATAAGAAAGACAGGCATAACACTGACAGTATTAATTTTAATTTCATAATGTTTTAGTTTTTTGTAATAGAAATAGAATTGTTTTTGATGTTAATTCTTATTGTATAATTTCCGGCTGCTGCGATATTCCACTGTTCATCCCTATCGCCTGTGGCATTGTACAGCAGTTCCGTTTCGGAGTTTCCTTTCACTATGGCCGGCCTGAAATTATGTTTTTGGAGTAAAAACTTAAACGTTCCGGTGGTAAGATCATCGGTAATATAATACTCGCCATCCGTAGCGCCTTTGGTTAGCGGAGCAGCTTCGCTCGCATTCCATCCATATTTATTACCAATAATATATATGTTATCCACATTGTCGGGGTAGAATGTGGTGGACGTCAGGGTCACTTTCTTTTGTGCAAGATCAACCTTAACGGTATAATCACCTGCTGTTTCAAGATTCCAGTTTTCAGCATCATAGCCGGCAGCAACAAGCGTAGCTTCAGTAGGAAAAAATTTTATATCTTTTGTGATTTTGTCCGGAACAATCTTTGCCCCCTGATTATCTGTTTGCAATAAGAATTTATACTGTCCGGCAAAAAAGTAGTGCGTATAAGTATATACAAAAGGTTCCGCAGGGCTACAAACAACCTCTCCACCTTTCACTCCTTCCCATGTGTCAACCGGAGGGCCGATCATATACAAGACATCCCCGAATGGAGTGGATGTCATTTCTATATTTATACTTTTGTTCTCCACATTTATTGTGATTTTATAAAAACCCTTATCGGTTATCGAAAATGGCGTGGTGGTGTTCAAGTCTATGGTATTATCGTTTGCTCCTTTCCCGACCGCATTCACATCATTGCCTTGTGCCGTACGGAAGTACAGGTTTCCGGCATTAAGCACGCCTTCGTATGTATATACATTTTCATCCGTGGTGGTCAACTGAAAATCGGCAAGTGTATTTGCTGAAGTTCCTGCCAGGTAAAGCGCAGTTATCGTCGCTCCTTGAGAATTATTAGTTATAGAAATCGTATTATTTTTGATATTGATTCTTATCGTATAATTTCCCGGTGTTGTTATGATCCATTTCCTGTCTGTTGGACCGTCGGGTGATATCATGTATTCCAGTTCTGCCACAGATCCCTCCTTGTGCACTAAAGCCGGCCTGTAATTGTATTTTTGGAATAAAAATTTAAAATCTCCTGCAACAAGATCATCGGTAATATAATACTCGCCATCCGCAGTACCTTTGGTTAGTGGTGTGGCTCCTACGCCCATATCCCATCCATATTTGTTGCCAATAATATATACCCTGTCCACATTGTCGGGGTAGAAAGTTATGGGGGTCATGGTTACTTTTTTTTGCGCAAGATCAACCGTAACATTATAATCACCTTCCGTTTCAAGATTCCAGTTTTCAGCCTCATAGCCGGCAGCGATAAGGTCCTCTTCAGTAGCATAAAATCTTATATCTTTCGAACTCTTGTCCGGGACAAACTTTGCCAACATGTTATCTCTTTGCAATAAGAACTTATACTGTCCGGCAAAAAAGAAGTGTGCATAAGTATATATAAAAGGTTCCGCATCGCTGCAATTAACTGTTTCCGCGCGTTCTCCGGCCCATGTGTCGACCGGCGGGCCAACCATATACAAGATGTCTCCTAACGGGTGTGATACCTTTTTTATGCTTTTTTCCTCTACATTTATTTCGATGTTATAAAAACCTTTCTCAGCTATCGAAAATGGCGTTGAGCTGTTCATGGCAATGGAATTCTCGTCCTCTCCCCTCCCGAACGCATTTATATCACTGTCTTTCTCTGTCTGGAAGTAGAGTTCTCCGGTATTAAGAACGCCTTCATACGTATAAATGTTCCCATCATTTGTCCCCAGCTTGAAATCAACGAGTTTATTTGTTGAACTTCCTGCCAGATACAGTGCAGTTACTTCTCCGTCAAATACAGGAGGTATGGGCCTTTCTTTTTCATCTTCACAAGAGATGAACATGGCAAGCAGCATAAATGTTATGGCAAAAAAGCCACTGTTTTTCATTTTGTTTCTAAATATATTTTTCATAATATTATTTTTTAATAGGTTATTCATCGTAGCCTGGGTTTTGTTTTAATTGAGGGTTAGCCGAAAGGACGGTGCGGCTGATAGGCAATATCTCCCGGAAAGATTCCGACTGCGGCTTGTCCCACCATGCTTCTGTAAACCTGCCAAACCTGCAGAGATCGGTTCTTCTTCGCATCTCCCCGATAAACTCGCGCCCCCATTCATCCAGCAGTTCTTCCATATCTAACGGCACATTTCCCATTGGTGCTTGCGTCCCTTGATACAATACGGTTGCATAATCGGACGCCGGGTAGTTTCTTTTCCTCACCGTGTTCAGCAAATCTCCTGCGTCGAGCGCATCTCCGCCACGGAGTTTACATTCGGCTAAAGAGTAGTAGATCTCAGCCAACCGGATTTCTGCATAATCGGCCGCATATATTTTATCGGCGTCGCTGTCAGGATAGAACGGATATTTAACCATTCGCCAACCTGAGTTGTCATCGGCATATTCTACGCCCGATCGTTTATCTGCAATTGGAGCTCCAGGTGCGGCAGCATTGAAAAATCCCGCCTGATCCCTGAGATATAAATCGTTACCGTCGTTCTGCTTTATTCTGCCGCCATCCTTTTTATTAGGAATATAGCCGAATAAAAACATCCCTTCGCGTTCTCCGTTACCCAGATTATTATACAGTTTTAAACGGTAATCGGACGGATATTTTTGGAATTTCTTAACGGGTTTGCCTAAGCTGTAGGAATACTCCACACCATCCACATCCATGCCGGGCGTCAGTGCATACCGGAAATTCGGGTCGCCTTCTTTGGAGAACAGGAAATAACCTGTCGATACGGCGCCACAACTTAAAGCCCACCAATACACATCGCTTGTGTATTGGTAGTGAGAATAGTTGACATCGCTGGCAAATGCGTAGATAATTTCATCAGAGGTGTTATTATTCCACTTAAACGGCTCATCCCACTCGTCATCAATATTATACGTACCATAGGTTCCATTAATAATATGCTGGGCATACGTGGTGCATTTGTCATATTGTGCCGTTCCGGTCCATTTTTCTGCGTTCAGATATAAACGGACAAGCAACGCTGCGGCTCCTGCTTTGTTCCACTGTTGTTGTTTTAGTCCATTTCCGCCGGTTCCGCTTTTTTGTGGAAGAGCTTCTATCGCAGCCAATAATTCCGATTCGATGAAATTGAAGACCTCCTGTGGCGCAACTTGTGTGTTTGTGTTTTGCGAATCGTCTTTTACACTTTTGTAGAGCGGAATATTCCGGTACATATCCAGCAACCGGATATAAAACCATGCCCTTAGTGTCCGGTTGCCCCAAAGTAGGCCATCGAACTCAGCCTGATCCATATCGTACTGCCCCGGATTTATTTCGCTCATCACATCAATAATATTGTTGATTTGAACTATTCCGGCCCATGGCGTATTCCAGTTGTCATCTACATAATCGTCATCCCAAGTCCAAGTGTGCTGGTGCGACCTGACATGTTTTCCGCCATTGTACCACAACGATTCGTTGCGTGTGTAAGTCACCCACTGGTCGGCCATATTTTCCTGAACTTCCGGTATCATTCGGATAGACCAGTAAGCATGGTCATAGGCGCGGAGGGCGAATGAAATAATGTCCGCTTTACTTTGGATGAAGTTGTTTGACCCGACTTCGCTATATACTTCTTCTTTTAAGTCGGTACAAGCCGTAAGTAAAATTATTCCCGATAGAATAGCATTGATAATATATTTTTTCATAGTCTTATTTCCTTAAAAATTTAATTGTAATCCCAATAAAACCTGCAATGATGAAGGATAATAACTTGTTGAAGTCAAAGCGCCGGGCGTCAATCCATTGACCGGGATAAAATCCGGGTCTAAGCCCTCATAGGCTTTTATAGTAAATAAATTTCGTCCGGTAACATACACCCTCAACCTTGACAGGAACCTGTTTTCCTTTAGATTCAACGTATAACCGATCGTCGCCACATCCAATTTCAGGTAATCTCCTTTTCTTAAAAAATAATCGGTTGGGTTTGCCACACCATCTTCTACATATAAATTTTGGTCATAGGCGTCACGAAGCACATTATATCCTTTTTGGGCATTCTTTAAAGAAAAGGCATAGTCAAAGGTGTGGTATATATCAAAATCAAACGCTCCCCTAAGCGACAGCGACAGGTCAAATGCTTTATAATTGAACGTGTGTGTCATAGAGAGCCTGTAGCGCGGCAATCCATTCCCGACATAATGTTTATCCGACTCCTTGGCCTCGGAAATCGGTATTTTTTGTGTTTTGTCGGCATTCCATACCAGCCATTTGCCGTTCGCATTTATTCCCGCATAAGAATACATGTAGAACGTACCCACTCTTTTGCCTTCTTCGATGCGCTGAACAGGCACACCGCTCAAGCCAAAATCGCCAAGTCCGAGATGGGCCGCATCATCGTACCCTCTACCTTTGTAAACGTCGTTCGAGAAACTCTCGAACGTATTGCTGTTTACTTCCCCCACCAAATCGATATGATAGCTAAAGTCCTTAGTCCTTACGGCTGCAATTTGAATTTCGGCCTCGAATCCCGAATTTTTCATCGTCCCCACATTGGCATAGATAGTTGGGACAATATTAGGCGGAACAGGCGCGGCATAATCTCCCACCAGATCCGACTGTTTTCTGTTGTAATAATTCAAACTGCCGGAAACAATATTGTTGAACAGTGAAAAATCGATGCCTATATTCCAATTTTCGGCTTTTTCCCATCGAAGGTTGGGGTTTATATTGGTATTTGGCCCAACTACTGCGATATACTCCCCATTATAGTAGGTTTCTCCAAATGGGATGTATAGCGCCAGTGATTTATAGTTCGGTATGTTTTGGTTTCCCGTTACACCGAAGTCGGCGCGAAGTTTTAAATCATTAATCCATTTTATTTCTTTCATAAATGATTCTTCGCTAATGCGCCATCCTCCCGAAACAGCGGGAAAAGCGCCCCATTTATTATATTCTCCGAAGCGGGAAGAGCCTTCGTAACGCAACGATGCGGTTACCATATACCTGCTCTTATAGTTATACCCGATACGTCCGAAAAATCCGATGAGTTTTGAAGACGCTTTTGAGGAAGACATTCCAACCCTGTCGGAATCGAGTTTTGCCTCGCTGTCGCCGCTCCCCAGATTGTTGTAGCTAAGCGCATCCGACACAAAATTCCTGTTCCGGGCGCTCATACCCGAATCTTCGGCATAGTTATATGAATACCCCGCCATTCCATTGAAAGTATGATCTTTTAGATGATATACGCCGGTACTGACCCATTCCAGCGATTCATTTTTCGCTTTTGAATATCCTCGCGACGCCATACCTGTTATATTATTAAATCTGTTGACAGAAGTGGTGGAGGGATTAAAATAATAGTCAAAGTTATCAATGATACTCTGGGATATGGTGACTTGCGTATTAAAGCTATTATTACTTAGCGCCCATTCTGGATTTATGGCAGCCAGAATATTCAATGTGGCACTTGCATTCCAGTCCAGCATTTTTGTTTCCGACCCGTTTTCGATAAGTGTCAATGTTTCCACAGGATTAGGCCCTGTGGGTAATTTACCCGTAAAATCACTGTATAACGTCGGATCATCTGCGTCCCAAACAGGAAAAGTGGGGTTTGACCGTAACGCAAGGTCTATGGCTCCATGATCGGATAAGTCTCTGTTTATTACCCTGGGGGCCGCTGTTACCGAAAACTTGAACAGATCCGTACTTCCGCCTTGATTCAATGTTACCCGGGCGCCGTATTCTTTCCGTTCCGACCTGAGGTCAACCCCGGTAGCATCTCTGCAATCAACGGTTGCCCGATAGTTAAATTTATTGTTGCCGCCCGAAAGGGTAACCGCGTGGCTTTGGGTAACGCCTGTTTGGGTAACCTCATCGAACCAGTCGGTAGAAGCGCCGAAATCGGTCGCGCCACCCGGCACGCGATATTCCCTGAATTCCCTGGCATTTAACAATGCAGGCTTGTTGATAATGTTGTCTATGGCCACATATCCGTTGTACGAAACCGATATTTTGCCATCCGTATTTCCCCTCTTCGTGGTAATTACAATTACACCGTTACTGCCCCTGGTTCCGTAAATAGCCGACGCCGCGCCATCTTTTAGGACGTCGATGGATGCGATATCATTAGGGTTTATATTCTGAATATTCACGCCGGCAATTCCGTCCACCACATACAAGGGGCCTAATCCTGCATTACGAGACGATATGCCGCGTATTTGCACACTCGCATCCGAGTTCGGGTCTGCCATAGCTGTATTTGTAATACTTACACTTGCTGCTTTTCCCTGTATTTGCATCATCGGGTTATTAGCGCTGATACTCAAAAACTGATCGCTTGATATATGCGAAACAGACGAGGTCAGTTCCTTAGCTTTTACGGAACCATACCCTATGACAACTACTTCTTCAAGCATTCTATTATCTTCTTCCATAATAATGTTGCTGAAGTCTGTTTCGCCAACAGGCAATTCCTGTGTTTTGTAGCCGATATATGATATAACTAATATATCGTTCGATTCGGCTTCGATAGTAAATTTCCCATCAACATTTGTAACTGTCCTCTTGTTTTTGTCTTTGATTTGAACCACAACCCCAATTAAAGGATCTTGATTGCTATCCGTGACAGCGCCGGATATACTTCCTTGAGGCGATTGAACCGGATGGTCCTGCTGCGCCTGTAACGGAAGCGCCAATATACTGCACAATAACCACAGTATTATTCTTTTTTGCTTACATTTTTTCATATAGTTTATTTTATGTTTAGTACAATGATTATTATATTGAAAATAAAAACAAACCATTTGATTTATGAAATCATTAAAAATGAGTGAAATAGATAGACTATTTAACGAGTGGACACAAAAATATGATTTTATATGGATTAGTGTCAAAATTCAAAATATTTAAATCAAAATTCAAAATAGTATTAGATATAAATACCATACATTTGCTGTATTATTAAGGTATAGTAAATATAACATCAACCGAACTTTAATAAACATAAAATAAATTAGGTTAAAAACGCCGGGGATGTTTTTATCTTTACCGGAATTTGTATATTTGCATTATGAAAACGCCCAGATTGGGCGTCACCACCACAACCACAACGGCAATAACAACAACGAATTATGGACAAATTTAAAAATAAATACCGCATATCGTCCGCGCGTGCACCATGGTGGGATTACGGGCAAAACGCCGCATATTTTGTGACAATTTGTACGGCGCACCGGAAATATTATTTCGGATCCGCGGCGAAAAACGGAATTCAATTATCCGAATTGGGGAAAATTGCACATAATTATTGGGCGGAAATTCCAAAACATTTTCCATTTGTGATTTTAGGCGAATTTGTAATAATGCCCAACCATGTGCACGGTATTGTGATTATTGATAAACCGGGTAATGAACGGTTGAACCCGGCGGGGTCGGTGGTGGGGAAAACGCCCAAATTGGGCGGGTTGGCGGGATTGACAGGGTCGGTGGGATCGGTGGTGGAAACGCCCAATTTGGGCGGATTGGTGGGGTTGACAGGGTCGGTGGTGGTAGTAGAGACGCCCAAATTGGGCGTCTCTACCGGTGGCGACGATGGCGTTGACGGTGGTAACGACGGTGGCGGCGGCGGGACGTTGGGCGTCATCATCAACCAATATAAACGGTATTGTACCATTCAAATACGTAAAATCCACGCCGGTTTTGCGTGGCAAACACGTTTTCATGACCGCATTATCCGTAATCATAACGAATACAAACGTATCGAAAATTACATAATTAACAATCCCTCCAATTGGAAGGACGATAAATTCCGGCAATGACGCCAAAAATGGCAGGTAATTTCAGGCGTGCCACCTTTATCTGGGCAGGTTAAACGCT
>JAIRMH010000171.1 GCA_031258835.1 Tannerella sp.
GAAATCTTTAAGAACCGCGACCCGCGCATGGCGGAAACGATTGGCTTCCCCGGCTTCACGGCCGTGAACACCAGCAATCCCATGCCAACGGGCGGAGGATATGACCAGATCAAGTTTTACCCCCGCGATCTGTCATGGCGTAAATCCGGCGGCGGCGCCTGGGAAGCGATCGTCATTTACCGTTATGCGGAAATCCTGCTGAATTATGCAGAAGCAAAAGCGGAACTCGGCACATTGACGCAATCCGATCTGGACCGGAGCGTTACGCCGATACGCAGCCGCGTAGACATGCCGGCCTTATCGCTTTCCGCAGCTAACGCGGCGCCCGACGCTTTCCTTGCCGGACAATATCCGAACGTCAGCGGGGAAAACCGGGGCGTTATCCTCGAAATCCGCCGCGAACGCCGCGTAGAACTGGCTTGCGAAGGCCTGCGTCTGATGGATATCTACCGCTGGTGCAATGGCGAACTGCAGGCAGTACACCAGCAAGGCATCTATATCGCAGGTCTAGGCGCGTATGACGTGACCGGCGACGACATTCCCGATATAGCTATCCTGGCGTCGCCCGACGACGAATCGCCCATCGCTTCCCTGCCTGACGAGGTAAAAGAAAGCCTTACGAAAATCGCCGCCGACGGAAGTAAGGGATTCACACTCGAACATGGCACATACGGCCATGTGCAGCTTGAAGCGGATAAAAACCGCGTCCCGTGGGAAAACCCGAAATTTTACTATCGTCCCATCCCTGTAACGCAAATAACGTTGAATCCCAATTTAACGCAGGTATTCGGGTGGTAAGAAACCTATAAAACTTTAAGAGGCTGTCTCAAAAGTATTCCGGCACACGGATGACACATTTTTGAGGCAGCCTCAAAAAGTTTCCATATTTGCGAGAGCCGACCCCGTAAATGGGGAAATTGGTTGAATGTTTTTTTCGCTATTCGCCCGACCGGGGGTTAACAAATGATGTGTAGATAAGCAATAATGCGGCGATAAACAGGAAGACGACCCACTCCATCCTTTCACGGAACATAAATACGGAAGAGACAATCATGGACACGCCGGCTAACATATTTATACGATGCAGGCGACGGCTACGGAATCCGAGATTTTTATAGGATACAGTTATAAAACATACCGTTATGCCGGCCGTACCGAGGGCAAAGACATGCGGCGCATGTATCCAATGTGTCACATATAATATCGCACCGGCGAATGTCAACACACAGGAAAACATAAATATATAATTACGTATTTGCTGATTCATTCTTCGTATTTTACTTTATTCTTCAATGATAAATATATCTTCGTCTTCTTTTTTCATAAGATATTCTTCACGGGCAAACCGCTCAAGGCCGATTTTATCGGTCTGCAATTCCCGTATTTTCTTCTTATTATGTTCGACTTCCTTTTTGTAACGCTGTATCTCATTTTCTAACATGCGTATTTTCTCGTTATAACGATAGCGGCGATACAAACTGCTATCGCCTATAAGAAAGGTAAAGGCGAAGAACAAAATCGTTACGAGCCAGTATTTATTAAGTCCGGCAAGATATTTTACATAAAAATCCGTCAATCGTGACATATCGAAAAATAGTTTATGCAAAAGTAGAAAAAAAATTATATATTTGCAGACAGTTTGAAAATAATTATTTTGGATAATTTGAAATAAATGGAAGACTATATCGTATCGGCACGAAAATACAGGCCATCGACATTCAAAAGCGTTGTGGGACAGAAGGCGCTTACTACCACCCTGAAGAATGCCATTCAGAGCGGGAAACTGGCTCATGCCTATCTGTTCTGCGGCCCGCGCGGAGTGGGCAAAACTTCGTGCGCACGTATCTTCGCAAAGACGATAAACTGCCTGAACCTTCGGCCCGAAGGCGAAGCATGCAACGAATGTGAATCCTGCCGCTCATTCAACGAACAACGCTCGCTTAACATTCACGAGCTTGACGCAGCATCGAACAATTCGGTCGATGATATCCGGTCGCTGACGGAACAGGTTCGTATCACGCCACAGTTAGGCAAATATAAAGTTTATATTATCGACGAGGTACACATGCTTAGCGCACAGGCATTCAACGCTTTCCTTAAAACGCTGGAAGAACCGCCCCATCATGCTATATTCATCCTCGCGACAACAGAGAAACAAAAGATTCTACCGACAATATTGTCGCGATGCCAGACTTATGATTTTACCCGCATCACGCTCGAAGATATTGTCGAACATTTGCAATACGTAGCATCGTGTGAAAATATAACTGCCGAACCCGAAGCGTTGAACGTCATAGCGCAAAAAGCCGACGGCGGTATGCGCGACGCATTATCAATCTTCGACCAGGTAGTTAGCTTCACAGGGGGCAACATCACATACAAGGCGGTTATCGACAACCTGAATGTCCTTGATTACGAATATTATTTCCACATTACCGATGCCATACTCAAAAATGATATCCGCGCCTGCATGCTCATACTTAATGAGATCCTTGAAAAAGGATTTGACGGGCAGAATGTCATCACGGGACTGGCCGCTCATTTTCGCGACCTTCTGGTTTGTAAAGACGAAGCGACCCTCATACTTTTCGAAGTGGGAGCGTCCATACGCGAACGCTACAAGAAAACAGCAAAACAATGTTCCGACAAGTTTCTTTTCAAAGCCATTGAACTGGCAAACATGTGCGATCTGAATTATCGAAACAGCCGCAATAAACGACTGTTACTGGAGCTGACACTAATACAGCTATGCCAGCTCACGACAAGTCCTGCGGAAGAGGACGATAAAAAAAAAACACTGATTAACCCGATTGCCGCTTCTCCACAACAGGCAGGCAGTCAAGGTACATCGCAGGCAGGCGGTTCCGCCGGCGAACAACCTGTTGTGAAACAAGTTCCCGAAATCCCGGCAAAGCAAACGGGTGCATATAAAATCCCCACACTCCGCAGCACGTCGCTAAAGGAACTGGTTGAAGAAAAAGAGAAAACGCCACAATCGGCGTCAATAATACACTCGCCCGATGCGAAAGATAATTTCTCTCAGGAAGTCCTTCTTAATTATTGGCTTGAATACGCCGAAAGCCTGACGATAGAAAAAATACATCTGAAAAATACGCTGAAAAACTGCAAACCGGTATTGAAAGAGAATTTCACGTTCGAGGTGTCGGTTTATAATCCAAGCCAGAAAAATGAAATATCCGGCAATAGCGGGGATATTTTAGGATACTTGTGTAACAAACTGCATAATATGCACGTCAAAATGGATATCCGTATTGTCGAGAAAAATGAGATGGAAATGATTTATACCTCGAAGGAGAAATATAATTATCTGGTTAACAAGAATCCTACTCTTGAAGAATTAACAAAAATCTTCAACCTGACGACTGAGTAACACATTCGCATCTATATACCGCAAACCGAAAAAAAACGTACAGGAAATACCCGTCGCTATTTTTCCCTCATAAATACTTGTATCGGCGTACCGCTGAAATCCCAGTTTTCGCGTATCTTATTTTCCAGGAAACGCTTGTATGGTTCTTTTACCCATTGCGGCAAATTACAGAAAAAAACAAATGACGGCACATTACCTCCGGGTAGTTGGGTGATGTATTTTATTTTGATATATTTGCCCTTTGTGGCGGGAGGAGGCGTATTTGCAATGATCGGAAGCAGCGTTTCATTGAGTCTGGCTGTCGGGATACGCTTATGTCGATTATCATAGACTTCTTTTGTCTTTTCCAGGACTTTAAAGATACGCTGTTTGGTCGTCGCCGATATAAACAACACAGGAAAATCAGTGAAAGGCGCAAACCGTTCGCGGATCGCATGAATATACGTTTTTATAGCTTCCGTCGATTTATCTTCAACCAGATCCCATTTATTTACACATACAAGAAGCCCTTTTTTATTTTTCTGTATAATCGAAAATATATTCAGATCCTGACCTTCGACTCCGCGTGTGGCATCCATCATCAACACACATACATCCGAATTTTCGATAGCGCGTATCGAACGTATAACCGAATAGTATTCAAGATCTTCATTAACTTTATTTCTCTTACGTATGCCGGCCGTATCGACAAGATAAAAATTAAGCCCGAATTTATTGTATTTCGTATATATCGAATCGCGCGTAGTTCCGGCAACATCCGTGACGATATGGCGTTCTTCTCCAATAAAAGCATTTAGCAGAGATGATTTCCCAGCATTAGGACGTCCGACGATAGCGATACGCGGAAGTTCTTCTTCCGTTTCATCGTTTTTTTCCGCCGGCGACACCTGGGTAATACGATCCAGTAAATCACCTGTATACGAGCCGTTTATGGCCGAGACGCAATACGGATCGCCAAGTCCCAGACGGTAAAAATCCGCAGACATGGCGTGTAGATTATAATTATCGGCTTTATTGACAACCAACACGACCGGTTTATGACTACGGCGAAGGATCCGGGCTACCTCATCGTCGAGATCGGTAATGCCCGTTAGTACATCGACAACAAAAAGGATGACGTCGGCCTCTTCGATTGCGACCTGCACTTGTTTATTTATCTCGCTTTCAAAGACATCTTCGGAATTGACGACCCATCCGCCCGTATCTATAAGAGAAAACTCTTGCCCTGTCCATTCGACTTTACCGTACTGCCGGTCGCGCGTCGTACCGGCCTCTTCGTTCACGATCGCCTGGCGCGACTGCGTCAGACGGTTGAACAACGTAGATTTACCCACGTTAGGACGTCCAACGATTGCTACTACATTTTTCATCGTTATTTTCTTTTTTATTTATTACAGTCACTCAATCTATCTGATATCCGAACATACGCAACATATTATCGCGGTTACGCCAGTCGGATTCCACTTTTACATACATCTCAAGAAAGATTTTTTTGTCAAAGAATTTCTCCAGATCCTTACGCGCCGTCATCCCAACTTTTTTTAAAGCCTGCCCTCGACGGCCGATGACAATGCCTTTCTGCGATTCTCGTTCAACGATAATAACCGATTTTATATGAATGTTATTTTCCTCTTCTACAAACTGTTCTACCACAACCTCGACGGAATATGGGATTTCTTTTTGATAATAGAGAAGGATCTTCTCTCGAATCATCTCCGTCACAAAGAATCTCGCCGGGCGATCCGTCAGGACGTCTTTCCCGAAATATGGAGGCGAAGGCGGAATCAACTCTTCGATGCGTTTGCGCACGATATCTACGTTGAAACCGGTTTGCGCCGATATCGGGTAAATTCCGGCGTCAGGCAACAGTTCGCGCCATTTCCCTACTAATGCCTCAAGCTCTTTCTGATTTGAAAGGTCTATTTTGTTTATCAACAATAGAACCGGACATCCAGCCTTTTGTACGCGACGGAGAAAAACCTCGTTCTTCTCGGTTTTCTCTACTATGTCGGTGACGTAGAGCAACACATCCGCATCGCCCAAAGCCGATTCCGAAAAAGTGAGCATGGATTTTTGCAATTTATAATTCGGATGTAACACACCCGGCGTATCGGAATAGACGATCTGCATCGTATCGGTATTGACGATCCCCATAATACGGTGTCGCGTGGTTTGCGCCTTAGACGTGATAATAGAGATACGTTCACCTACAAGGCGGTTCATCAATGTAGATTTTCCCACATTGGGGTTCCCTACGATATTGACAAATCCGGATTTATGTATCGCTTCCGTCATAACCCCATTTCAAATAGGTTGCACCCCAAGTGAAACCCGCTCCAAAAGCCGCAAGGATAAGATTATCGCCCTTTTTCAGTTTCGATTCCCATTCCCACAGGCAAAGCGGAATACTTGCCGAACTCGTGTTCCCGTAACGTTGTATATTGATCATAACCTTGTCGATCGGCACTTCCAGACGACGCGCCGCCGCATCTATAATACGCAAGTTTGCCTGATGAGGAACAATCCAGTCGATATTATCTTTTTTCAGTCCGTTACGTTCAACAATTTGCAATGCCACATCGGCCATCTCCGAGACGGCGCGTTTAAAAACGACTTTTCCTTCCTGATAAACCGTATGCTCATGATTATCGACCGTCTCATAAGAAGGCATCCGGGCAGAACCTCCTGCTTTCATAAGAAGATGAGGCAATCCGCTACCATCGGTACGCAATATGGAATCCATAATCCCGATCGATTCGTTTGTCGGTTCAATCAACACCGCACCACAGCCATCGCCGAACAAAGGACATGTTGCGCGGTCGGTATAATTTGTAATCGCCGTCATCATATCGCCGGCAACGGCAATGATACGCTTATAACGACCCGCACGCACATAGTTAGCCGCTGTTTCTAACAGGTATATAAAACCGGAACAGGCAGCCTGCAAATCAAAAGCGAACGCTTTGCTGCAACCGCTCCCGTACGATATGATAGAAGCGACAGGCGGAAAATGATAATCGGCAGTCGAAGTAGCACATATAATACCTTCAACGGATTCGGGGTCAATACCGGTCTTCCTTATCAAATCATTTACCGCTTGTATACCCATGTACGACATAGCTTTCCCTCCTTTGAGCACACGGCGTTCCTTGATGCCCACGCGCGACATGATCCACTCATCATTGGTATCCACTATTTTTGAAAGATCTTCATTTGTTATTCTATCTTCGGGAACATAGCCTCCTACCCCTGTAATAAATGCATTTATCATAATTAATTCATCTTTTTCCCATTTAAAAATAGCCCTAAAACAGAAAATTTTAGGGCTATTATTTTCTTACGAAACCACTCAAACTACCATTTAAACGGCAGCTTCTTTTTCGATTGCCAACTTACCTCTGTAATAGCCGCATTCGCTACATACAGTGTGATAAACGTGCCATGCGCCACAGTTCGGGCATACGGCCAATGTCGGAAGAACCGCCTTATCGTGCGTCCTGCGCTTGGCTGTTCTCGTGTTTCCTTGTCTTCTTTTAGGATGTGCCATAATGTTTTTATTTTAAATTAATTATCTCCAATTAAATGACGAAGCGCCTCCCAGCGTGGGTCTACCGGCTTGCGATCTCTGCCGGATTCCACCTCAACGCCGTTGTCGTCCATGATTTCACCTGAATCATCTACATCTTGAACTAGCTCTTCGTCGTCAGTCATTTCATCTACGCATAACTCTTTTAGCTTCAATGCCATCATTTCGTTGCATCCGCCCGGACCATGCACATGTTTAATGGGCATAGCCAACGCTATGAACTCGTACATAAGCCAGGCGACATTAATAAATCCTTCTTCTTCCGAAATGACGATATGTTCATCACTCATTTCTTCATACGCTTCTCCAAGCGTAACAATCAATCGGTTCTCGGTCTCCACCTGAATTTCCACATCGTCCAAACAGCGGTCGCAAGTCGTCGTTACGACGCCATCAATATGAAAATCCAACTCAAACGCCGACGACGCACGTACGACGGATAGTGAGACTTTTACATTTCCCCGCCTGACTTCAGGCCCGTCCACACATTCGAAAAAATCATCTCCAAGCACATAATCAAACCGATAATTCGTTGCCCGTAAAAGATTTCTCAAATCTATCCGATATGTTTTCAACTTTTCCAAAACCAATACTAAGTTGTAAGAAAAACGGTGCAAAGGTACGGACTTTTTTTCAAATGACAATAACTTTCCTCTTTAAATTTCGCCTGACATTTTTATCGACCTGTGTGAAATGTCGGAAAACTCACATCCGCAATATTGCTGATTATAAAAATCATATAAACGCACCAGTTCGTTGCGGCGTTCGCTTAGTCCTCCCTTGCGCCAGTTTTGCGCCCAGAAAGTAAGTTCCGGGAAAAAAGCGGCGGCATACGCCCCAGCTTCGGATATCTGTTTCAGGTTTTTCCAGCGTGACGTAGCTAATGTCGTTGCAAATACTCGGAAACCATGCCCATTCGCATACAAAGCCGTAGCGGTAAGGCGCACCTTAAAACATTTCAGACAACGCGCCCCACGTTCCGGTTCATCTTCCAGCCCTCTCACCTCATCAAGCCATTTATCATGGTCATAATCGGCATCTACGAAGTCAAGACCCAACATTTGAGTATGCCGAAGACATTCCGCTTTTCGTTTCTTATACTCCTCGTCCGGAAAAATGTTCGGATTATAATAAAACAACGTCGGACGAATATTATGTTCCAGCAGACACTCTACAATCGCCGTCGAACAGGGAGCACAACATGCATGAAGTAATATGGTTTTCTCCATTCCCGGCGCCTCCATTTTCAACTTTAAACATTCTCGTTTCATATCATTTCAATTCCGTTCCAAAGATAAACATTATTTAACCATCTTCATATTAAACCTTAGCAAATACTTTCAGTCTATCATATCACATTTAGGTTAGGTTTTTTCATATTTTAGGTTTTTAAGGCGGGAAAGGGCAGAGCAGTGATTGTTCGGCTCTTTTCTCTTTTTATGCCGTTCTTCATATAGTTCAATATGTTTACACAAATGTACCATGTTATTTTCATGAGAACAAAACTATATAAAAATTCTGCCATTTCCAAACGCATGAAATGGAAAACGTATATTCAACCCTAAAAAGCAACAATATTAATAATACGTTCAAAGTACTGCTTTTAAGGTGCGTCAAAGTTAAGTATTCAGGCATATATGTTAAAAAAACAAAAATAAGATTAAAGGCGCTACCGGATTAAAATTATTATAATTACCTTTGCTCCGATTTGAGCATGAATTTTATAGTAAAGTTCTTCTTTTATATACATTTTAAGCAGTTTCTCCCTTTAAATTTCCTACTCAATCAAAAGTAGTATTTATTTTTTAACTAAAATTTTAATGAACATTTACATTTCAGGTTTAAGCTACAGCATAAATGACGCTGACTTAAACGAGTTATTTACAGAGTATGGAGAGGTTTCTTCAGCAAGAGTTATTAATGACAGGGAAACCGGACGTTCAAGGGGGTTTGGTTTTGTAGAAATGCCCAATGAAACAGATGGCCAGAAGGCTATTGATGAATTAAACGGTGCTGAATATGACAACAAAGTTATATCGGTAAGCGTAGCGCGTCCAAGAACAGAACATCCGTCGTCCGGAGGAAATCGCGGTCGCGGCAACAACAACGGATTCAGAAGGAACAGCGGAGGATTCGGGAAAAACAGCGGAGGATTCGGGAGATACTAAAAATCCATCGAACAGGAAAACAGAAGGCCAAACGCCTTCTGTTTTTTTTTACATATACCTGTATGAATAAAGAACAAAACCTATCTGCACTTCGGACAAAGTCCCGAAATAAAAGTAGAAACAGATGAAACGCTGTATTCTTCCGGCATTTTTGGTGATAACAGCTTATCTTCGATACAGGTGACCATATTGCAATTTATACAACGGAAATGCGGATGATTGTCACGGTGATGTTCATGATCACAGTCATGACATAAAGCATAGTAAGTTTTGCTATTGTCGCCGACGATTTTGTGAATCTTCCCATCTTCGCAAAACCCCTGCAGGATGCGATAAATCGTCACACGGTCTAATTGTCCGGACAAACATTTCTCAATATCTTCGTGACACAGGGCAGATACCGATTTCTCGAAGACGTTCATCACCAAACTTTTTGTTTTTGTATTTCTTTTTTTCTTATCCATAAGACATATATTATATGTAGTTATACTCAATTTATTCGCTCTTATTCGTTCTTATTCGCTGATTTTTACGCTGACAGCCACCAATTGTTGCCACCCTGCCCTGTCGGTCAAACGCACCATAAAATGATAGTCGCCCGTATCGACATCGGCGGGAATCGTGATCTCATTGCCCGCTTCAAATTCTTTCACACCTGCAGGCATAGAATAATCCTGATTGAAAACCCATGCATTGACAGGCGTCTTTCTTTCATCCATGTTACATTCTTCACTACCGGTGCTGTGTGAATGGTGGTCGAAATTATTATGAATTTCAATGTTATAATTGCCCAATTCCACATTATCCGAGAACTTCGCCTTGAACGTAAAACTGTTGCCACGTTTCAGCGTCGTGCAGTTTTGTGGGAAATACCCGCCGCCTTCCATTTCAATCACAGGCTTCTGCATATCCTTCGTTTCCTCATCACTACCGCATCCTCCCAAAAGAAATGCCGGTAAAAAAGCGATTAAAAAACATATTTCCTTCATTCTTCGTTCTTTATAATCCATTGTCGTTCTATTTTTATCATCATTATGTTATCAAACAGTAATAAATTAACTGCGGTCCATTCATACATCTCTCACAAACCTTGTAGATGGGATGTTTTTCAAAAAAAAGGACTTTTCGGAAGCAGGATCAAAAATTAACCCCAATCATCACCGAAAAATTGCGTCCTGCTTCGGGCACATCTATCAAGCGGTAAAAACCCGTATGATCATAATACCGTTTGTTCAACAGATTATTTGCCTGAAAGCCGACTTTCATACTTGCTTCCCCGAATGTAAACGATCGTCCCCATGCCGCATTAAGCAACCGATATCCCGGTGTGACATTCTCGGGAGGAACAATCTCGTTCTGAGCGGCTACCGCCCTGAAAACAAGCGAGATATAACCATCTGTGCCCGCCAGACGAACTTGCGGCAAATATTTTATTTCAAGAGCCGCGCCTGCAGGCGGTGAAAACGGCAGCGTATAACCCTTTTTATCGCCCGAAAGTTGCCGTGCATAGAGATAATCGCCTGTTAAACTCATTTCTACACACTTAGCGACTTTATAATTAACATCAAATTCAAATCCCCACCGAAAAACTTTGCTTTGCGTGTAATAATACATCTGCAACCCTTCGTTGTAGTCGGCAGTAGGATTCAAATAAATAAAATTCGGGAAATAATTCAAATAAGGTTCTATTCGAATATCAATTTTTTCGTTACTCCAGTTGATGCCGGCATCCAACTGATACGATTCTTCGGGAGATAATCCGGCATTGCCTTTTTCGTAACGGAAGATATGATAATTCACGCCATCCGAAGCGAGTTCTTTTGGTATGGGGGCGCGAAAGCCTTTACCTATGTTCGCCTTGAAAATCCAGTCTTCAGGATTATAGTTCACGCCAACCGACCACGTTAAACATTGGAAAGTCCGTTGCAGAGCCGCCGAACGCTCCTTGTAAACAACACTCCCGTTTTCATCAGGCGTCTTATACCAATCCTTATAACTGTCGGTTTCCGTTTGTATTCTATCAAGGCGAACGCCCCCGCTAATTACTAACTTATCAGATAGATACCATCTGTCATAAACGAACGCGCCCAAAGAATTTGTTCTGAAATCGGGAATAATAAAGCCCCAGCCGCCACGTCGATTGTCCTGGCGTTCAAAATTAAAACCTGCGTATAAGTTGTGCTCGGAAGCAAGCGCAAATTTTATCGCGACATTTGCCGTATATGTATCTTTATCAAACCGGCGTTCCAGAGCGTCGGAAGGAATTGGCATATAACCGTGAGAAACAGGCTCGGAATATTCCTTCCGATAATTGTTCTGATATGCAAAATCACCATATAACGCCAGATTATCAAACCGGTAATTTGTGTGATTGGTTATCTTAAAATGATTTACGGAATGATATGGCAAATTTATATCGCGCACGGATTTATCGTAGTCTATTTCGGACAGGCGGACTTCCAGACCATGCGCATCGGCAAAAAAACCACTTTTCACATAAACATCCGACAAATAAAAAGTAGTAAGCAATCTGTCCGAAATAAAACCAACATGTATGCCGCCGTTCTGTTCCTTTCCCGCCGTATTCCGCAATCTCCTGTCTTTCATCTTAATATAATAGGAATAATACTGTATGCTATCGGCCGGAACATGATAATCGGCGTAATCAATAAGTGTAAAATTCGCCTTGTACCAAAATCTGTTCTTTTTGCTGCCCAGATGAACTGAAGCTCCTATGGATTCGTTATTTGTTCGACCGAAAAGATTGACTTCACCCTCCAATGTCTTCTGCGGAATATACGAACTTTTCAGGTTTATCACACCTGCAATGGCATCGGAACCGTAAAGTAACGCCCCCGGACCTTTGACGATTTCAATATTATCAAGTGCAAACTGATCAATTTCCAGCCCATGATCGTCACCCCATTGCTGCCCTTCATGCTTAATGCCGTTTTCCGCAACAAGCAAACGGTTAAAACCCAATCCACGGATTGCGGGTTTCGACTGTCCCGAACCGATACTCATCGCTTTTACGCCCGGAATTTTTTCTAAACTATGCATCAAACTGCCGGAAAAATTCCGTTTTAGAAGCGACTCGCTAATTTGCACCACATTTTGCGACGATCGCATCTGCACATTCCGCTTGCTATATGCATTTACAATCACTTCGTTGAGCAAAACAACCGTATCTCTTTTATTCTGGGCGGACAATTGTATACAGAGAAACACAAACATGAACATTAAATATTTTCTATGTATTTTTATCTTATTCATATCTTCTTTTTAACGACGCAAAGATACAATAATATTCCTATATTGCAACATGGTTGCAATATAATTAACAAAGAGATATATTTATGATCCGAATATCTATAATGATATTACCATTCTTCGACCGGTATACGCTTTTATTTATTCTGTCGATACATGCCGGATCAATACTCGAAGCGGTATGTTCCCGACACGATTTCCATCACCGTACAACCTTCCTCTTCGCCGAGATACCTGACGCCTTTGACTTGCGCCAACGGAACGCCGGATTCGCTAACCGGAAGACTGTCCCTGTTCGGCAGCCGTACGGTAGCCGACGTATTGGCCGGAATCTCGACCGTAAGTTCAAATTGATCCGGCGACCGGCGCCATTCCGAACGAACGGTTCCATAGAGTGATTCATAAGAAGCGGCGGCATGGGTCAAATCGTCTACCGGTTGCGGTGCAATCAGGATATGTTTCATGCCTGGACGGTTCTCGTCTATGTGGATGCCGACAAGCGAACGATACATCCATGCAACGACGCTTCCGAACATCGGATGGTCGCGCGACGCTTTCCCGTTCCACGTCTCCCACAGACAAGTATAGGCATCGTCCAGCAGATAGGCGAAACTCGGTGCCGTACGCTGGTTCATCAGTCGATAGGCGATGTCTGTCCGTCCGTTTTCCGTCAACACCTTCAATAGTAACGGTGTGGCGAGAATCCCTGTGTCAAAATGATACTGAATAGATTCCAGTTGCTCCAGCAAGGACCGGAAGACGTCCTGCCGTACATCGTCCGGCGTCATTCCGAAAGCAAGCGGGAACACATTGGCGCCTTGTCGTCCCTCTCCATAACAGCAAGTTTCCGGATTGAAAAAGACGCGATGAAAATCCGACTTTATTTGTCCGGCCAGTTCTGTAAAATACCGGCTGTCCGCGTCGTTTCCAACGACAGATGCTATCCTGGCCATCAACGAAGCTGAATGGTAATAATAGGACGTGTTCACCAACGGTTCGGGAAGCTCCAGATTGTCCGGCGTACACCAGTCGCCCAGACACCAGCCGTTGGGTTCCTCGCGTACAACGATGCCGCGCCCGTCTGTGCGCGTCCCCAGATAGGTCACCCATTGTTTCATTCCGGCGTAATGCTGTTCCAGCAAGGCTGTGTCGCCGTAAAAACAGTAATAAGCCCAGGGCATAATGAGGTATGCCGATCCCCAGGCAGGGCCACCGCCGCCGCCACCAAAGGGCGCCGTATGAGGAACGTAACCCGTTTTTTTGTTGCGGGCGTCGTCCATGTCATCGAACCATTTGCGGAAAAAACAGGTCATGTCGAACGACCAGAGGGCGCTCTCCACCGCGACTTGTCCGTCGCCGGTATAGGCTAATCGCTCGCGATGCGGACAGTCACTACTGATGCTTCCATGGAAATTTCCACGCTGGGTAAGCAGATAGGACGTGTTTATTCTGTTGAACAGCTCATTGGAGCAAGAGAAATGGCCAGTCTGCGCCGGATCGGTATTCACGACTTTCACGACAAGACTTTCGCTGCCCATTTCCACCTCGCGTGTGACGACCTGAACCGTACGGAAAGCATGCCACGTGAAACGTGGTTCCCACCGTTCCGGCGCGCCTCCTTTCAGGATATACGTATCTGACTGCCTGAAAGATTCCCCTTCTTCTCCGTAGAAATGCAACCGTATTTCATCCCCGGCCTTGCCCTGTACCGAAATTTCCGCCCATCCGGATATCATTTCCGGAAGGACGTACAGATATGTCGAATCGTTAATGCGGCCTCTAAAATCAGGCGTCAGCACGCGGGTAATTTTGTCGAACGGCGCCAGTTGCGATTGCAATCGCCCCGTCGGTGGACGGACAGTCTGTGCTGATTGCCATGCGGAATCGTCATAGCCGTTCATATTCCATGCGTCCAAATCCAGCCGCGCATCATAGCGTTCGCCGGAAAATATGCCGTCGTGCAGTAACGGACCTGCCGTCGTGCATTTCCATGATTCGTCCGTCGAAACGGTTTCCACGCTTCCGTCCGTATAGGTAATCTCCAACTGGGCACATAACTTGGGCAGGTCATACCACATGTCGCCTTCTCCTCTGCGATCGCGCTGGTTGTACCAGCCGTTACCGAGCACGGCGCCGATGGTATTTGTCCCGTTTTGCAGCAGTTCGGCGACGTCGAAAGTATTGTACAGGACGCGCTGAGTCGACTGGTCATCATAGAAATAGTACAGGTTTTGCAGCGGACGCACGTCGTAATTGGTGACCGCCGGCGCCAATACCTGATCTCCCACTTTCTTTCCGTTCACATACATTTCATAAAATCCCAGCCCGCATACATACGCTTTCGCCTGACGTACAGAGCGATCGACAGTAAATTCCCTGCGAAACCATGGTGCCGGATGCGTCTCTCCGGTTGTGGGAGCAGGATCCGTCATGGCGCCGATCCAGCGGGATGTCCAGTCGGAGGGTTGCAACAACCCCATTGACCACGTAGCGATCCGGCTCCACGCCGTCGGACGATTGTGTTCGTCCCACACCTGAACTTTCCAGTAAACATGCTGACGGGAAACAAGCGCTTTTCCCTTGTATTTCACCTGGACGGACTGCGACGACGCAACCACGCTTGAATCCCACAAGTCGGCTTTTCCTTCGGACAAGAGCGCCGGATCGCTGGCTGCCAGTATCCGGTAAGCCGTCTGGCTTTTACCTCTTTGGGCAGAATAAAGTCGCCAGCTCAACAAAGGATCCTTACTTTCAACAGCGACAGGGTCGCTCAGATATTCGCATTGTAAATGACCGACGGTCAATACTTCCCGGTTGCATGATGAGAGCCATACGGTCGACAGGCAGACTGCACATAGCAGACTGATACAAAAATAGTGTTTCATGTATAATTTTTTTTATGATTTGGCACATAGATTCTTCGATTTTATATTCTTCAGGAGGCAAATATACATGAAATAAATTGGAAAACTTGCACTTTTCCTATAATTTTGCATTGTATTTGTAAAATAACAAGATAGAAATGGTTTAATATGAAAAAAGTTTTATGTTTTATATTAATATGTTTTATGTTGCAGGTCATTTCGCAGGGTATGAATGCACAGAAGACGGCGGTTTATGAAGGTTTGACGTATTATTTGGATAAGAAGGAAGCGTTTGATACGGCGACGGTGCAGGGAAAACAGGTTTTTTTATTTTGGGGCAGCGTTTCTTGTAGCAGGTGTAACCAGGTAAAAAAGAATCTGGCTCATAGAACGTTGACGTCAATACTTCAGGAGCATTATATTCTTTGGTATTGTGATGATAACGAATATTCAAGAGGCACGCCTGAAGTAATTGATTATTTATCCGTAGTGCCCACGCCGAATGTTCCTTATCCTGCTTTATGTATTATTGATACATTTGACATCACAAAGGCGCATGGACTTGTATGGGGTAAAACGTTGACGGTATCTCAACTGTATGATATGCTGACCAAATATGTTGCGAACGATTATATAGATGATGACAAGCGTTCAAATAATGCCTATATATCACGGAATAAGCTGATTGTGAAGAGCGATGCCACAAAAGAAGAAATAATCGTATATGCCGTAACAGGCTCGCAGGTTGATAAATTCAACAAGACAGAACCGACCTTAATGCGGGATGCATCTTCTTACCCCTCCGGCATACTTATTATTGCAGGCAGTTCGGGGTGGGCGCGAAAAGTTATCCTGAAACGGAATTAATGTTTATCGACATGATATAGTCGTTCATGTAATAGCCGTCACCTATGGGATAATCGCGTGTGCCTGATTTCACAAAACCGATATGTTCGTAGAATCCTACGGCGGGATTTTCGCGGTTTACGTATAATTCTACGGTAAAAGGTTGCGGATGGATGTCTTTGAGATAAGAAATAACCTGTTCTACCAGATGACGCCCGACGCCTTTTCCGTGGAACTCGGGGACAGCATATATTTTCTGGAAAATAAACGTATCATCGGTTTTTTCTTCGAATGAAAGATAACCGGCAGGCCTTTCGTCGGCGGAGATTATAAAAAACTGATGTTTTAATATTGCAATTTGTTTGTAGAGGTTATCGATGGAATACATCATCTCAAACATATAGGCCAACTGTTCTTTAGAAAGGATAGAGCCGTATGTATGTTCCCAGATACGGGATGCGAGATCCCGTATCAGAGAACAATCATTAATATCCGCTTTTCTTATAAAAAGATTCATAATTGTCGATTATTATTAGTTGTTGCAGTCCGTTCCTGACGATTTTTGTTACTTTCCGCCTTGCGGATATGGACTTTTTATACCTCAAAGACCTTTTCCGTGACAGTTTTTATACTTCTTACCGCTTCCGCAGGGGCAAGGGTCGTTACGGCCTGCGCGTTTCTCCACACGCACAGGTTCTTGTGGTTGCTGTTGGGGGCCTGTGGGCGGGCGTTGTCCTTGCGGATATACGTTATTGCCGCCGCGGCTGTTAGCATTACGGCTTCCGTTTTGTATGACGTCGTCTTTCCGGGTGCGGTAGCGGCTAAGGTCTGTACGCCGTTCGGGAGCCGCCTGACTTACCTGTACGCGCCGTTCGTCCGCCTCGTCCCGCACCGGTATCTGTCCACGCATCAAAATGGAAACGGTTTTGCGGTTCATATTTTCGACCATCACCTTAAATAAGTTATACGATTCCAATTTGTATATCAGCAGCGGGTCTTTGTTTTCGTAGCTTGCGTTTTGTACGGAACTGCGCAAATCGTCCATTTCTCGAAGATGTTCTTTCCATGCTTCATCAATCATGTGGAGTACGATTGATTTCTGGAACGATTTTGTTATGGCTTTTGATTCCGTATCGTACGCATCTTTCAGGTTGCATGAGATATTGTACATCTTCTTTCCATCCGTAACAGGGATCAGGATGTTTTCGTACATAGCGCCCTGATTTTCATAAACCTGTCGGATGACGGGGTTTGCAATCTGCGCCATACGATCCATATGGCGTTTAAAGAGTCCAAGTGCGCCGTCGAATACTTTTTCCGTCATCATTTCAACTTTCATGCCTTTAAATTCTTCCGGCGTCACCGGACTGTCTAACGCAAGCGTACGGAAAATATCCATTTTAAACGCTTCGTAATCGCCATCTTCGTTTTGTTCTGCGATGGCTGCACATGCGTCATAGAGAGTGTTCATCACGTCGAGGCCGATACGTTCTCCCATCAGTGCGTGGCGGCGACGCGTATAAATGACGTTACGTTGCGAGTTCATCACATCATCGTATTCGAGCAGGCGCTTACGGATGCCGAAGTTATTTTCTTCTACTTTTTTCTGTGCGCGTTCGACAGATTTGCTTAACATTCCAGCTTCCAGCACATCGCCTTCTTTGAATCCCATGCGGTCCATCAGTCCGGCGATCTTTTCCGTTGCGAAAAGGCGCATCAGTTCATCTTCGAGAGAGACATAAAACACCGAAGATCCCGGATCGCCCTGACGTCCGGAGCGTCCACGTAGCTGACGGTCTACGCGGCGGCTTTCATGGCGTTCGGTGCCTATAATGGCAAGACCTCCCGCTTCTTTTACCGCCGACGACAGTTTGATGTCCGTACCGCGGCCGGCCATGTTGGTTGCTATCGTAACCATACCTGATTGTCCGGCTTGCGCAACGATTTCAGCTTCTTTCTGATGCAGTTTTGCGTTCAGCACATTATGTGATATCTTGCGCATGCCGAGCATACGGCTCAGTAATTCGGAAATCTCAACCGATGTTGTCCCGACAAGTACCGGTCGTCCGGCAGAGATAAGGCGCCCGATCTCCTCAATGACAGCATTGTACTTCTCGCGTTTTGTTTTATAGATACGGTCGTTCATATCTGTACGCGCGACAGGCTTATTGGTAGGAATGACGACGACGTCAAGTTTATAAATGTTCCAAAACTCACCGGCTTCCGTTTCGGCCGTACCGGTCATACCCGCAAGTTTATGATACATGCGGAAATAATTCTGTAACGTTATCG
Organism: Tannerella sp.; assembly: GCA_031258835.1. Lineage (GTDB taxonomy): Bacteria > Bacteroidota > Bacteroidia > Bacteroidales > Tannerellaceae > Tannerella. Next base: position 18,418 of record JAIRMH010000171.1, read on the forward strand.
TCGCGAACGTCTGTGTTGCTGCTTCCACCTTCACGCGTTCTTTCGCTTCTATTGCCTGATGCAGTCCGTCGGAATAACGGCGTCCCTCCATAATACGTCCGGTTTGTTCGTCGACAATTTTCACCTGGCCGTCGATAACGACGTACTCATCGTCGCGGTCGAACAGCGAATAGGCTTTTAGCAACTGGTTAACCGTATGTACGCGTTCGCTTTTCACGGAGTAATTGGCGAGCAGTTCGTCCTTTTTTATCTGTTTATCTTCGTTCGACAGATTCATATTATCCACCTGCGATAATTCCGATGCAATATCGGGTAAGACGAAGAACTGCGGATCGTTCGACCTTCCGGTAAGCAAATCTATACCTTTATCCGTTAACTCGATAGAATTATTTTTTTCGTCGATGACATAATAGAGTTCTTCGGTAACAATATGCATCTGTCGCATATTATCCTGCATATAAAACTCTTCGGTCTTCAACATTGCCGATTTTATTCCCTGTTCGCTCAAATATTTGATAAGCGCATTATTTTTAGGCAGGCCTTTATACGAACGGAAAAGGGCAAGCGCTCCCTCTTCATGGACTTTTTTGTCTTCGTTCGTCATTTTTTGTTTGGCTTCGGTCAGTAGTCTGGTGCACAAATGTTTTTGTGCATTAACGACAATTTCTACGTTGGGGCGGTATTCTTCGAAAAGCTGGTCTTCGCCTTTCGGAATAGGCCCGGAGATAATCAGTGGCGTGCGGGCGTCGTCGATCAATACGGAGTCTACCTCGTCGACGATGGCGTAATTGTGTTTGCGTTGCACCAAATCTTTGGGGCTAATCGCCATGTTATCGCGCAGATAGTCGAAGCCGAACTCATTGTTTGTCCCGAACGTGATATCCGCGTTATAAGCCTTACGGCGTTCGTCGGAGTTTGGTTTATGTTTGTCGATACAGTCTACCGACAGTCCGTGGAACATATAGACAGGCCCCATCCATTCGGAATCTCGTTTTGACAGATAATCGTTTACGGTAACGACATGTACGCCGTTACCTGTCAACGCATTCAGGAAAACGGGGAGCGTCGCCACCAATGTTTTACCTTCGCCGGTTGCCATTTCGGCAATTTTACCTTTGTGGAGAACGACGCCGCCAAACAATTGGACATCGTAGTGTATCATGTCCCATTTAATTTCCGTACCTCCTGCAACCCAGTGGTTGAAATATACGGCTTTGTCGCCTTCGATTGCGACGAAGTCGTGCGCAACTGCAAGATCACGGTCAAAATCGTTCGCCGTCACTTCTACCCGTTCATTTTCCGATAGACGTCGTGCGGTTTCTTTTACGATAGCGAATGTTTCAGGCAACGCCTCTTCGAGCGCTACTTCAAGACGTTCCATGATATCTTTTTCTATTTTATCGACCTCCGCCCATATCGATTCGCGTTCTTCGAGGGGCTTATCGTCAATACCTTCGCGCAATGATGCGATCTTCGCTTTTTCTTCGGATACGTAATCCTGCACATTCTTGCGTATCTCCGCGCTTTTTCCCCGTAATTCATCGTTGGAAAGAGCTTTTATAGAAGGATAAACGGCTTTTATTTTATTTACGTAAGGCGTAATTTCTTTCAAATCCCGCTGCGACTTGTTGCCGAATAGCTTTGTTAATATATCATTAAATCCCATTTTGTTTTATGTTGTAAATTATTCGTTTTTAGATATTATAAAAAGGATATCCGCATTATTTTATTTCGGATAAAGGAAGGTCGCTGCATGCATTAGGCGCACGGATGCGCAGGACGTTCGTAATTGTCGGAGCTATTTCCGTCGCATAAACAGAGCGTTCGATGCGTTTAGGATTAAGATTATTACCGATGAATATTAAAGGTGTGATAACCGTATTGTTGCGTTTTGCTTTTGCTTTTCGACCGGTGACGTCGTCTTCGATACCCCAGCCCGGTTGCAATTCGATGATAAGGTCGCCGCGTCCGATATGATGCGTTCCGTAGCGGAGCGTTGCGCTACCTTCGTTCCATTCGCCAGCTCTTAACGACAGATCTGTTGTTACCTGTTGTACGCCGCTGAACTCAGCGATGAATTCCGCCGCTTTATCCTGTATGGCATGGAGGTCAATTTTTTCATCTTCGATCGTTCTGCGATTCAGGAAGATCTGTTGATTATAATATCCTTTGACCCAATTTTTCTGGCCGTATATGGCCATCAGGTACATATTCAGCAGGGCGGTGCAACGTTTCGGATGAAAAACGCCTCCGGTAGCGGTTTCTCCATCGGGAGCGATCTCCGTATCCGTATAATAACCTGTTCCCGTTACAACAACGAGCGTTTTATGAAGTCCGACCTTTTGGTTAATTACATCAAGAAGTTCTTCTATGTTTTTATCTAACCCGAAGTAGATATCCTGCACTTCTTGTGTATAGGTTTTATCCTGAACATCCAGAAAATTCCCTCCGTAAAATGTAACACATAGCAAATCCGGCGCCTGATGCGTTCCCAATTCTCCGGCATTGATGAATTGTATGGCAAGGTTGCATACTTCCCTGTTTATATAGGGAGACGTCTTGAAGCGCGGATAACATCCTGCTTCTTTTTCGTTGAATTTATAGTTATATTGTTTTTTGTTGGTTATGTAAGGCAATGCATCGTAATTACCGGTCGGCAGTAAAGGACTCCAGGAAATGGCCGGCAGTCGCGAAGAGAGGGATTCCGTACCGATATTCAGTTTATCGACATAGGCCGGAAGATTTTTGTAATAAGTCGTAGTCGCCCACTTCCCGTTATAATTGTCGAGCCAGAAGGCCGCATCCGCCGCATGTCCGGCCGATATGACGGCACATTCCGCTTCGGGAGCTATCGCATAAACTTTGCCGGCTCCTCCGGACGCAATTTTCAACTCGTCGCCAACCGTTGAACACAAAAGGTTTTTAGGGGAGAAGTTCTGATGTGTGTAATTGCCGAGATAATGGGCATCGTACAAGCAGGAAACTTCCAGTTCTTTGTCGAAATCGTATCGTTTTACTCCGGCGATACTGTGATAACAGGGATTTGAACCGGTGAACAGCGTAGCGAACGAGCTTGCCTGGTCGATATTTGAAAATTCAAACTGCACATGGCTGTATACCACACCGTCATTCAGCAACCGTTTAAAACCGCGTTCGCCGAATGAATTTTTGAAATATTCAAGATAGTCCCCCCGCAGCTGGTCTATTGTTATACATACGACCAATTTTGGCGCCTGATGTTGTTGCGCCTGCAGGTTTGTGACCACCAATACTGCTATTAATGAAGTTATAAATTTTCTCATCCTCTCGTCCGTCAGATAACTTTTTTCTTTATTAACGTCCATCCCGACCGCAACCAGAGGCTTGCTATCAAAGGAATAAACGCCATGTTGAAATGTTGTGTGATGAAAATCCACGCGATTAACATCCCCAAAATTGCAGCAAAGTTAATAAAATGATACCAAAAAGCCAGCTTCTTAAATTTTTTTACGGAAAAGAAAAAGACTCCTATCAGATGAAAAGGATGCAGCCATAATAACGAAATGTTCGGAAACATGCATGGATGTACGGAAAAGAAACTTAGGAAGAATAAGATACATCCGGCAATTCCGGCAGAGGAAAACAAAATGGCGTCCAACCCTCTGAAATATGTCTTTTTTTTCCATTCCAACCATGTTAGCCATACGATGACGATGAAGACAAGCGTAAAGCAGGCGACAGGAGAAGTCATGAACGGAGGCGATTTCTCCGGTGTCTGAGTTTTTTCGGAAAGGATATTCACCTTTAAAACCAAAGGTTGTATCCCGCTATCCCGCTTTATTTCCGCTTTGTCAAAAGCTTCTTTCAGATATTCGGGCAGAAAGAACGTTTCTCTATACGCCATCACCCGGTCGGTCGGAGCGCCCATGACTAAATCGCAGCCGAACGTAATCCACGGGTGGTGGCGGGTGCAAAAATTAATCGCGTCGCGAAAAGTCGGTTGTCCTGTCTGTGAAACGGATAAAACGGACGATGGGTCCGCCGCGGTCGCACCAGGGGAAGATAGTTGCCTTATCTGCAACGGATATTTTATCGTACCGCATATATTACTTTCAATCATCACCACCGGTCGCGTGGCGCAGTTATCGAAAAAGAAGTTATACCTGTAAACTCGATTTTCCGGTCGTTCGTTAATGACAAGCGCCTGCCATAGCGCCTCTTTTTCTTCGGGCAGCAGATTCAGAATCTGTTCATACACTTCACTTCCGCGACTTATATATTCCATGAGGTAATAACTGAAATGTTGCGCCGCTACCATATAATCCGTCTCGCCCTTTGCAAAATGATAGATGAAATTAGATCGGGAAACGTCAAAAGTCCCATAATTAAAGATTACATCAATATTAGCTTCAGGGTCATATACACGGAGCGCCGTGTGTCCGTATAAAGTATAAACATAATCGTCGGAAGGCGAACTTGTCAGCAAACTTATCTGCGCCTGCGCGCTTAACGGAGGTGCCTGTATTGCCGTCGCAGATACATGCATTATCGGTGTGACGGTGAAACAGTATATAATAAATAGTATAACGAAATTCAGATGTTTCATAAAATGCATTTTTTGATAAATAAGGATGCAAACCGGTTTGGCAGCCCATGTAAATATCAAATATTGTCTGCAAATGTACATGAAATTTTCGAATTGCACACAGACGGATAAAATTTCTCCGCAAAAATTATAGTGGAGAACTTAAAGTTTCAAGAAAAGATATGATATCATTAATGTCGTCGTCTTTTATCGAACGACCGGACTGGCAGGTTCCCATGATTTTTATGGCATCATATAGCGTTTGTTGACTTCCGTCGTGGAAATAAGGCTTTGTTAACGCTACATTGCGTAATCCGGGGACTTTGAAGCGAAAACGGTCATATTCGTCGGATGTGTGGTTGAAACGCCCCAAGTCGTCGCGCGTGATTTCCCAGCCACGCTCTTCAAAATAATCTTTGTAAATACCCATACGTTCATAAGATTGCCCTCCGAGTATGACGCCGACATGACAGACGGCGCATTTGTTTGATTTGAATGCCTCATACCCCCTTATTTCGGATTCATCGAGGGTGTCATTCTCTCCTTTAAGATATTTGTCGAAGCGGCAATTCGGGGTGATAAGCGTTTTTTCAAATGATTCAATAGCGTCGATAAGGGACATTTCGGTTATGCCATCCTTATATAACCGGTTAAAAGCCCGATTCATATCGTCATCATACAGGAGTTTCTTGACAATATTGTCGAAAGATTCGGCAGCCATTGTTAGCGGATCTAAAAGATGTTCCACCATATGTGTTTTCAAATCGGGCGCTCGTCCGTCGCGGAATTGCGAGTTATTGAAACAAGCGTTGAATACGGTTGGAGTATTTACTTTGCCGAGAATTTTGTTGACGCCTTCCGGATATTGTTTGTTGTCTGCTCCTCCCAAATTCAAATGATGGCACGAAGCGCAGGATATCGTGTTATTACGCGACAGGCGGGTGTCATGAAATAGTTTTTTGCCGAGAGCCGCTTTTTTTTCGTTTACAGGTATTGACGAAGGGAGCGGACATACAGGTTCGTTTTTGAAACGTCCGGCGGCAAGAGGGTTTGGGTAAAACTGTTCACGATAGCTTGTTATCCATTCTTCCAGTATTTTTCGTTTTGCCGGCGTTACGGACGATCCCCAATGAGTGAGGTAAAATACGGGCGGCGGCATATTCCGCTGAATGACGGTCGCCATCTCTATTTTTGCAAGTACTACTTCGTTTATGGCTTCTCCCCGGTTTATTTTGTCCATATTATCGCCTATATCGAAACTCCGTAATCCTTTTTCCGCTTCACTTTTTACGACATTTCCCAACACAGGGACATCGGCATAAAGCTGGTGGTCATTATTTTTTGTATGGCACAACAAGCATGAAGCATCATCCAAGATGGCGATAGATTGTGTGTCTTTGGAAATATTATCCGGAGGTATGATGTTTATTATACGGTATATTACGGCAGAAACCAAGGTGATTGCCATTATAACGCCTAGGAGAACCATGAGCCTTTTCATATTCATTAATGTCGTTGTGTTTCAGAACCGCAGGACGGGTTTTATCGTTATTCCTTTGTGTGAATCGTCGAAAGCTTTTTCAATGTCTTTAAAATCGTAGAATTTTACAAGTTTATTGACCGGCAGTCGGCCTTCTTTATAGTATGTTACTAATTCGGGAATGAACGTCTGAGGATTCGATGCTCCTTCACTTAGCCCGGTAAGTGTTACGCTTGGGTTCAAAATATAGGCTTCAAGAGGAAGGTTGATTGTTTCCGATCCTGTGACGCTAAGTAATACGGCCATACCTTCGCGTCGAAGACAACCTAACGTTTGTAGCGTGACGTTTGCTATACCTGACGATTCCACACTATAGTGAGCGCCACCTCCGGTAATTCGTTTTATTTCAGAAACAGGATCTGTCTCCTTGCTGTTGATGACATGCGTAGCGCCTGATTCTTTTGCGAGTTCAAGCCTTGAAGGTACGACATCTACGCCTATAACCGGATTACATCCTGCGATAACTGCCGCCATGATCGCGCTCATTCCTACGCCGCCACATCCGAATACGGCAATAGAAGCGCCTTTTTTCGGTTTTATGCGGTTTAATACGGCGCCAGCTCCTGTCTGTACACCGCATCCGAGAGAACATAAACAGGCCAGGTCGTCGTCCGTATCGACGTTAACCTTTACCGCGTTTCGTGCATCAATAATGACATGGTCGGCAAAAGCGCCCTGTCCGAAAAATGAAGAGATCGCAGTTCCGTTTTGTGAAAATCGTTTCGTTCCGTCGTTATATGCCCCTTCAAAAAACAACTCATTTAAGTGGTCGCATGCATAAGGGTGCCCGTCGTGACAATAATCGCATTTCCCACATGACGGGAACGACATTATGACACGGTCGCCTTTTTTTAATGACGTGACTTCGCTCCCCGTTTCTTCAACAATACCAACCCCCTCGTGTCCGAGTATGATCGGCAATGTTACCGGAATAAACGAATGTAATGCGGCTGCGTCGGTATGGCATACTCCGCATGCGATTGTTTTAACCAGCGCTTCTGATGCTTTCGGTGCCGATAATTCTACTTCTTCAAATGATAACTGACCCGGCTTATGGGTTACTGCTGCTAATATTTTCATGCTCTTTTATAGCTTGTTATATGTTCCAGATTCATATTTCAGATTCCAAATGTACATGAAATTTTCGACATTCCAAACAGACCGATAAAAATGTCCGACGAAATTTATAGGGGAAAGGGTATGATTTCCGGTAAGTTTGTGTTATCTTTGCCGGACTATTTTAGTCGCGAATGAAACAAACAATGGTAAAAGCAGGTAAATGGATGCTGGTAGTTCTTTTTCTGACCTACTACTTGTCGTCTACGTCCTTTTATCATACGCATTATTTCAGTTGGGGCGCCGTCACCCACTCGCACATGTTTTTCCCGTTTGGCGACAATCCTGCTGCCAACCACGACCATACGCCGCGACAGTGCGTGATTATTCAACTATTGTCGCATATCGTCATGACATTCCTGACCGTTGCCGTATTATTTATGGTGACACAAGTCTTCCGGATATATATTCCGGTCAGGCGGTACATATCCCATATACATCTTATTACATTACCACTCAGGGCGCCCCCGTCCGGAATTATAACTATTTGAGAACTGTTTATTTCACATATTGATTTCAATATATGAAGTAAACAGTATGTATCATGGCGGGATTTTTATCCCTCCCTATAATTCATAAGCAAAGGTCGATAACCGCACAATTCATAAATTGACGGAAGTTGATAGCTTTGTAATCCAAAATTCAAAATTCAAAATCCAAAATTCAGAATCCAAAATTCAGAATTCAAAATTCAAAATCCAGAATTCAAAATTCAGAATCCAAAATCCAAAATCCAATGAAGAATCTTATCATACCATTATGCCTGCTAGTATTGTTCGGTTGCGGGAACCCTTCCGGTAACGACGACACCGGCGCTAAACAATTTATAATCGAAGGAGAACAAATTACTGTGCCGGAAAATGCACAGGTGTTACATAAAATAAAAATCCAATTAGCCGAATCCGGCAGTTACCAACTTAGTTTTTCCGCTGCGGGAACGGTGCACGCCATTCCTGCGCAGTATGCTGAAATTGCCTCACCTTTTGCCGGACGTATTGTTAAATCATTTGTACGGATAGGGCAGAAAATCACTTCCGGAAGTCCGGTTTTTGAAATCAGTTCGCCGTCTTTTTCCGAAGCGAGTAAAGCGTATTTTCAAGCGAAGCAGGAAATGGCGCTCGCCCTGAAACATCTGAACCGCGAACGGGATTTATTGGCAAATAAGGTAGGCATAGCCAAAGAGGTCGAAGAAGCCGAAGCAAATTACGAACTCCGCAAGAGCGATTACGAGCAGGCTTTGGCGGCAATGCAAGTGTATCAATCCGCTACGGACAGCGCGCCCGGACAATCCCTGGTGGTACGTTCCCCGATAGCCGGTGAAGTATTGAAAAGCAACATCGTCACCGGTCAGTATATACCGGAGGACGCCGGAGCGCTGGCCGTTGTCGCCGATCTGGACAAGGTGTGGGTAACAGCCCATGTCAAGGAAAAAGATATTCCCGCCCTCGAACGTATTGCGGAAATCCGGATAGACTTGGACGCCTTGCCCGGAACGCCGGTCACGGGTGCAATTTATTATACAGGTGGAATATTAGACGAAGACACCCGTTCGATAGAAGTGATTATCCAATGCGATAACAGCGAGCGAAAAATAAAGCCGCACATGTATGGGACCGTCCGCTTTATCGCCATGCCGTTGCAGGATATTATCGTTCCCAACTCTGCCATTTTGCAGGAAGAAGGAACACTTTACGTAATCGTGAGCGAGGGCGGGAACATATTTCGGAAAGTCAATGTAACAGTTCGTCCGGTCGGAGAAGCGCAGACCGCCATTCTCTCCGGCGTCACCGAAGGCGAAAAAATCGTCACCGAAGGCGCTTTTTACTTTATAGACGCTCGATAAGCCATGTTGAAGAAGATTATTTTTATTTCGATACACCGGCGGGGATTAATGTTTGTGTTGTTTCTGTTCCTCGCATTAACAGGTTATTATGCATGGACGCAATTAGCTATTGACGCATATCCCGATATTGCCGATACGACGGTTCAGATCGTGACGCAAGTGCCCGGACTGGCTGCCGAAGAGATAGAACAACAGATCAGTATCTCCATCGAACGGGCGATGAACGGCTTACCCGGCCTGAACGTGATGCGCAGCAAGAATACGTTCGGACTTTCAACGGTGATCCTGGTTTTTGACGACGGCATTGAAGATTACTGGGCGCGTCAGCGCGTCAGGGAACGCCTGACCGAGGTAGAACTGCCTTACGGCGCCGTCCCCGAACTGAATCCCCTGACATCTCCCACTGGCGAGATTTTCCGCTATATTATCGAAAGCGACCGCTTAAGCCTGCGCGAAATAACCGACTTGCACAAATGGGTGATTATCCCGCGTCTGCGCCGGATAACCGGTATTGCAGATGTCAGCAATTACGGAGGGATAACGACCCAATACCAGATAGAAGCCGACCCGTATAAAATGGATAAATATGGAATCACATTGAATGATATTGCCGAGAAAGTAGAGGAAAACAATGCCAACGCCGGAGGCAGCATACTTAGTAGAGGCGATTTGAGCTACGTGATTCGGGGAATCGGATTGGTGAGAGACCTCGACGATTTGGGGCGCATCGTCATTAAAACGGTAAATGGGGTGCCTGTCTATCTGAATGACATAGGCATCTTGAAATACGGAACACTCGAACGAAAAGGCGTACTGGGATTCATTGACGATACACGCGATTACGACGACAGCGTGGAAGGGATCGTGCAGATGCTTCGCGGTGAGAATCCTTCGCGGGTACTGAAAGAAATTCATCAGGTGGTGAACGAACTAAACAACGAAATCCTGCCCGAAGGGACGCATATTCATCCTTTCATGGATCGTACGGAACTGGTGAATACGACCCTGAACACCGTGTCGCATACGCTTATGGCCGGAATGACTCTGGTGATCCTGATATTAATACTTTTCCTCCGCAACTGGCGAGGCGCATTGCTGGTGGCATCGACCATACCATTCTCCCTGCTGATAGCCTTTATCCTGATGCACGTCACCGACATTCCGGCCAACCTGCTCTCTCTGGGCGCAATCGACTTCGGCATCCTCGTCGACGGTGCCATTGTGATGATGGAAACGATATTGAAAAAGCGTGAAAGCCATCCGAATGAAACGTTAAAGGAAAATGCCATCCACGAACGTGCGACGGAAGTCGCCCGTCCAATCTTTTTCTCTACGCTCATCATTATTACAGCTTATCTGCCGTTGTTTGCTTTCGAACATATAGAGCGCAAACTGTTTACGCCAATGGCTTATACGGTCGGTTACGCCTTGCTCGGCGCATTGGCCGTCGCCCTTTTCCTCATTCCCGGCCTGGCTTTCTACGCTTACAGGAGGCCGAAAAAGATATACCGGAATAAATGGCTGGAGACGTGGACGGAGATATACCACAAGCAAACGGTTCGTTTGCTGGAAAAACCGCGGCAAATGGTACTGTCCTTACTGCTCGTCCTTGTCGCCGCAGGCATCCTGAGCTTCACGGTCGGGAAAGACTTCCTGCCGCCGTTGGACGAAGGGTCAATATGGATACAGGTACAACTCCCGCCGGGAATCTCCATCGAAAAATCGAAAGAAATGGGTGCAGAACTGCGGCGGACGCTAAAAGAATTTGAAGAAGTGACTTACGTTATGACACAGGTAGGCCGTGACGACGAAGGGGCGGAAGCGTTTTCCCTTTCCCACGTAGAATGTGGAATTGGCTTGAAACCGTATAATACGTGGAGACGCGGAATGACAAAAGCGAAATTGATTGAAGCCATGTCGGTGAAGCTGTCATCTATGCCCGGCTACTCGGCAGGTTTTTCCCAGCCTATTATCGACATGGTGATGGATCAGGTAGCCGGTGCACACAGTGATTTGGCGTTGAAAATCTACGGTGACGATATTCCCGGAACACGGCGTATCGCCGATCGTGTGGCCGGAATATTAAAGAAAATACCTGGCGCCGTCGACGTAGCTGTTGACCAGGAGCCACCCCTGCCACAGTTGCAAATTATCGCCGACCGCGAACGCATTGCTCGTTACGGATTGAACATTTCAGACGTGACGAACTTGATCGAACTGGCTATCGGCGGCGCTTCCATCTCGCGTATTTACTCTGGAAATAAGAGTTACGACGTCATCTGTCGCTTCAGTGAAGAACATCGTAATTCCCCGGAAAAAATCGGGAACCTGCTTCTGACGACGGCTTCCGGAGCAAAAATCCCCCTTTCGCAGGTTGCGGAGATCAAAACTACGACCGGCGCCAGTACTATTACCCGCGAGATGAACAAACGTCACCTGACGGTTCGCGTAAACTTGCGCGGAGCCGACTTGACGGGATTCCTGAACAACGCCGATGCCGCTATCCGCGAAGAAATAGAATACGATCACAGCCATTATAGCTTCAAGTGGGCAGGACAATTCGAGAACCAAAGTCGCGCTTACAGACGCTTGGCCGTTGTAATACCGCTGGCTTTGGGTGTGATGCTGCTGTTGCTGTTCGGCGCGACCGGGAAATTCCGGCAAGCAACGCTTATGATGTGCGTCGTCCCTCTGGCCGTGTTCGGAGGTATGCTTGCACTGAACCTGCGAGGCATGACGCTCAACGTATCCTCCGCCGTAGGATTCATCGCTCTGATAGGCGTAGCTATACAAAACGGAGTGATCATGATTTCGCATATCAACAACTTACGCAAAGAAGGTCATGGATTGGAAAAAGCCGTAACGGAAGGCGCACGTCACCGTTTCCGTCCGGTACTGATGACGGCTTCGGTAGCCATTCTCGGACTTTTACCGGCATCCGTCAGCGACGGTATCGGCTCGGACGTGCAACGCCCCTTAGCTACGGTCATTGTCTACGGATTGCTTTCCGCAACCGTTATTACTTTATATATTCTTCCGTCGCTATATTATCTAATAGAAAAGAAATGGAACACAGATTAACAGACAATGGAAGTTCTAACACCCCACCGGCGAGGGTACTGTATATGATATTCATTTTAATTCATTAAAGTATGAAACATCTATTTATTATTCGTCATTTATCATTTAATAAGCGCTATCTGTTATTTGTCACAGCCCTGCTGTGCATTTGCCGGGTGGTATATTCGCAGGAGTTGGAGAGAACGCAACAATCTATTGATTATAAAACCTACATGGACATGGTATGGAAACAGAATCTGAGTTATGCCGCCGAAAAACTCAACATAGACATTGCCGAAGCCGGCATAAAAGCGGCGAAGGTGTTCAACGATCCGTCGCTAAGCGTGGAGTATGCCGATAACGACGACCGTCGCCTGAAAATGGGACGGTCGGTATCGGTAGAATTGAGTAAAACGTTCTCTGCCGGTAAGCGAAACGCGAATATCGAACTTGCCCAAAGCGAGAAGGACTTGAACGAAGCCCTGCTGGAAGACTATTTCCACCGCCTGCGCGCCGAAGCTACATTGGCGTACCTCGAAGCGCTTAAGCAATCGGAACTTTATTCCATCAAAGAAAACGCCTGCAGCAATATCCACCGGTTGGCGACGAGCGACAGTATCCGGTTTGCATTGGGCAAAATCACTCAAGTGGATGCCATACAAAGTAAAGTGGAAGCGGAAATTGCATCCAACGAACTGGCCATGACGCTGACGGAATTGTATAATGCGTATGCTTCGCTGGGATTATGGACGGGCGTATTCGATAAGGACGTCATTCATCTCCCATCCGAACGTTTGCTAATGAAGAAGGAACGTACATTCGACAGCGGCAAACTCCTGCAAACAGCCTTAGAGAATCGCGCGGATTTGGCCGCCGCAATGAAAAACGTCGAAGTAGCCGGAAAAACGCTGAAAGTGACACAACGCGAACGCAACATGGATTTCGACCTTGTATTGGGTTACAATTACAATACCGAAGTCAGGAATGAAATAGCGCCTGCACCCCGATTCAACGGCGTCACTGTAGGCATTTCCATCCCGTTGAAATTTTCCAATACGAACAAAGGCGCCGTACAGGTTGCCGGTTTTCGTAAACGCCAGGCGGAACTCAATTACCGGCAAGCCGAATTGGAGGTGCAGACTTCAGTGATGCAAAGCCTGCGGCTATACCTCTCGTCGCTCGAACAGGTGAAACGCTACGAAGACGGTTTATTGGAGGACGCCCAATCGGTACTCGAAGGGAAAATCTACAGCTACGAACGCGGAGAGACTTCCCGCCTGGAAGCGCTGATCGCTCAACAAACCTACGACGAATTGCGCGCCGCCTACATCGAAGCGCTATTCAACAGCGTCGCCGCATTAATCGACTTGGAACGGAACGCCGGAATATGGGATATAGAACTGTGATTTTAAAAAGATACAAAATTCGGAATATTGGTTTTAATTTCATACATTCAAAAAGCATGTTTAATAAATATGTTATACAGCATAAAAAAGCCGCTTTTTTTGACTGTTTTGTGGATTATATGTTGTAATTTTGTGGCACGAAATACATGGGAATAATCTACAATTACATTTTAATAAAAGCTATTTTATGGAATTAACAAAAAAAATGAAAGAGGGTATTTGGGTTAAAGAAATCAATGTTACGGACTTTGTGAAAAGTAATATTACTCCTTATGAGGGCGATGCTTCATTTCTTACCGGAGCAACCGAAAGAACAAAACATTTGTGGCGTTTGTGTACGCAGGCAATTGCTGAAGAACGCATCCGGAATGGCGTTCGCTCGTTGGATAATAAGACCGTATCAACAATCACTTCGCACAAAGCCGGTTATATAGATAAAGAGAATGAGCTGATCGCCGGTTTGCAGACGGACGAGTTGCTGAAACGCGCGATAAAGCCGTTCGGTGGGATTAATATTGTAGCAAAAGCGTGCAATGAAAATGGCGTTGATATTGATGAGAAAGTAAAAGATATTTTTACGCATTATCGTAAAACGCATAACGACGGAGTTTTTGACGCGTATACGGATGAAATTCGTTCGTTTCGGACGTTAGGTTTCATCACGGGATTGCCCGACAATTACGCCCGCGGGCGAATCATCGGCGATTACCGCCGGCTGGCGTTGTATGGTATCGACCGTCTCATTGAAGCGAAACAGGAAGATTTGAAAAGACTGACAGGCCCGATGACAGATGCACGCATACGTCTTCGTGAAGAAGTTGCCGAACAGATCAAAGCGCTGAAAGATATCAAGACTATGGGTGAATACTACGGGCTGGATCTAAGCCGTCCGGCGTATACGGCGCAGGAAGCTGTCCAATGGGTTTATATGGCTTATCTGGCCGCCGTCAAAGAACAGGATGGCGCAGCCATGTCGCTGGGAAACGTATCTTCATTCCTCGATATTTATATTGAATATGAAATGTCGGAAGGAAAGATTGACGAAACATTCGCACAGGAATTGATAGACCAGTTTGTGATGAAACTTCGTATGGTGCGCCATCTTCGTATGCGGTCGTACAATGATATTTTCGCCGGTGACCCGACATGGGTGACGGAAGCTCTTGGCGGACGATTCAATGACGGACGCACAAAAGTGACAAAAACGACGTTCCGTTTCCTCCAGACGTTATACAATCTGGGGCCGTCGCCGGAGCCTAATCTGACGGTGCTCTGGAGTGTAGAATTGCCGGAAGGATTTAAGGAGTTTTGCGCCAAAATATCGATCGACACAAGCTCTATTCAATATGAAAATGATGAGTTAATGCGTGAAGTGCGTCATTCGGACGACTACGGGATCGCCTGCTGTGTTTCTTATCAGGATATAGGTCGCCAAATACAATTTTTCGGAGCGCGCGCCAATCTTGCCAAAGCATTGTTACTCGCAATAAATGGCGGTCGTTGCGAAAATACGGGCAAACTGATGGTGAAAGATATTCCCGTACTTTCCGGCGATACCCTGAAATATGAAGCGG
Source organism: Tannerella sp. (assembly GCA_031258835.1). Lineage (GTDB taxonomy): Bacteria > Bacteroidota > Bacteroidia > Bacteroidales > Tannerellaceae > Tannerella. The sequence goes on from JAIRMH010000171.1 coordinate 33,521, forward strand.
TGATGGCAAACTATAAAAAAGTGCTGGTCGAAATAGCCAGGGTATACAACGAAGCGATGAATATCATTCATTATATGCACGATAAGTATTATTACGAAAAAGCGCAGATGGCATTTATCGATACTGATCCTCGTATAAACTTAGCTTATGGGGTTGCCGGCCTTTCGATCACTATAGATTCGCTATCGGCAATCAGGTATGCAAAAGTAAAAGCTATTCGTAATGATATTGGCCTGACGGAACGCTTCGATATAACAGGCGAATTTCCCTGTTTCGGCAATGACGAAGACCGTGTGGACAAACTGGCGGTCGATTTGATTTATTTCTTCAACGAAGAACTGAAGAAACTGCCGGTTTATAAAAATGCACGTCCTACGCTTTCTGTGCTTACTATCACATCGAATGTGATGTACGGACAGAAGACAGGCGCTACGCCTGACGGACGCATCAAAGGGGCGCCGTTTGCGCCGGGAGCGAATCCGATGCACGGACGCGATAAGAGCGGAGCTGTCGCTTCACTTTCATCCGTAGCGAAGATACGATACCGCGACTCTCAAGATGGAATAAGTAATACATTCTCGATTATACCGAAATCATTAGGTGTAACAAAGGAGGATCGCGTAGAAAATCTCGTTACAATGATAGACGGTTACTTTACAAAAGGCGCTCATCATCTGAACGTAAACGTGTTGAACCGGGAGATGCTGGAAGATGCGATGGAACATCCGGAGAATTATCCGCAACTTACCATACGCGTGTCGGGTTATGCGGTAAACTTCGTGAATCTTAGTCGCGCTCACCAAATGGAAGTTATTTCAAGAAGTTTCCATAAAGCAATGTAATCATTGCATATGATGTATGGAACGACCGTATTATCGCATGCCTTGTAATAACTCTACATAATATGATAAGAGTCCATTCTTATGAAAGTCTGGGGACATACGACGGGCCGGGAATCAGGCTCGTCGTTTTCCTGCAGGGCTGTAATTTCAAATGTCTCTATTGCGCTAATCCCGATACGATTTCTTGTGAAGGAGGTGTGTTGACCGATCCCGAAGAAATTGTCAGGAAAGCTGTCAGTGAAAAACCTTTTTTCGGGAAAAAGGGAGGGGTTACATTCAGCGGAGGCGAACCTGCCATGCAGGCAAAAGCGCTGATTCCGCTTTCTATACGACTGAAAGAGGAAGGTATTAATATTTGCATTGATACGAATGGTAGCGTTCTGAATAGTGACGTGAAGACGTTGTTTTCTATGGCCGAACTTATCTTACTTGACATCAAAGAATTTGATCCCGGCAGGCATCTACGGTTGACGAAAAGAGATAATCAACAGACTCTTCGTACAGCCGAATGGTTGGAAGAACAGTGTATTCCGGTATGGTTGCGTTATGTTCTTGTTCCCGGTTATTCGGATTCCGAAGATGACATTATCGCTATGTGCGAACATTTTAAATCGTATAAAATGATACGGCGAATTGAAATATTGCCTTATCACACATTGGGCGTTCACAAATACGAATCCCTTGGAATACCTTATTTCTTACATGATGTAAGACAAAATACCGATGAACAGCTGGAGCAAGCAAAAAAATTGTTCTCGCGTTATTTCCCCGCAGTATATGTGAACTGAAATAACGTTTTTTTATTTCATACGCACTTGGAATACCCAAGTTTTTCATGTAATTTTACTGCCGAATTATCATAAATCATACGGTATATCATGAAAACGGTCTGTTTAAGCATTTTTGTTTTGCTGTTTGCCGACTGCTGCGGGCAAACCGACTGGAAAGGGAAAATGGAAGTTGCCCTGCATGATGCTATTATGCAACATGCGGAATGGGCGATGCGGCAGTTACCAGAGACAATAACGAATTACGCCTGTCCACGCAGTGCGGGAGGCATACACGATTTTTATTCCGAAGGTGATTACTGGTGGCCGAATCCTGACGATCCGGATGGGCCGTATATTCGCCGCGATGGTGAAACGAATCCTGAAAATTTTACAGCGCATAGACTGGCGATGATACGTTTCAGTAAAATCGTCGGCTACCTTGCTTCGGCATATCTTGTTACCGGAGACGAAAAATATGTGGAACATGCTTTTTCGCATATCCGGGCATGGTTTGTGGATGAAGATACGAGGATGAATCCCAACCTGCTTTACGCCCAGGCTATCAAAGGTGTCGTTACGGGACGGGGTGTCGGGATTATCGACACCATTCACCTAATGGAAGTCGTTCAGGCTATTCTCTGCATGCAAGATGCACAGTGTATTCAGCCGGACGATTTGCGGACGGCGAAGGAATGGTTTTCCGATTATCTGGCATGGCTGGTTCATCATCCGTATGGCGTCGACGAGATGAACGCACAGAATAATCATGCTACTTGCTGGGTAATGCAGGTAGCTGCTTTTGCACGTTTAACGGGCGACGAACCCTTGCTCGAATTATGCCGTACACGATACAGGGAAATACTTCTTCCTCGGCAAATGGCGTCCGACGGCAGTTTCCCGAAGGAACTTGCACGGACAAAACCTTATGGTTATTCGCTTTTCAACCTCGACGCCATGGCTACTATCTGCCTGATACTTTCCGCCGAAGGCGACGACCTTTGGGATTACACTCTGCCCGGAGGACAGAATATGAAGAAAGGAATTGACTTCATGCTTCCGTATATTCGCGACAAACAAACATGGATGTTGCCGCCCGATGTGATGTATTGGGACGAATGGCCGGTTGCTCATCCCGCACTGATCTTTGCCGCAGCCCGTTACAACGACGAAGTGTATTTCGATACGTGGCGAAAATTTGAACACTACCCTGTCGTCCGTGAAGTAGAACGTAACCTGCCCATTCGGAACCCGTTGATTTGGATGATTGAAATGTCACCACCTCATAAATAAACATAATTGAAACGAACTTATTTAGATAGCCCTTGTTTGTTTGAAAAAATATTACTTTATTTGCGACATTAAATAAAAATATTTCTGTGTTATGATTTTTATTAAGCGGATAAACATGATTATGTCTCTTTTTAAGAAAAAAGAACTCACGATACATTAAAAAAACGACGATAACTCAATTGCTATGAAAAAGTTTTTATCCATATTCCTGTTACTATTGATGATCTTCTCTTGCAAAAATTCAAAAAACAGGGCGGGACAATCCGTCAGCTATAAATACGAACTTGAAGTAGCGGCAGATAAAGATTTGAAATACCCTTTAGGAGATGATATAGAATTTGCGTTCAGTGTTCTATTCCCATATATTGATAAATCAGGAAAGGAATACCTTACTTTCAGATCGCGTATAAACAATTCCATTCTGTTTTATGACTTACCCACAGGCAAATATCTTTTTGATGTAAAATTAGAAAAGGAAGGCCCTAACGGTATCGGCAGGTGCACCGGTTATTTCATAGAAAATTTGGATAATATATACATTACTTCCTATGAAAAATTCGGACTGGTAAAAGTTGATACCACCGCGACAATCAAACAATTCATAGCCTATGGAAAGACAAACAACGGTTATAATGTCGTGCCAAGTTATACGTCAATATCATATCACTATCAACCGATCGTTTTTCATGACAATAAAATATACATTTCGCAAAAACCGTATCAGGCCTCAAAAATATCGGAGACGCCAGTTACTGTCGCCATTGATACGATTGCCCTGACAATAACCGAACATCCTTTCCGTTTTCCGAATTTGCTTACGGATGATGAGTTGCGCGTTTCATTAATAGGATTTGATTTTAGCAGAGATTTTAACGGAAAACAATTAGTGTATTCTTTTGATATGGACGAAAATATTTATGTTACAAATATTGAAACGGATGAAATTAAAAAAATCCCTGTACAAAGTAAATACATAAACCGTTTGAAATTTGAAAAATATCCGGATGAAATAGAATTAATCTGCAAGATGTTGTTGGAAACGTCTTGTTACAGAAATCTGCTGTATGATAAATACCGAAATGTCTATTACCGTTTTACGCAACTTGGCGTGGAGCAGAGAAATGATACGGAAATCACTCCGGAAATATTATGGCGTAGCGGGCCGGCACAGTTTTCCGTAATCATTTTGGATAAGGATTTCAACATTATCGGTGAAACTCTGTTCCCAAAATACACCTATAATCCGACAATCGCTTTTGTTCACAAAAACGGATTGTATATCAGCGATTCGCATACCCTTAATCCTTCTTTTGACGAAAATGTGCTTAGCTTCAAATGTTTTAACCTGAAGGAGAGCAAAAAATAAACACAAAACTACGAACTTGAAGTAGCGGCAGATAAAGATTTGAAATACCCTTTAGGAGATGATATAGAATTTGCGTTCAGTGTTCTATTCCCATATATTGATAAATCAGGAAAGGAATATCTTACTTTCAGA
>JAIRMH010000200.1 GCA_031258835.1 Tannerella sp.
CCGAATATACGCTTGAATATGAAATCGTTTTTCGGGTCTAAATAATGAGCCATACGCTTCTTGTTTTATTCGTTTATAAATCAGATTCCAAAGATAGCTCTTTTCTTTTTTACCGCCAAACGAAGAACGTTTTTTTCTCTGCACAACTTCCCCGGCACGTTTATTTCCGGAAATATTTCCCTACGTATGGAATTTCGGCCAGAGGAAGATCTTTTTTTATAACTATTCCTATGAAAACGGCAAATATGACAGTGCGATACGTCAGCCGTAAAAATATGGAATCTATTTGCGGCATCATACCTGCGACGTAGCATATAGCGGCAATCACGACGTAGGTGAATGCGGAACGCAGGTCGTATTTTACAGGGAACTTTTTCTGTCCGACGAAGTAAGACAGGAGCATCATCAGCAGATTACTCGCAAACGATGCCCAAGCGCAGGCGATGAAGCCGTAATACGGTACATATCCGACGATGATGACAACGGTAACGATGCACCCAGTAATTGAAAACCAGGCGCCCCACTGTGTTTTGTCGGTTAATTTATACCAGGCTGACAAATTGTAATAGATGCCGAAAAACAGTTCTCCAAGCATGACGATCGGCACGACGGTAAGCCCCGGATAATATTCTTTTTCGACGAAATGTTTCAGCAGATCTAAATAAAATATCACACCGATGAAGATAATGAGCGAAAAGATAATGAAATATTTCATCGCCACGGCGTATGCATTTTTATGATTACCGTCTTTATTTTTTGAGAAAACGAAAGGTTCGTAAGCATAGCGAAATGCTTGTATGAACATAACCATTACAACTGCAATCTTGAAACAGGCGCCATATATTCCTAATTGCGAGTTTGCATAGTCTTTGTCGTCAAACAAAAATGGGAATAAAATCTTGTCGGCCGTCTGGTTAAGGATTCCGGCAATACCGAGTATCAACATAGGGAAAGAGTAGCGCAACATGTTTCGAAGTCGCTGCAAATTGAATTTAGCGCGGAATCCCGACATCATCTCCGGGATAAGCATTGCAAATGTTAAGGCGGAAGTAAATATGTTCGATATAAAAATGTATCCTGCGCCATAATCGGGGCGGTAAAACCAACTTATCCATTCCGGATGATAAGTGTTGATTTCCGGACAAAGGACAAGGAAGAAAATGTTCAGGCCGATGTTCAAGCCGATATTCAGCAGTTTGACGGTCAAGAAACGAACAGGCCTGTTCTTGTAGCGCAGGTAGGCAAACGGAATACAGCAAAAAGCGTCTACTGCCGCGACACCTGTCATCATACCGATATATTCCGGATGAGAGGCATATCCGAGCACTCCGCTTACCGGCTGGAGGAATATCATGACGCCTACGAAGAATAGAAGAGAGGTGAAAGCTACGCTGTACAGTGTGGACGCATATATCCGCATCGGCTCCTGTTCTTCTTTTTTATATATGAAGCGAAAGAAGCCCGTCTCCATACCGTAAGTCAGCAAGACCATAAGCAAGGCGATAATACTGTAGATATTGGTAACGATACCGTATTCTCCGGTATTTTCAAGTATACGGGTATACATAGGTACCAGCATCCAGTTGAGAAACCGTCCGACAATACTGCCGACCCCGTAAATGGCCGTCTCTTTTGCCAGACGTTTCAATCCTCCGGCCATGGAACATTCTGTTTCATTGTTTCTTTTTCGATTCGTATTCTTGCATCGACGGCGATAATGCCCTTTTCGGTAGCAAGCAGCGGGTTTATATCCAATTCCTTGATTTCCGTAGCAAAGCGCAGCAAGGCAGACATATGTACAATTATCTGTGCAAACCGATATTCGTCGATGCCCTTCTGTCCTCGTGCACCCTCAAATACCTTATGTCCCTTCAGGGAGCGAATCATCGAGAGCGCCTCTTCCGTTGCCAGCGGAGCAAGGCCGGAAGCGACATCACTGAATATCTCTACAAATATGCCTCCCAGTCCGCACAAGACGATGTGCCCGAATTTATCTTCATACTTAGCGCCGGCAAACAGTTCTATCCCCTTGAGCATCGGCTGAATCATGACGGCATGGGCTTCCGGAATTTTTATCAACCGTTTGAATTCCATTTTCAAATGTTCCTGCGAACGGATATTCAGGACAACGCCCCCGATATCCGATTTATGCAGGGGGCCTACCACTTTGGCGACAACGGGATAGCCGTATTTTTCTGCAAAATCGCGTATTTCTCCCCATTTATCCGAGACCAATTCATCGACCATTGGAATGCCTGCGGCTTTAAATAACATCTGCACATAGTGGGATGCGATATATCCCGATTCGGGAAGGTTGTCGATGATTCGCCGTATCAGCGGGACGTCAACGCCTTTCAACTCCAGATTGTTTGCCGGCGGATGCGGGGTTTTAAGTATTTTTGTCAACGCATTGGCAAGTTCTGCCTCGTCGCTAAAATTGACATGTCCCTTTTTCACGAAAAAGTCGGTTTCATCTAAGGCGGTACTTACCGACGGCAATATCGGGAAGATGGGCTTGCCGCACGTGCGCATTTTTCTATCCAGCACATCGTAAGCTTCATATACACGCGTTAATCCGGGACTTCCGAAAATCACAGCAATACCGTCTATTTCCTTAAATTTTTTTTCGCAGTAATCAATGGCTGCGGCCAGATGTTTCGGTTCGCCCGTTCCCAGAATATCAATGGGGTTGCTGACCGATGAGCCCGGCAGGAGTTTGCTTTTCAGTTCTTTCGCCAAAGGATGATCGGATAATTTGGGGATTTCCATTCCGCCTTTTGAAAGCGCATCGGTAAGGATGACGGCCGGCCCTCCTGCATGCGTTACGATTGCAATATTTTTATTTTTCAACTCTTTAAGCGTAAAAACCGCTCCGACGGTAGCTAACTCTTCGCGGCTTAAACAACGCACAACACCCGCTTTGCGGAAAAGCGCTTCGACAGCCAGATCGGGATTCGCCATCGCTCCCGTATGCGACGAGGCGGCACGCATACCCGACGCAGACGTCCCGGATTTTATTGCGGCAATCTTACATCCTTTGCGAATGAGCGAAGTGGTATGTTCAAGCAGTTTGTCGGGATCCCGGATGCTCTCTATATATAGCAGTTTGATTTTCGAGTCCGTTTCCGCCCGGTAATGGATGTCCATATATTCCAGTACATCTTCAACGCCGGTCTGCGCAGCGTTGCCGACAGACCATACCGAGTTAAATCGCAATCCCATTTTTATCGCAGATTCCATGATGAAAATAGCCGTCCCGCCGGAACTGGAGATCATATCCACTCCGAATGGATCCATCTTCGGTATGGGAAGCGTAAACAAACTGTGGTGATAGCGGTTCAGGAATCCAATGCAGTTTGGCCCTATGAGGCTTGCACCTGCACGATTGACGACCTCGACTATCTTCTTTTCCAGTTCTCCGCCCTCTTCGCTTTCCTCGCCAAATCCGGCGGTGTACATGATAAATGCTTTAACGCCTTTTTCTTCGGCGAGGATCGTGACGGTTTCGAGGCACAACGGCGCCGGCACAGAGATGATAGCAAGTTCTGTATGAGGTATTTCCGATACGTGCGCATAACATTTCAACCCCTGAACTTCCGTTTCCTTGGGATTGACGGCATAAAGTCGACCTTTATAATCGCCACCGATAAGATTCCGTATACAATTACCGCCAGGTTTGGAGGTCTTGTTTGACCCGCCGACAACGACAATACTCTCCGGATTTATAAGTTCTTTGTTAATCATAAGCGTCCAATTTTCCGCAAATATAGCACATATTTATCAAAAATGAAGAGCGACTTTTGACACCGCTTCTTAAAGATCATGTTACGGACGCTTAATAAAAGTCTGCTCAACGCCTCCGAACGTTATTTTTACGAGGCGAATGAAACCATCGTTATCAAACGTCAGCCTGTCTATGCAGGTCACGCGGTGGTCACGGGCTTTATCACCAAGCGGACGACGATGATAGACGATAAAATAATCTTCTGTTCCCGGTATATGTATTACCGAATGGTGTCCTGCCCCGTTTGCCACCTGTTCGTCTTGTTGCAAGATCTTGGCAATTCGTCGGAATGGCCCAAACGGAGATTCGGCAATCGCATACGCTACGGAATAATCCGGGCCTCCCCAGCCGCCTTCGCTCCACATAAAATAATATTTACCGTTTCTTTTGAACATAAAAGGCCCTTCGACATAATTTTCCGGCGTCACCTCTTTATATATCTCACCGTCGTCGAACGGTGTGAGCGACATGAAATCGTCGTTTAGTTTAACGACGTTACAATGTCCCCAGCCGCCGTAATACATGTAATACGTCCCGTCGTCGTCGCGAAAAACAAACTGGTCGATAGGTTGCGCCCCGTTGATTATTTCGTTTATAAGCGGCTTGCCCAGCAAGTCTTTATACGGCCCCTCCGGTTTGTCGCTAATGGCTACGCCTATTCCTCCTATTTCGCCTTCGTGAACATCATTAGCACCGAAGAACAGGTAATAGTTGCCATTTTTGCTTATAACCGACGGCGCCCACATCGCGCGTTTTGCCCATTTTACGTTCGTCGTATCAAGGATGTTACTATGTTTAGTCCACGTAATAAGATCTTTTGACGAGAAGCAATCGAAAAAAGTTTGTTTTTCGTAAACGTCGCTCCATGTTGGGAATATCCAGTAAGTATCATCATAGATGATTCCTTCGGGATCGGCATACCAACCCTCGAAAACAGGATTACCGCTCATTAACGGCGTTTTTTTCTGCTCATTACAAGAAGGAATGGCAACAATCGGCAACAAAAGAAATAAAATTTGTTTGTTCATAAAGTGAAGTATTATTTGATTATTAATTTTCCCGCCTTTAATCGAACAGTAGCCCTTGTTCCGGGAATCGTGTCTTCCCCAGATGTTTGTACGCAAGGTCGGTCACTTCGCGCCCACGGGGAGTTCGTTTGATGAATCCTTCCTGTATAAGGAACGGTTCGTATACCTCTTCAATCGTACCCGGATCTTCGCTCAAGGCGGTAGCCAGCGTGGATAATCCGACCGGCCCTCCGCCGAACTTGTCGATGATCGTATTCAGGAGTTTATTATCTATATGATCTAACCCGTAACGGTCTATGTTGAGCGCTTCCAGCGAATAGCAGGCAATAGCTCTGTCGACAGATCCGTTTCCTTTCACTTGTGCGAAGTCGCGTACGCGTCGCAGCAGTGCGTTGGCCACACGGGGCGTGCCGCGGCTACGTCCGGCTATCTCCTTAGCCGCTTCGGGCGCGCAGCATATTCCGAGAATATCGGCGCTGCGCATGACGATTTTTGTAAGCGTTTCGACGCCGTAATATTCGAGGTGCATATTGATGCCAAAACGGGCACGTAGCGGACTGGTAAGCAGTCCGCTACGTGTCGTGGCGCCGATAAGCGTAAAAGGCGCCAGGTCTATCTGTATGGAACGGGCGCTTGGCCCTTTATCAATCATGATGTCTATGCGGTAATCTTCCATCGCCGAATAAAGATATTCCTCAACGATCGGGCTTAAACGGTGTATTTCGTCAATGAAAAGCACATCGTTTTTATCTAACGATGTAAGCACTCCCGCAAGATCTCCCGGCTTATCCAAAACAGGCCCTGATGTGATTTTTATACCTGCGCCAAGTTCGTTAGATATGATATTCGACAAAGTCGTTTTTCCCAATCCCGGAGGTCCGTGCAGAAGCACATGATCGAGGGCCTCGCCACGCATACGTGTCGCCGTCACAAACACTTTCAGGTTTTCCACCACTTTCGCCTGCCCGCTGAAATCGTCAAAAGACAACGGCCTTAATTTGTTTTCATATTCCTTGTCATTTTCGGGAATACGTTTTGCTTTTTCCCGTATGTCGAAATATTCTTCTTCTATTTCCATTTTTTGTCGTTCTTGACAGTTATCTCGTTTGAGAAGGAATACGGAAAATCGTCGGCCGTTATTCCTCTCGATTTATTCGGTGATGATGACATATTGAAGTCGATCGCCGCGCCATTCGTCAATGTCTCATGCTTCAGATAATTTTTTGTATACGCCGTTCCGTTTATCTTCACAGATTCTATATAACGATTCTCTTTTTTATTGTCAGGGGCGTTCATGACGACTTTATTTCCGTTTTCGAGATACAGCGTCATTTTCTTAAACAGCGGTGAGCCGAAAATATATTCATCCGTACCGGGACATACCGTATAAAATCCCATCGCAGAAAACACATACCATGAGGATGTCTGCCCGTTATCCTCGTCACCGCAATAGCCGTCGGGATTCGCATTATAGAGTTTATCCATCACTTCTCGCGTCCAATACTGCGCTTTCCACGGTTCTCCGGAATAATTATAGAGGTAAATCATATGTTGTATCGGTTGATTGCCGTGCGCATAATTCCCCATATTCATGATTTGCATTTCGCGTATTTCGTGTATTACAAACCGGTAATAACTTTCGTCGAACAAAGGAGGTACGTTAAATACGGAATCCATCATGATATTAAATTCTTTTTGCCCGCCCATTAAGCGAATCAGTCCTGCCGGGTCATGAAATACAGACCATGTATAGTGCCAACTGTTCCCTTCGGTAAAAGCGTCGCCCCATTTCAACGGATTGAAGGGCGATTGGAACGTACCGTCAGAGTTTTTGCCTCTCATCAGTTTATGTTCCGGGTCGAAAATATTTTTGTAGTTCAAGGCTCTTTTGGCGTAAACGGCAATTTCTTTTTCAGGTTTACCCAGCGCCTTCCCCAATTGGTATATACACCAGTCGTTATATGCATATTCGAGCGTGCGGGCGACATTCTCATTAATACTCACATCATAAGGCACGTATCCGAGTTTGTTGTAATATTCATATCCGAGTCTGCCGGTCGAACTCACGGTCGGATGTACGGCGTTAGCACCGTGCTTAACCGCCTCCCAAAGTGTTTCAATATCGTAGTTCCTCAATCCTTTCAGCCATGCGTCGGCGACAACGGCGGCAGAATTATTGCCGATCATACATCCGCGATGTCCCGGACTCGCCCATTCCGGTAAGAATCCGCTTTCTTTATACACATTGGCAAGTCCTTCCTGCATCTTTATGTTCATGGAAGGATACATCAGGTTGAGGAACGGGAACAGCGAGCGGAATGTATCCCAAAATCCCGTATCCGTAAACATATATCCGGGAAGAACCTGTCCATTGTACGGACTGTAATGAACGATTTCTCCCTGTGCGTTTATTTCAAAGAAGCTTCGCGGGAACAATACCGAACGGTACAGACAGGAATAAAACGTGCGGAGTTGGTCGATATTATCATCTTCTACGACGATTCTACCCAGAATGTCATTCCATTTTTGCTTCCCTTTTCCGGCAACGACATCGAAGTCGTCATTGCCGAGTTCTTTCAAGTTTATTTCGGCTTGTTCATGGCTGATAAAGGAAGAGGCTACACGTGCGTGTACTTTTTCTCCTCTTTTTGTACTGAACCCTGCGATAGCACCGGCATGATCGCATTGCGCCTCAAGGTTGCCGCCGGTTATTACATTATTTGCAACGGAGGCTGTATAAGTAAATTTTTTATCAAAAACAATCACAAAATAGTTGCGGAAATTATCGGGTACGCCTCCTGAGTTTTTCGTTGTGTAGCCTATGATTTTGTTTTCTTCCGGTATTATTTTCACAAAAGAGCCTTTATCAAACGCATCGATAACGACAAAAGAATTTTCATTTTCGGGGAATGTAAAACGAAACAGCGCGGCTCGTTCCGTTGGCGCTATTTCCGTTACAACATCATGGTCGGCAAGGTATACCTTATAATAATAGGGCGTTGCCGTTTCCGCCTTGTGGGAAAACCAGCTGGCACGTTCGTCCTGGTTGAAAACCGCTTTTCCTGTTATCGGCATGATGGCAAATTGCCCGTAATCATTAATCCATGGACTCGGCTGATGCGTCTGTTTGAATCCGCGAATTTTGTCCGCGTCGTACGTATAAGCCCAGCCGTCCCCCATTTTCCCGGTCTGGGGCATCCAGAAATTCATTCCCCATGGCATAGCGATTGCCGGATATGTATTCCCGGTGGAAAGAGAGTGTTTTGAAAGAGTGCCGGTTAACGGATTAACATAGTCTACAGGGCTGAAATTTGCCGCTGCTACCGTAGCTAACGGCGTTGCCGCCGCTGACATTGGAGTTGCCGCCGCTGACATTGGCGTTGCCGGCGTTGGTGTTGCTGCCGGCGTTGGTGTTGTTACCGCTATCGCTGTTACTGCGAAGCAAAGTCCCCTTGTTAATAAGGAAATAAGAAATAGATTCCGTTTCATATGCGTATATTTATAATTATTATGTCAAGATATCATAAAACTTTCATGTCCATTATTCCGGAAATTATAATACATGCGAACGCCATGTCTTGCGGAATTCGCGCTAATAATCTATTTATTTTGTACTTCGTCCCCATAATCGTAATCATTTGTCTTTAACGTATTCAAAATGAAATTTGCGGAAATTACTTCCATATTTCTATCATTTCTGTTTTTCTACATATCAACATAATTTCGACGTCAAATGTACATGAAATTTTCGACATTCCACACAAATTGATAAAAATGTCGGGCGAGTGTAGATTCAACATCCCAATCACATTATCGTGTATCTGTTCATTTTTTGAAAAACAGATTGTTTTCCTGTTCAATCGTTTCAGATGTGTCCTGAAATTTATTGTTTGTTTTTTTGCAAAGCTATTTCAGGACGAGACAAGGTCGCTTTGTCGTATATAAAAAGACAGAGCGCCGCCACCACGCCTATAGATAACAGGATGACCCACATACTCGACGGATTATAGGCGTCCCACAGATGATTTGTCAATTCCTGCGGAGACATGTCCACCTGACGGGCTACTTCGTTAAAATATTCATTGGACGTTAAGTTATCTGCCATCTGCAGGCCTTTCTCTGCGGCGAATTTTTTCGTGATCATCACTTTATCGGACATGGCCTGATATACATTCCCGGATATAATCCCGGCAAAAACATTACCCAGAAAGACGGGGATGAACGAATATCCCATATAAAGCGCTTTCTTATCTTCAGGGGCGATCCGCCCGATATATTCCGTAATTTTCGGCGAACCGGCCATCTCACCCAATGCGAAAATAAGAATTGCGACCATCGTGAAAAGGACGTTCTGCGAAAAGAGGGTCAACGCCATACCGATGGAACAGACTAAGAAACCTGTCGTCATGGAATGGAGCGGCTTCCAGCGCATAACGACGGCGGACACCAGGATCTGAAGCACAATGATATAAAACGCGTCCATATTGGTCACAAATTCTGCATCCATCACTCCCGGAGCTGGGCTGTAATTTGCACTTATAAATGGAATTGTCGCATCGAAAAAACGGAACAGCGCGCTTGTATCCACCCACTGTGAAATAAATACGGGAAGCGTAAAGAACAACTGGTTGTACATAGTCCAAAAACCGGCTACGATCAACAGGAAAATAAGAAATTTCGAATCTTTTAATATACTTGTCATATCCCGAAAAATGTTGCCGAAGGTACGAAGCAGGGAGATGTCGTCTTTTGCTTTAGACGATTCTTGCACGCCTTCTTGCCGGGGCTCTTTGTAAAATATAAGAAGCAAAAAATTAAGTAAAATGATTCCGGCGGAGATGTAAAAGATCATTTGAGACCGTTCCTTGAAAAGAAGCGTTAACATCGGGCCGAAAAAGGCTCCGATATTTACCATCATATAAAAAATGCCGAAGCCGATGGACGAAGTTTTTTCCGTTGTCGTTTTTGCAATTGTCGCCGAGATAACGGGTTTAAACAATGCCGCCCCCAACGCGAGATAGATATACATGATAAACACTGCCGGGAACGACGATACTTGCGGGAAAAGCGCAAATGCCGAAGCATAAACGACAAAGGCGATTGCAAGGACTTTCTTATAACCATAACGGTCGGCAATGGCTCCGGTAAGAACCGGAAGGAAATAGAGAATACCTGTTCCTACCCCCATAATCAGACCTTTCTGACTTTGTGAAAATTCCAGTCCGCCCAAGTCGGAAGAGCCAGTCAGATAATTGGCAAATAACATAAAAAAACCATACCAGGCCCAACGTTCGAATAATTCAATCGTATTGGCCACCCAGAATGTTCGCGGGAATCTACTTAATGCACTCATTTTTTTTATCTTTTAGTCGTTTTATTATTTCATTGTAATGCGGTGGTTTTCTTCCTTAGCCAATCTTTCTCCTCGTTCGACAAACAGGGAGAAAGTTTTTCATATACCATTTGATGATACGCGTTCAACCAGGCGATTTCCTCATCCGTCATCATCTCCCTAATCACCGGAGTGGTGTCGATATAGCAAAGCGTCAGCGTCTCGAATTTATAAAAGTCGCCGTAGCCGGTCGTCATGGCAAGCGTCGTAAGCATCATATTTTCCGTTCGTATGCCATATTGATGATCCCGATAGATGCCCGGTTCATTGGTAATGACCATCCCCGGAAGTATCGAAACCGGATTCTCTTCCTGCCGTATGCTTTGCGGCCCTTCGTGCACATTCAGATAATGCCCTACTCCATGTCCGGCGCCGTGCAAATAGTTGATGCCGTGTCGCCACATTGCTTTGCGGGTTAACATATCAATCTGCGATCCCCTCGTCCCGGCTGGAAATATCGCCATGGAAAGTTCGATCATTCCTTTCAGTACAAGCGTATAATCTTTTTTCATGTCGTCGGTGACGTCTCCTGCGGCAATCGTACGTGTGACATCCGTCGTCCCGTCCTGATACTGTCCGCCCGAATCAATCAGTAAAAGTCCTTCGGGATGGACGGTCAGGCTGTTTTCCACAGAAGGATGGTAATGATTGATTGCCCCGTTTGCCGCATAGCCGGCAATCGTCGAAAAACTTTCACCGGCAAAACAAGGCTGTTCGCTCCTCAATTCTTTAAGTTTAAGGCCAATCCCATATTCCGTAACCCGGCCTTCGGGAATAGCCTTTTCAAGCCACATGAAAAACCGGGTAAGGGCAATCCCGTCACGGATCATGGAGCGACGGAAACCCTCTGTCTCCACTTTATTTTTTACGCTTTTTAATCGATCTCCAATCGATAATTTATCCACCACCCAGTTGCGCGTCGATATCGCGTTGTACAGGCGGAAGGATACCTTACTGCTGTCCAAGCAAACCGACAAATTACATATTTTAGCCAAAAAATCGTCCGTTTGATGATAATCAATAATTTTGACGCCCTCTTTCCTAAGAGATTCTGCGACGGTAAGCGACACCTTGTCCGTGTCGACAAAAAGAACATTTTCGCCACGAGAAATAAATGCATGCGATACGACCACCGGATTATACGGCACATCGCTTCCTCGTATGTTAAACAGCCATGCAATCGTATCTAATGCGCTGATCCATAGCGAATCGGCTTCCACTTTTTCGGCTTCGGCCAATATGCGCTCTATTTTCTGACGGGCTGTCTCGCCGGTTAATTCAACAGGATGTAACGACACCTTATTTTTCGGCAAGAAGGGGCGATCGCACCATATTTCTTCAAAAGGATCATAATCGGCGACAAGTTTTATGTTCGCAGCCTCAAATTCCGCTTTTAATTTTAAAGCCTCTTTCGCCGAAAACACATTGCCGTCGATCCCTATACGGTCGCCATCGCCAAATTCGCTTTTCAGCCAATCCGTAATACCGATCGTATCGGGAAGGCGGTCTTTAAACAATACGATCTCACTTCCCGAAAGTTCGTCGCCGGCCTGCAGGAAATAGCGCGAATCCGTCCATAACCCGGCTTTATCGAGCGTCACGACTACCGTTCCCGCCGATCCCGTAAAACCGCTGACCCACCGTCTTGATTCCCAGTATTCGGGTATATATTCGCTCATGTGAGCGTCCGTAGAAGGAATGACGAATGCCTGTAAGTTCTTTCCCCGCATAAAATTACGCAAAAGCGTAAGTCTTTTATTTGTCTGATTTTCCATCGTTTATTATTCAAAAGCAACAAATATAGTGCAAGTTGC
>JAIRMH010000203.1 GCA_031258835.1 Tannerella sp.
ACAGTGGGAAGTTGCGAACCATGTGTAGATAGAGAAATAGAATTATTAAAAAATTCGTTTGAAGGGAAATATGATAATCTTGTCATATTAACTAATCATGAAAATTCCCATGATATGATTACTTTTAGAAGAAAGCATCAATTGAATTCACCTATATATAGCATTAGAGATATAGGCGTCAATTTGAACAATGATAATGTTTGTCTTTTTGTTTCAGACAGTTCGCTTTTGATTAAATCTTTTTTGGCGCCTACGCCCTTTTGTCCAGACTTAACTAAACATTATTTGAATATAATGGTAAAAAAATATTTTGACGATGAAAAGTAGATTATTTATTCTTGTATGTGTGTTAAACGCATGTTCTATGTCGAATTCTAATAAGGATTCAATAAAATTAGTCGAAATGGACTCAATAGAAGAGGCTTTTTCAATTATTCCCGATTCGGTAGAATTGGCGGAAAATAAAAAAAATAATGTTGGAATGATTTTGTGTGACAGTATATTGGATATATCCCAAGAAAAAAATTTAAGGCTATTTATCTCATTAGTTTGTAATTATGTAAACAAACAGTTGATTTATCCGGAAACAGAGTACAAGAGTAAGTTTGAAGAGGAAGTAATTATGGCTTTATATTATGACAGTTCAGGTTTTGTATATAAAGTGGAACCCATCTGGTTTACCAGAAACAAGGCTTTTCTGACGGAGGCTTCCCGTATTATTAAATCTATGCCCCGTTTCCCTGTTAACAGATCCGGAGTAATAGGTGTTCCTTTTGTATTTGATATTCAAAGATATGACAGTATTCAATTGAAAAAGACATTTCAATAGTCACTCCTTAAGATTATGTTATCAAATCTTGTCCATGTTCAGGATACGCAGATGAAACTGAGTTGATTTTTTTTTCATATCGATGCAGCGTTTTGTTTGTTCTCCGCATCTATTTAAACGAAGCGCTTAATTTAAGCGCATGAAAATTTGGAAAATAGTTTAATTTGATAAAGGAGATTTTTTTAATGAAAAGGAATGTTTTAAATTTATGTATTGGATTATTGTTTGTATTTTTGTTTTTCTCATGCAGTAATGATGTTGATGATATTTATATATCATATGGAGTGATACGGAATGTAACTTCCAATGACAATTATGAAATACTTACCGATAAGGGAAATACCTTGGCGGTTACTAAATCTTATACTTCGCAAACGATTGAGAATGACAAACGGGTTCTTGTTAATTACGAAATTTTGTCCGATAAGGATAAAAACAAAAAGATTTATGAAGTGAAAGTTAATGGCTATTATAATTTATTATCCAAGCCGTTAGTGAATGAATCGTTTATCCTTCAGGAAGAAGAAGTACGCCGCGACAGTATCGGAAATGATCCGTTTGTTAATGTTAGCGCATGGTTTGGAGGAAATTATATAAATATTGATTTTAATATATTATATGAGCAGAATGTGAATAAAAAACATATGATAAATCTTATTTATGATGATATTCAAGCTGCTGCGGATACGATATACCTCACGTTGCGTCATAATGCTTACGGCGAAGTACCCGCTAAAGGCGTTTATTTATACAAAGGTTGGGGCAGATGTTCGTTTAAGATATCCGATTTATTGCCCGAAGGCGTTACCTCCAAACCGGTTAAGTTGATGTGGACGCAATATGGATATAATTATGAAGCGAAGGAATGTTCCGATAACGGCGTTTTTAAAACAGGAAATACGACGACCGAACAGTATACTGTAAGAGACGGATTGGATGAGTTTGTGGAAGTTATATGATGTTCTTTAAAGTTAGTAAACATACTGCATATCTTATTAGGGTGTGATATATCCGGAGAAAGGTTAAAACTTCTCCGGATATTTTTTTTCGTCTGTGTGTAATTCGTAAATTTCATGTATCTTTACCGCCCTATTTTGAGATGACAATAGAAATGGATAAAAATTTTGCAACGCACTATTTTCAAAGATTTAAATCGCTTCCGCCCTTTTTCCGTGATCAGCCGGATGAGGGTTTAGGAGTGGTTGTTATCATACCTTGTATAGATGATGCATTTGTTTTCCATACATTAGATTCGCTGGAAAGAGCCAATGCCATTCATGCGGCAATTGAAGTTATCGTAAATGTAAATTCCGGTGAAATGACGCCTCCGGATATTATCGGGAGGAACCGGATGATATTCGAAGGACTAAAGCGCAGGGAGGAATCGGAATTTTATAAGAAGTTCCGGCTGCTACCGATGCTCGTTGAAGGTACGACAAAGAAAAAAGCCGGGGTAGGATTTGCAAGGAAGACGGCTATGGACGAAGCCGTAAGACGGTTTGCTGCAATAGATAAGCCGGATGGCCTTATTGTTTCGCTCGATGCCGATACGTTAGTTGCCGAAAACTATTTCAGGGAGATAATGCATGCTTATGAGACGAGCAAAGCGGCGTGTTTTACGTTTCAGTTCAGACATAACTACGATGCGGAGCAGTATCCCCAAGACGTGATGGAAGCTTGCCGGTTGTATGAGATTTACCTTCGTTACTATCGACTGTCGCTGAAAACGTTCAAATTTCCGTTTTCCATTCATACGATAGGTTCGTGTTTTGCCGTACACGCCGACGCATATACAAGGCTTGGCGGGATGACTTCGCGGCAGGGTGGGGAGGACTTCTATTTTTTGCAGAAAGCGGTTAAGATGCATCCCGTACATGAAGTTATGAATCCGATTGTTTTTCCATCTCCGCGTGTTTCAAACCGTGTTCCATTCGGTACAGGACCCTCTGTACGCCGTATTTTGGAGAAAGGAGGATATACGGTGTACAATTTTGAATTATTCCGTCTCTTGGGGATATTTTATGAACTGTTCCCTGCAATGGAGCATGAAGATGTAAAAGACAAAATCCCGATGGATATAATAACTTATATCGGCGACAAGCCATTCTGCGAAATATTGTCCGAATGTCGAAACTATTCCGGTTCGTCCGGGACGTTTTTGAAAAGAATGTATGATAAATTTGACGCCTTCTTCATCGTTAAATTTCTGAATATGTTTAATAATAGCTGTACATATCCACCGGTTGAGGTTGTGGAAGCCGGAAGAGACTTGTTAAAATATTACGGCATCACAGAGACGGACAATTTGTATGAGACCATAACCATGTTGGATCTTAATGTATATTGAAATAGAATATCTTTGCATGTTTAATACAGGAGGAGTTTATGGATTTTGAGATATCATCACCGTTTAAGCCAACCGGCGATCAGCCAGAGGCGATAAAGGCGCTTGTGGAAGGCATCTGTGACGGAACGCCTTATCAGACGCTACTTGGCGTTACGGGATCGGGAAAAACATTTACCATCGCAAATGTTATCGAAAAAGTACGGCGTCCGACGCTGGTACTAAGTCATAATAAGACGCTGGCGGCTCAATTGTATAGTGAGTTTAGAGGTTTTTTTCCGCATAATGCGGTAGAATATTTTGTCTCGTATTACGATTATTATCAGCCGGAAGCGTATATCCCGACGACGGACACCTATATAGAAAAAGATCTTGCCATTAATGAAGAGATAGACAAACTGAGGCTGCGGGCTACAGCATCGTTGCTTTCAGGGCGGCGTGACGTCATCGTCGTCTCGTCCGTATCGTGTATCTACGGTATGGCCGATCCCCGCGCTTTTGCCGAGCAGGCGGTCTATCTTGAACGAGGAATGAAAATCCCGCGAGATATAATGTTAAGACGTTTTGTGGACGCCTTGTATGTGAATAATAAAGTTGATTTTCACAGCGGATGTTTTCGCGTGAACGGCGATACTGTCGATATATTTCCGGCGATAGAAGGCTATGACGGCGTGGCATACCGGATAGAGTTCTGGGGCGATGAGATAGAGCGTATTTCTTCTTTTAACCCTCAGACAGGATATGAATATGACGAGCAGCAAAATCTTAATGTATATCCTACGAACTTGTTTGTTACAACACAGGATCGTGTAAAAGCGGCATTGGGACAGATTGCCGTAGACCTGGGGGAGCAGGTGCGTTTTTTTGAGAGTATCAATAAGCCGCTTGAAGCAAAACGCTTACGCGAACGTGTTACGTTTGATTTGGAAATGATACAGGAACTGGGACATTGTGCCGGAATTGAAAATTATTCGCGTTATTTTGATGGCCGTAAAGAAGGCGAACGTCCCTACTGTCTGCTTGACTACTTCCCAAAAGATTATATGTTGGTTGTCGACGAAAGCCATGTGACGGTTCCTCAAATTCGTGCGATGTACGGGGGAGATCGTTCGCGTAAAAATACGTTGATAGAATATGGTTTTCGTCTGCCGGCTGCACGTGATAACCGTCCGCTTACCTTTGATGAGTTTGAAATGCTTACTCCCAATATCATATATGTTAGTGCAACTCCGGCGGAATATGAACTTGAGAAAAGTGAAGGTATTGTTGTAGATCAGGTGATAAGGCCTACGGGATTGCTTGACCCGATAATAGAGATACGCTCTTCGCTTAATCAGATTGACGATCTGATGGAAGAAATAGAACAACGGGCGGCAGTCGACGAACGGACGCTGGTTACGACGCTTACAAAGCGTATGGCGGAAGAACTTACTAATTACCTGTGTCGCATGGGAGTCCGTTGCGAATATATTCACAGCGATGTGGAGACGCTGGAGCGTGTACGTATCATGGATGACTTGCGAAACGGTCTTTTTGACGTGCTTATAGGCGTCAATCTTTTGCGTGAAGGCCTCGATTTGCCTTCGGTGTCGCTGGTGGCTATATTAGATGCGGATAAAGAAGGTTTTTTGCGTTCGCGTCGTTCGCTGACGCAGACAGCCGGCCGTGCGGCGCGTAATATACATGGGAAAGTTATTTTTTATGCCGACACCATGACCGAAAGTATGAAGCTGACAATCGAGGAGACGAACCGTCGTCGGGAGAAACAATTGGCCTATAATGAAAAACACGGCATTGTACCCCGCCAGATCGTTAAGAACACGGCATCCATACTGGGCGAGACAAAACCCAAGCCGGTCGAAGAATATGCTTATGTAGAAAAAGAACCGTCGCTTGTGGCAGATCCGATCGTTAAATATATGAATCGGGGACAATTGGAAAAAGCTATCGAACGTACAAAGAAACAGATGATAGAGGCGGCTAAAAAACTTGATTTTATTGAAGCCGCTCAATATCGTGACGAAATGATAAAACTACAAGATATGCTTAGCGGGAAGGAGCCAAATTGATTTTTTTTGAAAAACGTTTTTTCAATTAAGAAGCATGTTGTATATTTGTGCTCTTTAAGCATGTTATTTAACAATCGTGGTAAAACAGGAAAAAAGAGTAATTGATTTATCGGCCAGTTTATCAGAGGTCTGGAGAGTTCTTACGGAAGAAGAACGGGATACGTTACGCAGTAATTCAAAAATCCAAAATTTCAAAAAGCATGAGATGATTTATTGCGAAGGTGATGAAGCGCGGGATATGATGTGCCTGTTGAAAGGCAAAGTTAAAATTTACAAGGATGGGGTTGGCGGTCGCAGTCAGATTATCCGCATGATAAAGCCCATCCAGTATTTTGCTTACCGGGCGGCATTTGCACAAGAACTTTATCGTACGAATGCATCGGCTTTCGAGGCTTCGGTTATTTGTATCATCCCGATGGCGGTAGTGGAAAATCTTATCTACGGAAACCCTAATCTTGCAATGTTTTTTATACGGCAGTTGTCGAAAGATTTGGGCGATGCGGATGAGCGGACGGTGACGCTTACACAGAAACATATTCGCGGACGTTTGGCGGAATCATTGTTGTATTTGCGTGACAGTTATGGTCTGGAGGAAGATGGCGCGACGATAAGTATTTATCTATCGCGGGAAGAATTGGCGAACTTGTCGAATATGACGACGTCGAACGCTATCCGTACTCTTTCAATTTTTGTTTCCGAACGTATTATTGCTGTGGATGGACGGAAAATTAAAATTATAGATGAAGAACGATTGCGTAAAGTAAGTCGAAGGGGTTAATTTTTTTCAAGTCCTGTTTTGTGGAACATTCGTTAATAGTAAGTTGTCATGGCCGTTTATTGTTTGCCAGCGATTCCCGCTGGCTTCATCCTCTTTTTGAATTACATGATTTTTTGCAACGGGAACAAATTCCGGCATCGGAGCTTTTTCTTCGCGATAAGATTGCGGGTAAGGCTGCCGCGTGTATGATTGTACGCATAGGGATCACAAAATGTCATATAGAGCTTATCAGCAGACGTGCTATGTCGGTGTTTGAAAAGGCCGGGGTCACATATTCGTATGATCATATGACAGAACAGATAGACTGTCGTACGGAATATCTGATTGGCGATGATATGTCTGTTGAAGATGCCTGGTTTTTCTTGCGTAAACGCGCCGGAAGGGTAGAAGGGGTATCGGTTCGCATGGAGGATGTTTCCGTCGCCGTTGACTCGCGTATTGTTTTAAGGGAATTGAATCTTTTGCTTTCTGCCGGTGAACAGTTGGTTATACATGGTTCAAACGGCGTCGGGAAAACGACTTTGCTGAGAAGCCTGCTTGGACTTGTGACGCCAATAAGCGGCGTTATACAGATCGGGGACTTCCGGGTTGGGACGAAAGAGTGGATGTATAACCGTATTCATACGGCTTACGTTCATCAGGAAAATATAAAAAATACGTTCCCTGTTTCGGCCGGCGAAGTAGTATCGATAGGACTTGCAGTAAGTAAAATACCGTCTTCGGAACTCCGGTATCACGTGGAAATAGCCATGCGGCGAACGGGATGTTTTCATCTTCTTAAACGTTCATATCATTCTTTGTCGGGCGGGGAAAAACAGCGTGTTTCGCTGGCGCGTTGTCTGTGTCAACATGCAAAAGTCTTGTTGTTTGATGAGCCTACTTCTTTTCTGGACAGGGAAGGGAAAGATGATTTGATTGCTTTGTTGCGTGAGCTTTGCAATAATGAAACGCCTACTATTCTGATGGTTTCGCACGACATGGCATGGATAGAACAATTGGCATGGAAGATGAAAGAGTTGAAAGGAGGTCGGCTATGTTAGAATTGTTGTCGCTTACTCCTATCATAAAAGGTTTGATATTGCTGGTTGTCGCCGGTGTTTCTTTCCCGATAACAGGTGTTTATCTGTTGCGCCTCAACTTGCTCCCGTTACGATTTATGCTTATGCACGGTGCAATACTCGGAGGTGCTGTGGCTTTATCTTTTTCGTGGAATCCTTTTGTTACTGTAATTGCTGTGAATTTGTTACTTGTTTTGCTTATGACGAAGGCCTCGCGTTCCCTTAAAATAGATGCCGGATATGTAAGCTCTTTTTATATGGTAATATCCATATCCCTCGCTTTTATTCTTGTTTATAAATTTAATGTACAGGCAAAAGATACTCTGTCGCTTTTATGGGGAAGTCTTTATACGTCGGATTGGAAAGATGTTGTTGCGGTAATTGCGTTCTCTTTTCTGCTTATTATGTTTCAGTTGTTTTATTACCGCAGATTGCAGGCGTTTTTTTTCGATAGGGAAATAGCATATACATCAGGAGTGAACGAACGTTTTATTTATTATACCATCGTATTGCTTACGGCTTTAACCGTCGCTATGGCGATGAAAATAATCGGAGCGTTGTTACTTGATGCATTACTGTTGCTTCCGGCGCTGATCGCTACGTTTCATGCAAAGAGTTTGCGCGGCGTGCTTGTCTGGTCTTCACTGTGGGGCGGGTTGTTTGCAACGGGAGGTTTTTTTCTTGCGTTGATTATTGATATTCCGGCCAGTTCGATGATTGCAGTTCTGGCCTCTATTGTTTTTATTGTTATTTTTATTATCAAACGGAAATGAAAGGATTGTTGATAAAATCTTGTCTATGTATAGTCTGTCCCACGCTATTTTTTGTTTCGTGCCGGAGTGGGAAAACATCGGATAATACAGGAAAACCGGTTGTTGTAGCAACGACCGGCTGGACGGCCGCCTATGCGGAAATGGCCGGCGCGGAAAATATTGTTGTGCTGGCGCCATTTGAAATGGCGCATCCTTCCGAATATGAATTGCGTCCCGGCGATATTTCCGTAATCGCGGATGCCAAAATTATTGTTTATGCCGGATACGAAGTAATGACGGAACGATTGAGAAAAGGCCAGGATATTTCGCAGGATAAATTGTTACTTATAAACACAGATTATAGTTATGCGATCATCGAACAATCCGTAATGACGATTGCGGAAAAGCTGGGGACGGAAAATCTTGCTCGTGAAAATCTTCAAGATTTAAAACGTGCATACGATGAAGGACGTGATGCTTTGCGGGAAAAGAACATGTTAGGGAAACCGGTGATGGCACATCGTTTTCAGTCTTCTGTCGTCAGGGAGCTGGGCTTAAATCCGCTTGTCCTGTTCGGCCCTTCATCGCCTGAAGCGGCGGAGATAGCGGCGGCATCCCGCGAACAGGTGTTTATGATCATTGACAATATTCATAATCCTGTAGGACAACCTTTCAGAGAAGTATTGCCAGACAGATCCTATGTGCAGCTACTAAATTTCCCGGGACGTGAAGATACGAGGACGTTGGCGGATGTAGTTCGCTATAATGTTTCGCAACTCATCTCAGAGTAACGGGATCTTGTTTGTTTTATTCATGCAAAAGTTCATGTGCATGGATATGTTTTCGGTCTGTAGGAAGTACCTGTATGCCTTTGTTTTTATCTTACGGCATCTCTTATGCGAATTAATTTTGTGAGCAAATCTTCTAACCGGTCTAATGGCAGCATGTTCGTAGCGTCGGATTTTGCTTTCAGCGGTTCGGGATGCGTTTCGATAAATAAGCCGTCCGTTCCTACGGCAACGGCTGCTTTTGCTATGGTTTCGATAAGTTCCGGCAGTCCGCCGGATATGCCGGATGTCTGGTTTGGCTGTTGCAGGGAATGAGTGATATCGGTTACGACAGGGAACCCGAATTTCTTCATTTGCGGGATACTGCGGAAATCTACCACCAAATCCGTATATCCGAATGTAGATCCCCTTTCCGTGAGTATCACATTCGGATTGCCGGAATCCTCTACTTTTCGTGCAGCAAACTGCATTGATTCGGGAGCGAGGAACTGTCCTTTTTTGATGTTTACAATCTTGCCCGTTTTCGCTGCGGCAGCCAGCAAGTCGGTTTGCCGGCATAGAAATGCAGGGATCTGCAGTATGTCGACATATTCGGCGGCGATATCGGCTTCTGTTGTTTCGTGTATGTCTGTTACGGTAGGAATACCTAATGTCTCATGTACTTTGAGTAATATTTTTAAGGCTTTTTCGTCGCCGATTCCGGTGAAGGAGTCGATGCGCGAACGATTAGCTTTCCGGTATGACCCCTTAAAAACATAAGGGATGTTCAGTTTTTCGGTTATACCGGCAATGCGTTCCGCAATATGTAATGCCATATCTTCATCTTCGATGACACAGGGGCCGGCCAACAAAAAGAAGTTTCTCGTGCGTGTTAAATCTTTTATTGTCATAGTTTTATTTTGTTTTATTCATTATCTCTATCGTTTTTCTTATTTTTTCTTCTGTTGGAACAGAGGCGTCTATCCAATGGATTGTGAATCCTCTCCGTTCCATTCCGCGAAACCATGTCATCTGTCTTTTGGCAAACTGATGGATGGCAATTTCCAGTTGACTTACCATTTCATCGTAAGTCAGTTTCTCTAATATGTACAAAGTCAGGTATTTGTATTCTAATCCGTAATAAATCAGGTCGTCCGGATGTATACCGGAATCAAGGAGTGCGCGAATCTCGTCGATCATACCAGCCGCTAACCGGCTGCGTAAGCGCCGGGATATCCTTTCGCGTCGCAGTCCGCGATCAATATCAATACCTATGATAAGACTGTTTACAGGTTCGAACTCGTTTTTACCGGGAGATACCCCTTTATAGTGCGCTTCAATTTCGATAGCTCGAATGGCGCGTTGGGCGCTATCGACATCAGTTTTGTTGTGCAGAACCTTGTACGATGCAAGTATTTCCTTCAGTTCCCCAAGTGATTTCCCGCTTAGCGATTTACGGAGTTCGGGGTTAGGGGGAACATCCGGAAGGTTGTAGCCTTTCAGGATAGCTTCAATATACATGCCGGTTCCCCCACATAATACCGGTATTTTTTCTTCGTCTCTCAACCGATGAAAAGTGTCGAAAAAATCATGCTGATATTTAAAAACACTGTACTTTGTTCCCGGTTCGCAAATATCAATCAAATGATAAGGGATTTTTATTCCGTTAATCGTATAATCATCAAGGTCTTTTCCCGTTCCGATATCCATGCGGCGGTAAACTTGTCTCGAATCGGCGCTTATAATTTCCGTATTCAGACATTTAGCCAACGCTACGGCAAACGTAGTCTTTCCACATGCCGTAGGTCCTAAAACAGTAATAAGTTGATATTTTCCCATCGGGGAACAAAATTAGTGTAAATTGAGCGCAATACAAAATAAAAGCAGACTTGCCGCATTATGAGAGAAGTCTGCTTGGTTATTTCAGAAGAACATATTATAATTGGCAAAAAAACGATTTTTCTTCTTTTCTTTCATTATTACGACAT
The DNA here is from genome assembly GCA_031258835.1 of Tannerella sp. Taxonomy (GTDB): domain Bacteria; phylum Bacteroidota; class Bacteroidia; order Bacteroidales; family Tannerellaceae; genus Tannerella. The sequence goes on from JAIRMH010000203.1 coordinate 10,586, forward strand.
CATGTTCTTCTTCCTTAATATTTTGGCCATTTACATTCTGGCCTTCACAATAAATTTCCTGATGCGGATGCGTTCTGAAATCTGCATCAATTTTTTCCGTGATGTTTCCGGAAAAAATACTCCTTCTTTTTAATAGTTTATCCATGACTTCCGACATTTAATAATTGAACCTGCATTTATGTAAAATATATCGCATGTATTAATATGCCGTAAATATAAGCTAGAAAAACCGGAATTGTTTTTTCAGGAAGAATCATTTATGAAATATTAACTATGTACACGTATGGGGAAGTATTCCCAATGCGATGTCTACACAGCCATTTGTCGAAATGCGCATCCAACTACATCTCCGTCTTCCTGAACTTTGGTATCTCCCGATAGATAAACATCATTCAATAGAGGCGTCATCTTTCATGTTGTGAAAGACGTTCTGGACATCGTCGTCATCTTCAATTTTTTCTATTAGTTTTTCAATTGTTTCGCGTTGTTCCGGCGTTATCTCTTTTACATCGTTCGGTATGCGGACGAACTCGCTTGACGTAATCTCGTATCCGTTGTCTTCGAGGTATTTCTGTATTGCCGAGTTTTGAGCAAAATCTCCATACAGGATAATTTCGTCTTCGTCCTCTTCTACTTCGTCCACGCCGTAATCGATGAGTTCGAGTTCGAGGTCTTCTAAGAGTAGCCCTTCTTTTTTGACGATATGAAACACGCATTTATGGTCAAACAGGAACTCCAGCGAGCCGGATGTGCCGAGTGATCCGCCATGTTTATTGAAATAGCTGCGTATGTTTGCCACTGTGCGGGTGGTATTATCGGTTGCCGTCTCCACGAAAATGGCGACGCCATGCGGTCCGTATCCTTCGTAATTCATTTCCTTATAGTCTGTGAAATCTTTGGATGTCGCTTTTTTTATGGCGCGCTCCACATTATCTTTCGGCATATTTTCCTTTTTTGCCGTTTGCATCAGCACGCGTAAACGAGGATTTGTTTCAGGATCAGGGCCGCCCGATTTTACGGCAATCGTTATTTCTTTCCCTAATTTAGTAAAGACACGGGCCATGTTACCCCAACGTTTCAACTTTCTTGCTTTTCTATATTCAAACGCTCTTCCCATAAATAATATGATATATGATTGTAATCTTTAAATGTTTATTTTCTCTGTGTTTATCTTAATTGTGCTCCGAGTTTTTCTTCCAGTTTTTTTTGTATTTTCGACATAATGGCATCTATTTCTCTGTCGTTGAGTGTTTTTTCCCTGTCTTGCAAACAAAAACTTACTGCGTAAGATTTTTTGCCGGGTGTCAGGTTTTTGCCTTCGTATACGTCGAATAATATCACATCTTTCAACAGTTTGCGTTCGCTTTCCCAAGCGATTTTCTTTATGTCGGCAAACGTGACGTTCTTATCGATCAATAAGGCAAGATCTCTTTTGGCCTCTGGGAATTTCGGGATATCGCCAGATGTAATCCGGAGCTTTTTCGATTCTCTAATTAATACATTCCACGAAAGTTCTGCAAAAAAGACATCATTTTCGATATCCATACTTTTCAGTATTTTACGTCCGACAATTCCGAATGTTCCTATATTATGTCCCGACGGCGTTGCGATGATCATCCCCGGGCTGTAGATGTCGTTATCGGAATTATCCCATACAAGTTTCTCCACATTTATACCCAATCGCCGCATGATGTTTTCGATGTGCGCTTTGAGTTCAAAAACAGATGTTTTTTCGTTTGGATGCGTCCAATTATTTTCGGTACGGTTGCCGGAGATCCATAACCCAAGGCGATAGTCTTCTTTATATACCGAAAGGGCTTCCCCTTCTTTCCGGCGCTCCTCATTGCATGTATAGCAATTTCCAAATTCAAAGAAACGGATGTTCCTGTTCTTGTGTTTTATGTTAAACTCCACACTTTGAAGTCCGCCGAAAAGCAATGTCTGGCGCATGACATTAAGATCAGCGCTCAAAGGATTTCTGAGCATCACGCAGTTTGCCGCAGGATATGCCGAAAGATCGTCATAATATGCTGAACGTGTCAGGGAATTGTTTAGTATCTCGTTAAAACCGGCTCCGCATAGCTGTTCGGAGATAAGGTTTTCCAACTTATAGCTTTTGTCTGTCGGCGTCTGGTAACTTAGCGTCGAACGGATATGATCGCTAAATTCAATATTGTTGTATCCATAGATACGCAGTATATCCTCGATGACGTCTACCTCACGTCGTACATCGTACCGGTAAACAGGGACGCGCAAAGACAAACCCTCCGGCGTTTCCGATGCTATCTCAATCTCTAACGATGACAAGATGCTTTTTATCGTATCAGACGGAATTTCCTTGCCGGCCAGCGCGTTTATCTTTTTATAAGCGATATTCACATTGAACGGTTCTATTTTAACGGGATAAACATCTTGAATCTCCCCGGTTATTTTTCCTCCGGCAAGCTCCTGTATTAATAGCGCGGCGCGTTTAAGGACGTAAATAGTCCCGTTGGGATCAAGCCCGCGTTCGAAACGGAAAGAAGAATCGGTGTTGAGACCGAAGCGGCGCGCCGTCTTACGTATCCATGTTGGATTGAAACATGCTGATTCAAGGAACACATCTTTCGTGTTTTCCGTAACGCCGGAATCGAGGCCGCCGAACACGCCGCCGATACACATCGGTTCGTCGACATTGCAAATCATCAGATCCTGGTTGGTCAGCGTTCGCTCGACGTTGTCGAGCGTAACAAATTTCGTGCCTTCGGATACCGTACCAACGACTACTTTGCCGCCTTTTATTTTTTCGGCGTCAAAAGCATGTAGCGGTTGTCCCAGTTCGTGCAAAACGTAATTTGTGATGTCTACTACATTATTTATCGGGCGTAATCCGATCGCCGTTAAACGGTTTTTCATCCAGTCCGGGCTTTCTTTGACAGTAACCCCTTTGATTGTTACTCCCGAATAGCGGATACAGGCTTCGGCGTTTTTCACTTCTACGGAAATCGCCGGCGATGGGTCGTCGATATGGAACGCATCAACAGACGGCTTTTTAAACTCATAGCGTTTTCCCGCCTGTTTAAGGTATGCCGCCAGATCGCGCGCTACACCGATATGCGATGCGCCGTCAATGCGGTTGGGGGTGATATCCGTTTCGAGGACAAAATCATTTTCTATTTTATAATATTCCTTTGCCGGCGTACCGACCGGCACATCGTCCGGGAGTATAATAATGCCGGAATGATCTGTTCCGATGCCTATCTCATCTTCAGCACAAATCATGCCGAAGGATTCGTGTCCGCGGATTTTGCTTTTTTTGATTTTAATTTCTTTATCGCCATCGTATAAGGTTGTTCCTACTGTAGCGACAATCACTTTTTGACCGGCAGCGACATTCGGAGCGCCGCATACAATATGCAATGGTTCACCTGCGCCGATGTTTACGGTAGTAAGGTGGAGGTGGTCGGAATCAGGGTGTTCCGTACAAGTCAGCACTTCGCCTGCGACTAATCCTTCGAGACCGCCTTTGACCGTCTGTATCTCTTCTATAGCGCCTGTTTCCAGACCTGTCGAAGTGAGCGCTGATGCCGTTTCGCCGGGGTTCATGTCGAATGACAGATAATCCCTCAACCAATTAAAAGATATATTCATCGTTTTGTATATAATTTGCGTTAAATTGACCCGCAAAAGTATAAAAAAAAAGTTATATAGCGATGGATAGGATTGTGTTTTTTTACGGATGCATTTTCAGACTATCCGGTTTTAATCATCGATGCCATGTCTTTTCATGCCGATTGTCACCTCTTTTGATACTTTGAAATTCCTTAAATCCTGACGTATTTGCCTTCGTTCGCGTTCGGTAAGGCCTTTTGAGGGTATCACTCCTGCGTCATAATAATTTTTATATGCGATGGCATGTTTGGAGTTATACGCTTTTCTTCTGTATGACGGGCTGAACGCCATGCTTAAAAGATGGTTGAAGTTCATTCCGCCGATGCCGCCGGTTGTGCTTGATACATAGAGGCCTCTTCGGGCTTCGGGAGGTAGAAATGACGCAAGGCTCTCCTGTTCTTCGGCGGAAAGTAAACAAGTCATACTTGCATTTATCGAATCAACCTTATTCATATATAATACGTACAGCGCAAAAACAGCCGGAGGCATAGAGTAGGGGTCAACACTTTGAATTCGAACGGAATCAGGTCTCCCTACATTGTCGAAATCCTTCAATATATCGACTTTATCTACCTCGTTTTCAGAATTTTTCATCCATGGCGGCACTATTAAACGCCCTTCTTCGATCGCTTTTTTTGTATCTTCATTTATTTTGATTTCTCCATTGCCTTCAATGACACTTCTAAGCCATACCGAATCTTCTTTGCTCCAGTTCTGAGCGCTCATCCATCCGTTTACTGCTATTGCCAAGAAGCAGAATATCATAATTCTTTTTGACATATCCCTTTGTTTTAAATTTTTAGATGACGACAAAGATAACCGGTTTTATCGGATCATGCAACTTTCACAAATGAAATTTTAATGGAATAAAAATTCAGCGTTTATTTGGATTATTTCCGATAGATTTTCATTATCTTTGTCGCGATTTTGGTGATGCTATTCCTATCCGGAAGACGCATTGAAAAGGGAATCAGGTGCAAATCCTGAACAGGCCCGCTGCTGTAAGCTCTTTTTCAATTACATCTTGTTTTTGAAAAAAACGGCGAAATAGATCCGTAGCCACTGAGAAATCGGGAAGGCGTTTCGTTCGAGAGTAAGTCAGAAGACCTGCCGAAATCATAGATGAGTTTGAAGCTTTCGAGGAATAAAGCTTGAGACAAACCAATACAGGATTTTTCGGATTCCTGTCTACGTTTATCCCAATCATTATTTTTGAAGGTTGTTTAATTGCTGGTGTTTGTCTGTGCTTCACGGCTTGCCGCAAAGAACCGGAAATCGAATCCGATTGCCGAAAAATTCATTGCCCCGACGGGTGGGGGTCGTTAAATTATACGGATATAATTTAAAACGATATAAAATGAAAATAACGATTAGATTTTTATTGATTGTCGGGATATTTGCCGTTTTATGCTTGCCGAATCGTGCGCAGTCGCCCTACATTCATAAGGTGTACGACTATATGCCGGCACCGGGACAATTCGTCAATACCATGCCCGAATACGCGCCCGGCGATACTCAGGCGGACATGAATCGCAAGGTGGAAGAACTTATTGCCGGAACGCATCATAACGAAAGCATGATTACGCTTGGCGGGTACGGCGGATATGTCGTTTTCGGCTTCGATCACGAGGTGATGAACGTAGCCGGCAAATATGATTTCCGCATACTCGGTAACGCTTTCTACGCCAACGACAATCCCAACGGCGAGGCTTCGCGCGAGGGTGGCAGTTGCGAGCCGGGTATCGTCATGGTCTCCCGCGACGTCAACAACAACGGACTGCCCGACGACCCTTGGTACGAACTGGCCGGCAGCGAATATCGCAGGCCGCAAACCGTCCGCAACTACCAAATCACCTACTACAAACCCAACGAAAACAAAGAGCGAACGCCAGACCCTGATTACCCCTACATCAATGACCTCACCTATATCCGCTGGACTACCAACGGACATGGCGAGGGATACGTCTACCGCAACGTCTACAACCATCAATCCTATTATCCGCAATGGATCGAAGGCGAAACGCTTTCCTTTCGGGGAACGAAACTGGCCGACAACTACATGGACGAAAGCGGACGAGGTCTATATTATGTGCTTTATGCGTACCATTGGGGATATGCCGATAATCATCCCAACAACGACTCACGTTCCGGATTTAACATCGAGTGGGCGGTCGATGACAATGGGACGCCCGTACAATTGCCGGGTATCCATTTCGTAAAAGTCTATACCGGCGTAAACCAATATTGCGGATGGATAGGAGAGACCTCTACCGAAATTGCCGGCGTTGAAGACCTTCACATTACGGGAGCCGATGCAAATGTGCCGGTTTTCGTTTCAGATATTGCACTGAATCGTACTTCGGTAGAGTTGCATCCGGGTGAAACCGTGACGCTGACCGCCGATATTACGCCCGCTAATGCTGCGAACAGGAATATCACATGGAAAAGCAGCGCTACTGCGATAGCCACGGTTAGCAACACGGGAATCGTCGTCGCCCATGCAACAGGGACAGCCGTCATACAGGCCATCACGAACGACGGATATAATATCGCTTCCTGTCAAGTCACCGTCCGGGTAAATTCGACCGACCCCGACCCCGGTCAGCAACCGGTGGCCGTCGCCGGCGTTTCGCTCGACCGCTCGCAACTGACGCTGACGCCCGGCGATGTGTGGACGCTTACCGCTAATGTAACGCCGCAGAACGCTACCGACAAAACCGTCGCGTGGCATTCGTCCAATCCCTCCGTTGCAGAGGTGATGACCGGTGGTATTGTCGTGGCATCGGCCGCCGGCGAAACGACCGTCACCGCCACTACCGCCGCCGGCGGCTTCACCGCCTCTTGCAGGGTAACTGTAAAAACGAACTCCGAACCGGGAGACGCCATCGCCATCACCGGCGTTACGTTATCCACCACACAGGTCAGCCTGCAACCGGGAGAAACGCTGAGCCTCGTCGCTACCGTAACGCCGCAGAACGCTACGAACAAAGCCGTTACGTGGCGTTCATCCAATCCTGCCATAGCCGAAGTAACGGTCAACGGGACAGTCGTCGCCTTTACTGCCGGTACGACAAATATCACCGTCACCACTGCCGACAGGGGATTAACGGCTACCTGCAAAGTTACTGTCTCAACCGTGTCGAATACCGAACCGGCAAAACGTCCCGAAGCGCAGGTTTTCCTCTACGGTAATACGCTGCATCTGTATGGTCTGGACGGCTTTGACTGCCGCCTCGTCACATCGAGCGGCCAAACGATCGCAACCTTCAAAAGCATATCGCCGGATGAAACCATCCATTGCCCTCTGCCGTCGGGATTTTATATTCTCGTGGCTCATAAGTCCGGCGAACGGAAAACGTTTAAGATAATGGCTAATTAATTATGAATGAGTTCTTTTATATATTCAATGGGTTCTTTTATATATCCAAAATGAAAAAACAAATAGGATTTTTCGTTGCGCTTCTCGTGAGCGCCGGGATGCTCGCCCCGCAGGGCTTGAGCGCCCAACAGAGAGTTGTTAAAGTGCAGGGACACCCGCACGAGTTATTAACCAAAAAAGCAGCCGAAGGAACTGCAAAAACGGCAGTATCCGCCGCGCCTACGGATACAACTTACATCGTTTCGGACAGCATCAAGTGCTGGATTGACGCGCCAAAGCTCAGGACAGACACCCAGATCGATTCCGCCTACCTGATGATTAAGTTCACCGACGGCAAGTCCATCGATAACTTGTTTGTATGGGGATACCGCTGGAATCCCTATATAGTGTATTATGACCAGTTTGGTAATAGGGATTCATCTTTTGTCCAGTATCATGGCATTGATATGCTGCGCACCGTGGCCAACAACGATGGGCGACTTACCGTTCTCTTGCAGTACACTGGAAAGAGCGGCCATGCGGTAGGAGGCATCGGACTAAATTGGAACCAGGACGGACTGGATTGTTCCCGCCTGATGCTTAACTTCGATCTTGATGGTGCGGAAGCAGACTCGAACGTAAGATTCATCTATTCCGGAAGTACGCCCGATTGCGTGGACGGACAGGTAACCACGCCTCACATTCCTGTCAATACCCGCACGGGACAAGCTGCTTCCGAAAGTGAAAACACTGGTATCTTGAAGCATCCCTTTGGGGCCGAATACGGCTATCCCGCCTATGACTACGATTTCTGGAACCTTGTCAATGAAGATCCTAATGTACACTGGCAGGCCGGATGGTATAAATATGGTGTTTGGGGATACTACCGGGCAGGCAACCTGCGCGTGCCTGTACCAAGCGCTGATCCCAACAACGACCCCGACGCCGCTCTGTTCAGCGTCACGTACGAACCTCTACTGAACCGGCAAGTCCACGGATTTGTGTTCAAAAGGGACTTTATAGTACAGTATTTCGATGGGACGCCGTGGTACATAGATTGCCGTTGCGCCCCTTGTACCGAAGAAAGTAAAGGAGGAAACAAAAGATGAAAAAGACGTTTAAATTTTTAGCTGCGCTCACACTGAGCGCCGGGATGCTCGCCACACAAGGCTTGAGCGCCCAACAGAGAGTGGTAAAAGTGCAGGGACATCCGCACGAGTATCTAACCAAGAAGGTTGCCGAAGGCCAAGCGCGTACTGCCGTAACTGACGCGCCGACGGACACCGTCTATATTAATCCGGACAACATTTTCTGCTGGATAGACGATTCGGAGCTTGATCCAACCCTCAGGATAGATTCAGCCTATCTGATAATCAAGTGGACCGACCACAAAGCTATCGACAGCGTCTTTATATGGGGATACCGTTGGAATGCCAATACTTTGCATCACGGCATTGATATGTTACGCACTGTGGCCAACAACGACCGGCGGCTTACCGTCCTCTTGCAGTACGCGGGGCAGAGCGGCCATACGGTAGGAGGCATCGGAGTGAATCAGTATGAGGAAGGAACATTTTGTTCCCGCGTGGAGCTTGATTTCGACCTTATAGGCGCTCGAACAGAAGGTTATGTAGACTTCCAGTATTTTGATTCGCCCGACTGTGCAGACGGACAGGTGGCTGTACCTGATATGCTTCTTGTCAACACCCTCATTGAGAATGCTGCTACCGAAAGTCGCTACACCGGTATTCTGGAGCATCCCTTCGGAGTCGAATACGGTTACCCTGCCTATGATTACGATTATTGGAGCCTGACCGGTTATATCCAAGCCTACCAGCACTGGCAGGCCGGATGGACTAAGAACGGTTTCTGGGGATATTTTCGGGCGGATAATCGACGTGTGCCCATACCGAGTTCAGACTTTGACAACGACCCTGACGCCGCGCAGTTCGGCATTACCTACGAACCCCTGCTAAACCAGCAAGTCCATGGATTTGTGTTCGAATCGAATTTCGTCGTGTATCAGTTCGATGGGGAGCCGCGGTACATGGACTGTCGTTGTGCCCCTTGTACCGAAGAAAATAAAGGAGGAAGCAAAAGATAATGAAAAGGATATTTATCAACAGGATGGCGTTGCTATGCGCTATCCTTTCTCTTGCGGCAGGGAATACGCAGGCCGCCTCTCGTATCGTAACAACGGAAACACTTGATGTGAACACTCCCGGCTCGTTACTGTATGAAATTGCACAGTTGCAAGACGGCGATATCTTGACCTTCGATCGGACAACGGTGGATACGATTACCCTCACGGGCGCCGGAACGAAAATTTCTATAACAAAATCCGTAACCATCCGGGGGAATGGCGTTACTATTAATGCCATGGGAGAAGGCAACAAGGCTTCTTATATCGAATTAAAAAGCGCTACTGTTCAAGTGGAAAATGTGCATTGGGAGACAAGGCTTTATCTAATATCGTCTTCTTCCCGGATGATTAACTGTACGTTTAAACCTTTTTTTTCAAAAGAATCAAGTGTGTACTACTACGATTCAAAAACCATTGTACCCGGTTCCTACCTTTCCTTTGAAGGCTGCGCTTTTCTGACGGAGGGGAATGAGATGGCATGGGTACAGATGATTGTAGCTTCTAATAAAGCTACCTACCATGTTTATTTCACGTCCTGTACATTTGTGAACAACGCTACGACTCGCCGGACAGTTATGAAAGGAGATGCCTATCTTCCGGCTACACAGTCTGTCACTTTCACCAATTGCGTGCTGCTGGATCCGGGAGCAACCGACACAAGCCCGTCAGTATACGTATATAATATCAATACCAACGGCTACAACGTGTTTCAGGGTGTTATGAAACCCTACGGAAGCGGGCCGACATGGACTCCAAACCCGGACTCCGACATCACCCTTGCCCTCGATGCAACAGAGGAAGATCTTCCTCTAAAATATGACGAGGGGATATATAAAGTGACGGTCGGCAATGCGGCACACCGCCACCTGCCCGCTGAGCCATTTTCGAACGGGATGCCTGATGGCGTGATCTTACCCGAAAAAGACCTGAGCGGAAACGTGATAGAATATGTCGCGAGGAACACGCATAGTGGTGCATGGCAAGACGTTTATGGCGACGAAGGCATAGGCGACGAAGTCGTCGTAACCGACATCAAAGTGACCTTTCCCGATAACGGTATACTCTTTACCGACACCACCTATCAGTTCGTTGCCTCCGTATTGTCCGAAAAAGCAAATGCCGAGCAGGAAGTAACTTGGGAGTGTGCCGACACACGTGTTGCCATTACCCCTTTTAGCACGGGCAATATCCAAGCCTCCTTCCTTGCCGAAGATTTTACAGAAGAAACGCAAATAACTGTGAAGCTCACCGCCAAGGACAATGGCGCCGACAAACAGCCTTTTGTCAAGGAATTTATGCTGACGCTCAAGCCTTACGTACACGTAGAAGATATTGATCTGTCTGACCAGGCTGTCACCTTCGGCTATACCGCAGGTCTGCGGGCTGTTGTCACACCTGCCAATGCTAACTGGAAGGAGTTGGAGTGGACGGTCGCTGACCCTGCTGTGGCCTCCATCACGGTAGAACCGGATACCGACAGCATCACCGTCAAAGGGCTGACGGCGGGTACAACCACCTTAACGGCGACGGCCAAAGACAACAAATTGAATACCAAAGTCTCGGTTAACCTCTCCGTAAACCGTGCCGACTACAGTGACGGAGTCTTTATTATCAACGAAGACTGGGCTTTCCACAATGAAGGCTCCGTAAATTTCCTCTATAATGACGGACGTATAGACTATGACGCGTTCAAACATGCTAATCATACACCACTCTATGCATTAGGCTCAGTCGCACAATACGGCGCCATTTATGGCGACAAGTTTTACATTGTCTCTAAGAATCAATTTTGCTTTGCTGTCGCCGATGCACGTACGCTGGAACTCCACAAGAGTTTTGCCGTTATGGGCGGCGAAGGGCGATCCTTTCTCGGAGTAGATGAGCACACGGGATACGTGGGAACGTCCAACGGCATTCGCATCGTCGATCTGGATGAACTGCCCAACGTGCCTGGCAATCATGTGGCGAATTCACTGATTGACCCCAACCCTGACCCAAAACGCGTCATCGTTTTGCCGGGTCAGGACTTCACCGCCATACAGAGTGGCAGTGGAAATTTAACAGGACAAGTAGCGACCATGAAGCGCGTCGGCGAACGCGTCTTTGTCCTCCAGCAGGGCGTCCTGCATGTCATCATCGCTGCCAACCGCCAAGTGGAAACCACCTTGAACGACCATAATTACGTCACCATGACACAGTCTAAAGACGGCTACCTCTGGCTGGGAACAAGCGGGCAGGTGCCCAGCGGTGACTTGGACGAAGACTTTGATTCTGGAAACCTGACCAACTACTTTGTGCGCCTCGACCCCTGGACGCTGGAACGTAAGGTAGTCACTCTGCCGAACAGCATCAAAGGTACGGCAGCTACTTTCGGCGCCTGGCAGGCCGACGCCTTCTCTGGCAGTTCGCAGGAAAACGTACTATACTGGAAAGGTGGCTCGATCATGTGGAAGAATCCGAATGTCCTCGAACAAGACCCTTTGGTTGAAATTCATGGCATGGTGATCTTCCGCTACGATATTGAGGCCAACCGCGTGGACACCGTACTAGACGTAAGCGACATGCCCCGCCTCTCAGAGGAGATATTCGATCCGTGGAGCATGTATGGAACGGCTTTTGCCGTAGACCCCCGGACGGGCGAGTTGATCGTCACCATCGGTACCTATGCCATCAACGGCGTACCTGCTCATCGCAACAACTGGAAGATTCTACGTGTCAATCCGAACGGCGGCCAGCCTCGCGCTGACGCTCAGGGTGTCATCGGTAACATCATTTCCGAGCATCCGCTAAGACAGCATTATTGGTTCCCGGCTATGCCGGTCTTCCCCGATACGCACCAACCGGAGTTCACCGGCGTGGCTTTCCCGGCCATCGCCCTGAGTGGCGCGCATCCGACGGACAGCCTTGACCTTATCGACAAGGTGGCCGATGCGGATAATATGCGGGCGTCGATCGTAACTACTGTACTCGATGGCTATAACAAGTCGCTGATAAACGCTTTTATTTGGCGCGATACACTGGTCGTCGCCGCACGGAAGACTATCCCCGCCGGATCGCCTGCCGAATCGACGGAGCTTACACTCAAATTCAACTCTAACGGCCACGTGCTTACCAAGACGCTGACTGTCGCTGTCCAGCCGGGCGTCGCTACGCATCCCGTAACGGGTGTTACGCTGAACCACACGACAGCCGAACTGACCGTTGGCCAGACGCTTGCGCTTACGGCTACCGTCGCTCCGCCCGATGCTACAAACAAAACGGTGACTTGGACGTCGAGCGCTCCGAGCGTCGCCTCGGTCAATAACGCCGGCGTTGTCACGGCGCTCTCTGCCGATGGTACGGCCGTTATCATCGCCTCTACCGCCGATGGCGGCTTCACGGCCACTTGTGCTGTCTCAACGAAGGCAGCAAGCCCCGTTGAGACTAACCCGTTCGAGTTGAACCAGCACTCGCTCACGCTTTACCCCGGACAGACGGTTACATTGGGTCTTACGGCTCCGCAGCATTTCAATGTTACATGGTCGTCGAGCGTTCCGTCCGTAGCAACCGTCAGCAATACGGGCGAGGTACGCAGTTTAAGCGCCGGCACGACCGTCATCATTGCCCGCGACGTAGCAAAGGGTAAGGTCGACATGTGTACGGTTACTGTTTTGCCTATTCCTGCGTCTACGGTCGAAAGCGTTGAACTGAACACGTCGTTGCTGACGCTTACGCAGGGCGAAACGGCGACGTTACAAGTGACGACTTCTCCTGGCCTCGCCGGCCAACCCACGACGTGGAGCGCCTCGAACCCGAACGTGGCCGACGTGACGGCAAGCGGTACAGTGATAGCCTTCGCTCCCGGCACAAGCGTCATTCGCGTCGCCATAGGCGCTTATTCGGCCACGTGTACGGTGCAGGTTTCGGCTCCGCGCGAGAATACGGAAGTGGACAATATTACGCAAAACAGCGCGCAACTCTTCCTGTCGAAGAACGCCAACGCTTCGTACTATCTGGTTCACCTTTATACGAAGCACGACGTTAGCCTTATCCCTGTTTATACGTTGAAGGTGACGCCGGACGGAAGCGTCACGTTTGTGATGCTTCGCGCCGGCGTAAACAATATTGTCGTTCCCCTGCAATACCTCTCGCCTGCCACTTCATATATATTGGAAGTGGAATCCATACGGGAAATACAGGGCAAAGCGGATGTGATACATACGGTAATATCCGCCTTCACCACCACTTCGCCGACGGGCATTGAAGACGTCTCCGATGCTCAACCGAAGGCGTGGTATGCGAACGGAACGCTTCGACTGGAAAATCTTGACGGTTATGTTTGTACCGTAATATCTATGAGCGGGCAGAATATGCACCTGTTCCATGTTGTTTCGTCCGACGACCGTCGCCGTATTCAACTCCAACGGGGAACATATATCCTCTCCGCACAGAAAGACGGTGTCAGGAAAGTGTTCAAGTTTGTCGTATTTTGAAAGTTTAAGCAAAGTCGGGCGTTAAGCGCGATCGAGGTTTAAACGATATCGAGTAGGAGGAGATGAAAGATGTTTCCTCCTACTTTTTTTTGCTAATGCATCCTAAAGCCGTTTTTTTGCTAATACATCCAAAGACCAAAGCCATCGCCAATGACAACGTGCGCACACCCCCGTCATTGGCAGGCGCGAAGCGGTTGACGCTCTTGTCATTACCCTTTAGCAATGAGCAATCGCGCCATGTCAGACATTCTTTTTCCAGGATATTTATTCCATCAGATTTTTTCGCCAATAATACATCTCCGGAACCGGCGCTTCAAAACCAACGCTTTTATATAAGCGTCGGGCGACCTGATTATCTTTCCTTACTTCGAGAGTGATGCGGCTGCAGCGGCGTTCTTTTGCGATGTTTATAACCGCATCCAGCAAACGTCTTCCGATGTTATTCCCTCTGTATTCTTTCAGTACGATCACGTCGTGGATGTTTATCATCGGGCTGACTGTGAACGTCGAAAAGTTTTCGAACGCTACCAGCATGCCGCACTTGACCTCTCCGATACAAGCCAGCAAGACGATTGATTTCGGATGTTGGCCAAGCGCTTCCGCCAAGCGCAACTGTTGCTGTTTTACAAGCGGTTCCCCACCACCCATGTCGTCTTCGATATATGCGTTTATCAGCATGCCAATGGCATTCAAATCATCTATATTCGCATAAACGCATTTGCGGATGATTACATCAGGATTTTTCATTTGACAATTGTTTATAGTTATGAGGATTCAATCCATATTTAAAGATACGCGATCCCATCATGCGCTCGGTGATACCCAGTTGAACGGATGCTTTCGTCATGTTGCCCCTTGTCAAAATCAGGGCGTCGACAATCATCTGTTTTTCTACTTTGTCCAGCACATTACTTAACGTCCCCTTGTCGATGGTATCGGACGAGAAGCCGGTCTGCAGCGTTGGCGGCAAGTTGTATGAATGTATCACGTCGTCGGTCGTAAGGATCATCGCCCGTTCGATGACGTTTTCCAGTTCACGAATGTTACCTGGCCAGGAATAAACCATCAACATATCCAGGGCGCCGCCTGTGATTCGTTTTATTTTCGTCCCGTTTCGTTTGTTCAGCTTGTCGATGAAATGGTCAATCAGTATAGGGATGTCCGCCCGCCTCTCCCTTAAAGCCGGCACATATATGGGGAATACATTAATTCGATAATAAAAATCTTCGCGGAAAGCGCCTTCCTTGATCATATTTTCCAGATTTCTATTGGTGGCCGTGATGATGCGAACATCGATATCGATGGTTTTATTACCGCCAACGCGCTCTATTTGTCGCTGTTGTATCACTCGTAACAGTTTCACCTGCATAGATAGAGGTACATCGCCTATTTCATCAAGGAAAACAGTTCCCTCGTTTGCCATCTCGAAACGTCCGGTATGTTGGGCGTTCGCTCCTGTGAAAGCTCCCTTTTCGTGCCCAAAGAGTTCGCTTTCAATAAGAGTTTCGGGCAAAGCGGAGCAGTTTACTTTCACAAAGGGTTTGGATGCGCGGGGACTGGCGTTATGTATGGCTTCGGCGATAAGTTCTTTGCCTACACCGCTCTCACCGCGTATCATTACCGTCGTGTTCGTCGAGCAAACCCTCTCTATCATGCTGTAAAGGTCGCTCATCAGCGAAGTGTTGCCAATGATGTTTTCGGGCTTGAACAGTTTTACTCCTTTAAGGCGCATATTTTCCTTGCGCAATTCGTCAAGTTCCTCAATTTGTTTGCGGCGTATAGAGATGTTTCGTCCGATCAGCATCCCAATGATATTGAGGAACTTAATTTCCGGCGAAAAATCGCTTATGCCGGCGTGTTCTTTGTGTACGCTTAGCGTTCCCGTTATTTCATTTTTAATGATGATGGGAACGCAAAGAAAGGCTACCGGTTTATTATTTTGGAATGTAATGCCCGTCCGGTTCAGGAATTTATCGTTCTTGGCGATATCCGGGATGACAATAGGCTGTTCCGTGCTGACAACTTCGCCGACAACGCCTTCGCCGATTTTGTAAATACCTTTTTTCTTCTCTTCCTCCGTCAGCCCAAAAGCCGAATTAATCATTATCCGATCGTAATAGCGGTCAACAATAGTGATGATACTGTATTGGGCATTCAAATATTCGCACAACTCTTCCAATACCCGTTCCAGATCCTTGTAAATATCCTGACTGTGACTGATTACATTACTGATATTCACCAGAAATGTCAAATCCGTGTCGGCATAGCAAACTCGTTTGTACTTTTCGCAAAACATACCTTTGTGTTTGTATTTTTGATGCAAAAATAGCCGTTTTTATAACATTTTGCGCTATAATTATTGTTAAATATTTAAATTATGATTATATATAGCTGATTTGCAAACCATTTTGATTTTGTTTTTTTTCGTATTTATGAAATATATTATGACATCAAAACATGATATATCCAGGGAGAAATGGCGTTACGTCGAATTTATTACATATATTGATAGCCTGTCGGCGACTTGCGTTGCCGATCTTCCAGAATTGCATTTACAACTTGTTCAAACAACATCGTCGCGCCTTCGTATCCCAGCATTTTCATGTGCGCCGCCCCGATGCGGTCGTGTATCGGAAAACCGGTACGAATGAGGGGTATATCCATCTTTCGAGCAATATAGTAGCCTTTACTGTTGCCAATCATTAAATCGGGTTTAAGGTCGGCCATAAGCGTTTCCATTTGTCCGAAAGTCATCCCCTGCCGTACCATCATATCCGGCGAATGTAAATCGCTCAGTATCTTTTTTAACGTCTCTTCTAATTTTCCACTTTCACCGCCGGAAGCGCAGAGTATCGGTCGGATGCCGATTTCGGCGGCAAACGAAGCCATAGCGACGACCCAATCCTCTTCTCCATAAATGACGGCGCGTTTATTTGAAACATATTTGTGTCCGTCAATATACAAGTCAATTAGCCGTCCGCGTTGTTCCCGATATTTTTGAGGCGTTTGTTTTCCTGAAATTACAGAAAGCAAATTGAAAAATTTATCCGTTTCATTGATACCTACGGGCAAACCTGTCCTTTGGCAGGTCACGTCGAATTTTTTTTGCAAATATTCCCCGGCGGATTCCGTCTGACGGTTATCTTTGATATTGCCATTCCTTCCGCCTGAATTCAGGATATATCCCAGTTCCACCGAGGCCAGGGCCGATGCGCTTCGTTTCAATTCGGCAATGCTTGTTCCGCCTTCGGGGATACGATGATAAGTGTCCCACGAAGCGCCGTCTAACGTTTGGGAATAGTCGGGGAATATCATCGTTTCTATTTCGTGATCGCTCGTAATTTCTTTCAAATGGCGAATATCTTCCGGCGATATGAAATTGCAAAACAAATTGATATGCTTTCCCGTCTCGTTTCCGACGCATGCTAACGATTTAACGGTCGCACATACCGCTTCGTGGAATCCGTCGTAGTGCGTGCCGGAGTAACTGGGCGTAGAAGCGTAAATCATTGCCGGCAAATCTGTTTCGTGGGCATGAATCGCTTTATATTCGTTGATTAACCGTTGCACATCTTCGCCGATCGTTTCGCTCAGGCAAACGCTTGCAATTGCAATGACGGAAGGATGATACTGACTGATAATATTGTCGATGCCCGTATTGAAATTTTTATTCCCCCCAAAGATCGTTGTCTCTTCGCTGAAATTGGAGGAAGCAATATCTACCGGCTCACGAAAATGACTGATCAGGTAACGTCGTATATACGTGGCGCATCCTTGTGAGCCGTGCAACATAGGCAACACGCCTTCAATACCTTTGAACGCTACGCAAGCGCCCAACGGCGCGCACTGTTTGCAGGCATTGCAGGAGGAAGAGAAACTGCCACTCGCAGGCCTTTCTTTTGTCGTACCTGTCATATCTGTCGTACTTGTCATATCTGCCATTCCGTTAAAGATTTATAATTCATTCATTTTACAAATTTCCAGACAGGACTTGTCACCGTGTTGTACACTTCGCGGGCGAAATTGAGCATCCCTTCATATCCGGCAAGAGCAAGTTTTCGTTCGTGATTATGGTCGCAGAAACCTATCCCCATTTTATATGCGATGGGACGCTCCTTTACACCTCCGATGAAGAGGTTTGCGCCCGTTTGTTTTACAAATTCCGAAAGTTCTACCGGATTAGAATCATCTACCAGAATACATCCGTCGTCGCAGATCGCTTTTAACAGTTTGTAATCCTCCGTATTGCCGGTCTGCGTGCCGGCGATCATTGTTTTTATGCCGATCAGCCTTAATGCCTTAACTAACGAGATCGCTTTGAACGCTCCTCCTACATATACGGCGGCTATCGTTCCCTGCAAAGCCCTCTTATAGGGTTCGAGAGCGGGCAATAACCGGCGCAATTCGTTCGTTACTAATTCGCGCGTTTTCTCAAGGATCGTTTCGTCGCCAAAAAATTTGGCTACCTCGTAAAGCGCATCCGACAGATCTTCAATCCCGAAATAAGAAACTTTAATGAACGGAATGTCGTATTTTTCTTTCATCGTCTTTGCCAAATGGATCATAGAACCGGAGCATTGAACGACATTCAAGGCGGCGCGATGAGCGTTCCGTATGTCCGTCACCCGTCCGTCGCCGGTTATGGAAGCGAGAATTTGTATGCCCATCCGTTTGTAGTATTCGGTTAATATCCACAATTCTCCCGCCAGGTTGAAATCGCCCAGTATATTGATGCTTACAGGCGACACTGCTTTGGAGTTATCTGTTCCGATAAGGTTTGCCATCGCATCGCACGCAATTTTGTAGCCGTCTTTTTTCGTCCCTTGAAATCCCTCTGCCATAACCGGTATCACGGGAATGGCTTTTTCCGATGAAACACGTCGGCACACGGATGGCACATCGTCGCCAATCACGCCGACAATGCATGTCGAATATACAAAAGCCGCTTCAGGGCGGTATTTGTCGATAAGTTCATGCAAGGCTTGGTACAATTGCTTTTCCCCTCCGAATATGACGTGTCGCTCTCGCAGATCGGTAGAAAAACTGTTTCTGTGCAGTTCCGGCCCTGACGACATAGAACCCCGAATGTCCCAAGTATAGGAAGCGCATCCGATAGGACCATGCACTAAATGAAGGGCATCGGCAATAGGATACAACACAACGCGCGCCCCGCAGAATACGCACGCACGCTGGCTGACGGAGCCGGCTAAACTCGGTTTTCCACCTGTCAAATCGAAAGCATCCTTGCCTTTTGTTATTATTTGACTTTCTCTTTCGCGCAGGAAAATACTCATATTTTTTTCATTCATCTCATAAATCATTCATTTTTGTAGGATTATACATTTGAAAACCGTTCGGGCAGGTATCAGGATAAATTCAAAAAGAAAGAGGGCGTCCAAAATTTTTAGACGCCCTTTTTCTTCATTGTTTTTTTTATTTAGGCTGTTTCCCTATGTAAGCGAGGATTCCGCCGTCAACATAAAGGATATGTCCGTTTACGAAGTTGGATGCGTCGGAAGCAAGGAATACGGCCGGGCCTTTAAGATCATCGGTTGTACCCCATCTTGCAGCAGGCGTTTTCGCAATGATGAAAGAGTCGAAAGGATGACGTGAGCCGTCGGCCTGTTTCTCGCGTAGAGGCGCAGTTTGGGGCGTTGCGATGTAACCCGGTCCGATGCCGTTGCATTGTATATTATATTCGCCAAATTCCGATGCGATATTGCGTGTCAGCATCTTAAGCCCTCCCTTTGCGGCGGCGTAAGCGGAAACCGTTTCCCGGCCAAGTTCGCTCATCATAGAACAGATGTTAATAATTTTGCCGCGCCCTTTTTTTATCATAGAGGGAATTACGGCTTTGGCTACAATAAATGGGCCGTTCAAGTCAATGTCGATCACCTGACGGAAGTCGGCGGCTGTCATTTCGCACATGGGTATGCGTTTGATAATACCGGCATTATTAACAAGAATATCAATGGCACCGATTTCTTTTTCTATCCGGGCGATTGTCGTATTTACCATCTCTTCGTCTGTTACGTCGAATACATATCCGTGAGCGTCAACGCCTATGGCTTTATATTTTTCCATAGCATCTTCTACCAGATCCGATTTTAAATCATTAAATACGATTTTTGCTCCGGCTTCTGCAAGCGCTGTTGCGATAGAGAATCCGATTCCGTAAGAAGCTCCTGTTACTAAAGCGATTTTACCTTTCAGTGAAAATAGATTGTTCATTGTTATAAAATTTTGATATTATAAGATGTTTATAATCAAGGGTTCTTCGATTGATAATGAAAAAACTTCAATATACTTTTGGAAAGCGTCAAGTGTGGGGAATCCGAATTTTTCCCATCCGTATCCGGTATAATAGGTAACAGGCTGGTTTGGGTAATAAGTTGTTACGCCCAATACATGGGAGTGTGTTTCTTTTTTTTTGTTTATATCGTGTGTAATTGTATATGTGTCGGATATAATTTTTTCCAACCCTTTAGGAAACACCATGCCGACAAATACTTTTCCCGCCTTTTCATTTTCGGGTTCTTCATAGATGATAGCTGCCGTTCCCCTTTCCGTATAGGCTGCGAAGGCATCGTCGTCTTTCATACGCTTTACCAGTCCGGCAGCGACGGTTAATGAGTCTTCGACGCCGTATTCCTGTATTACTTTTGTCAGTTGCGCTCCGGCGTCAATTGAGAATGTCCGGCTTTCGCTGAACGTTCTTTCGCCGACAGAGATATTTTTATACGTCAATTTAAAAGTTGTGCGTAAAGGTCCGTTTTCAAAAATTTCCTGACTTACAAAATTTTCGTTTAGCGTCAGCATGTCATTTTCGAACGGAGCCATCATACCTCCTCCCAGCGTGCGCCCTACTTTATAATCATCAAGCCCTTCGCCATGATCATCGTGATAAGAACGGATTCCGGCCAGGTCATCTTTGTACCATTTGTCTATGATAAGGTCGTTCGTTCGTTTGTACCAAAAATCCAACCCGTTGCTTGGGCCGTCGATACTAATAAGGGCTGGTCCATATATGCGGAATGCCACGCGGTCGTTTTCCCATGCAAAATCATCTTTGCGTTCGGTGATGAAACGGGCGTATACTTTTGGCAGGAAAATTTGCGGTTCCCCTGTTTTCACCATATATGAGAGTGTTTCTTTCGCTTTTATGTCTGTTAGAAATATCAGTTTGCCGTCGTACGTTATTTGCGACGGAATGATTTCCCCCTGTCGATCAGTTACGATATACTCTTTTCCGGCAGGAAGATTCATTAATTTTTCTATAGATATCTCTACCATTTCGGAGCGGTCGAAGTCGATTGGATTTTCTACCGTTATATTCAGGCCGGAATTACAGGAAATCAACCAGGCGAGGGTTGAAATTAAACAGAAATATTTCTTCATGTTACTCGTACATTAATATTAATATTCATTTTAGCGGAGTTTATCTGCGGTAAATGTATCCATATCATCATAATCAAGATTTTCGCCGCACATAGCCCAAATAAAAGAGTAGTTACTTGTCCCGGCGGCGGAATGGATAGACCACGAAGGCGAGATTACCGCCTGTTCGTTTGCCATAAAGATGTGTCTTGTTTCCTGAGGTTGTCCCATGAAATGGCATACCGCCTGAAGTTCGGGGATTTTGAAGTAAAAATAGGCTTCCATTCTGCGTGAATGTGTATGGGGAGGCATTGTGTTCCATACGCTACCTTCTTTAATCTCCGTCAATCCCATCTGTAGTTGGCAGCAAGGCACTATTTCGTTAAGTATCAACTGGTTCAATGTTCTTTCATTGGATAAAGTTTTAATGCCTAATTCACGTGTTCGGCGTATCTCGCCGGTGATCGCTACTGTCGGATATGCCGTATGCGCCGGCGAAGAGGCAAAATAAAATTTTGCAGGTCTCGTCGTATCTTTACTTTTGAAAATCACATTTTTAGCGCCTCGTCCGACATATAAAGTATCTTTGTATGCCATCTCGAACTCTTTCCCGTCGACAGACACAACGCCTTCGTTTTCTATACAGACAATACCTGCTTCACGCCGTTCGCAAAAATATTCGGAACGAATCAGCGCAACCGTTTCAAGCGTCAGACTTTCGTTTACCGGAAATGCCCCGCCGATAATCAAGCGGTCATTGTGGGTATAAACCATTATTACTTCATCGGTTCCAAACAATTTTTCGACTAAGAACTCATTTCTTAGTTGTGTTGTGTCATAATGTTTTACGTCGTTGGGATGCGTCCCCCATCGTTCTTCTATCGTTGTCTTCATATAAATATTGATTAACTATTCGTGAATATTCGCCGGTAAAGGTACAAAAAAAACACAAATGGAAAAGATTTAGCCGAAAAAATTTATATCGGGAAACAGTAGTTCAACTCTTTTTTTTATATTCCTCTCAACTTGCATTATCTTTGTCCGCGTATGTTTGCGCCGCGAAGCCGATGAATTTATTCAGACTTTTTTTGTATTCCTCTCAACTTGCATTATCTTTGTCCCTTAATTATTTAGGACGCGTATGGAAAAAAAAGTTTTTGTGAGCGGATGTTATGATATGTTACACAGTGGCCATGTTGCATTTTTTGAAGAAGCTGCGCAATATGGAGATTTATATGTAGGAATAGGTTCCGATAAGACGATTCAGGAATTGAAGGCGCGTAGAACGGTAAATACCGATGCGGAACGCTTGTATATGGTAAAAGCATTGAAAGCGGTCAAAGATGCATGGATAAATAGCGGAAGCGGGATTCTTGATTTTGCGGACGATGTGAAACGGTTAAAACCGGACATCTTTTTTGTGAACAGAGATGGCCATTCGCCGACAAAAGAGCGATTCTGTGAAGAACTCGGTATCTGTTATGTGGTGAGTGAGCGTGTTCCTCACAGCGGACTGCCCGTGCGTTCGACCACGGCGTTGCGCAAAGAGTGTCTGGTCCCTTATCGGATTGATTTGGCCGGAGGATGGTTGGATCAGCCGTTTGTGAATAAATATTATCCTGGCTCGGTCATCACTATTTCCGTTGAACCGGATTATGAGTTCAATGATCGTAGCGGAATGTCGACGAGTTCGCGTAAGAAAGCGATTGAATTGTGGCATACGGATATTCCTGAAGGGGATAAGGAAAAACTTGCCCGCACTTTATTTTGTTTTGAGAATCCTCCGGGGACAAAATATGTGAGCGGTTCGCAAGATGCGTTAGGAATTGTCATGCCGGGATTGAATCGTTTTTTTTATAATAACAATTATTGGCCGGAGAAAATCGACCGGGTGAAAGATTATGGACTGTTGTCGTGGCTGGAGCAGCGGCTTTGGCTTCTCCCTCTTTATCCGCGTATAGAAAATTTCGATGTTCTTGCCGATACGTTTATCGACAAGGAAGGCGCTATGGCATTGAGTGTGGCGTCGGATGCCTGTTGGAACGCAATCCTTCGTAAAGATATCGAAGGGTGGGGGCGTGCATCGGTTGCAAGTTTTGAAGCGCAACTGAGGATGTTTCCGAATATGGCTACCGAAGATGTCAGAAATGCCTTGGAACCGTATAAATCGCAGGTATTGGGCTGGAAACTTTCGGGCGCCGGGGGAGGCGGTTATCTTGTTTTTGTAAATGAAACGCCCGTACATAATGCTATTCAGATACGCATTAGAAGAGAACATATGGAATGAAAAAGTAGATATGATGAAAGGAATAGTTTTAGCCGGAGGCTCCGGCACACGTTTATATCCGATAACAAAAGGTGTTTCCAAGCAAATGCTTCCTGTTTATGACAAGCCGATGATTTATTATCCGATATCGGTTCTGATGCTTGCGGATATACGAGAAATACTGATTATCTCAACGCCTCGTGATTTGCCGGGATTTCGCGGTCTTCTCGGTAGCGGGGAAGATTTTGGCGTTCGTTTTGAATATGCGGAACAGCCTTCGCCCGACGGGTTGGCACAGGCGTTTATAATCGGCGCCGATTTTGTGGGAGACGATGACGTCTGCCTTGTTCTGGGTGATAATATTTTTTACGGGCAGAGTTTTTCGATGATGCTTAAAGATGCGGTTGAAAACGTGAAACAGCGCAAGGCAACCGTATTTGGTTATTATGTGAACGATCCGGCGCGTTATGGCGTCGCCTCTTTCGATAATGACGGTAATATCCTTAGTATTGAAGAGAAGCCGCAGCGCCCGAAGTCAAATTATGCGGTTGTCGGCCTTTATTTTTATCCAAATAAAGTGCTGGATGTTGCGCGCCGTATTAAACCATCCGCCCGCGGCGAATTGGAAATTACTGCGGTTAATCAAGTGTTTCTTGATGATAATTCATTGAAAATTAAAATATTAGGCCGAGGATTTGCCTGGCTGGATACCGGAACTCATGAGGCCTTGTCCGAAGCTTCTAATTTCGTCGAGGTGATAGAGCGTCGGCAAGGATTGAAGATCGCTTGTCTGGAGGAGATTGCATATCGCAAGAAATGGATTGATCCGGATATATTAAAAAAAATAGCTCAACCTATGATTCACAATCCATATGGTCAATATTTGATGAAACTGATAGAATAAGGACGCAAAAGAAATCCCCGTTTACTTGCATTTTCAAAAAAACCACAAGATAAAATAAAATGAAATGGCAGTCGCATAGATACATATTAACATGGTAACTTTGTGTAAACAAAAATATAGGATATGAAAATATTTGAATATCAAAATCATAAAATAATCAATGGAGATTCATTGGATGTTTTATCTAATGAAATAGCCGACAATTCCATTGATTTAATTTTTGTTGATC